>JBCKBY010000026.1:0-23114 GCA_038910715.1 Gaiellaceae bacterium
ACGCGGGTCGCGCACGAGACGCTCGTAACGACCGCCGTGGAAGAGCAGCGGCTCACCCTCGCCGTAGCGTGCGTACTCGACCTGGCCGAGAAACAAGGAGTGGTCGCCACCCCAATACGAGCGGACGATGCGTGCCACGAGGTGAGCGAGCGCGCCCTCGACCAGGGGTGTGTCGTGGACGAGCTCGAACCGCGGCTCGGGAGCCCCCTCGGCCGCTCGCCCGGCAAAATGGTCCGATAGCTGCGCCTGGCCGGCTTCGAGCACGTTCACGGCGAACCTCGTGCCCTCGTGGAGCAGGTTCGACATCCTCGCCCGCTGGTCGATCGACACGAGCACGAGCGGGGGGCGTAACGAGACCGACATGAAGGCGTTCGCGGTCATCCCGTGGACCTGATCGGCGGAACGGCAGGTGAGAACCGTCACGCCGGTGGCGAACATTCCGAGCGTCCGCCGGAACGCGACGGCAGGGTCGCCCTCGAGGCCCTCGCCAAGCTCGAGCTGGCTCTGTGAGGGAGCCTCGTCGAACGAGGCGCCGAACGCCTCGGGCGCGGAGATGGCCCGTGCGACGGCAATCTGGAACTCCTCGGGCGCGGGTGAACTCTCCACGAGAGGGATTCTGACGTGAGAGGCGGGGCTCGCGCCCCGCCTCTCGACCCACGAACGGAGGAATGGCTACGTACTGGCCGCCTCCGGTGTCGCTGGGGTCTCTTCCCGCAGACGCGGCGTCTCGTGGTCTTGCACGATCTTCCGGAACAGCCAGAGGAGCACCGAGATCCCGAGAACGGCAAGACCGATGAGGACGTGCTTCGTCTCCGCCGCGTATGTCAATCCGGGATCCGTCACGCCGACGAAGATGAAGAGCGCGTTCGCGGCCGCGAGCACGCCTGCGATCGGGATCCAGATCCTGCTCACCTTGATCGGCCGCGGCCAACTCGGACGATCGCGCCGGAGCAGAATGAACGCCGTGAGCGCGAAGAAGTGGGCGAGGATGTAGCCGACGTTCCCCGTGTACAGGATCGCCAGCGTGTTGCCCACGAAAAACACGAGGAGGAGGTTGACGATCATGTCCACGGTCATCGCCCGACCCGGGACGTGGAAGCGGTTGAGGTGGGCGAGTTGCTTGATCGTCATGTCGTCGCGGGCGATCCCGTAGAGCGCGCGCGAGCCGTCGGCTGTAGCCGTGTTCATCGACAGAAGGAGGCTGGCGATCAGGAGGACGACCATCACTTGGGAGCCGCCGCCGAGGATCTCCTGGAACGCCGGCACGTAGAACGCCACCGGGTTCTCCGCGATTGCCTCCTGCGACAGCACGCCGCTGATGCCCAGCGGTAGGAGGGCGTAGACGAAGAGCGAGAAGATGGCCGACGATCGGAGGGCGAGCGTCGTGTCGCGGACCGTGTCCTTGTACTCGGGCGCGAACGTCGCACAGGTCTCGACGCCGTACGCCGACCACCCCATGACGAACAGCCACACCAGCGCCGTCTTCAAGCCTCCCCAGGGCTGCCCCTCGTCGTTCAGCGTCCACGTGAGGTTGGAGCTCTCCCAGTTGCCGGTGAGATAGGGCAGGAAGATGAAGACCGCGAGCGGGATCATCAGCATCGCACCCGTGGCGTACGCGAGCCATACCGCCGGTCGGATTCCGAACATGTTGACGATCCAAACGCCGATGATCGCCGCCGCCGCGATGAGATGCGGGAGCCCGATCTCGACCGGCCCCGTGCTGAAGTAACCCGTCGCGTCCGCCCCGATTCCGCCCGCAGGCTCGCCGGGGAACCACTCGGCCTGGATCAGCCCGCCGATGACGATCCCGAAGAGAGCGAGGACCGAGGACCACGCAAACCAGTAGCCGAATGTCGCGATGGGGCCGATCGGCGTGAAGTAGCGCCGCCAACCCTCGTGAGCGTAAAGGGCGATCCCCCCCGACTTATCGGGGAACATCGCGGCGGTCTCGGAGTAGATCCAGTTCGAGAGAACGCCGATCGTCATGGACACCGTCCATAGGAACACCGCGGCCCAACCGCCGAGAGCGCCGATCGAGTAGCCGAGCGACCCGATGAGGAAGCCTGGGTTGGCAAGCGCGATGACGAACCCGTCGTACCAGCGGAGCGCCTTTAAGAGCTGGCGCTCCTCGATGGCCGCGCCCGCATAGACAGCCTCACTCACAGAGCACCTCCCTAGCCGGACCGGAGCGGGGTGCGCACCCGCGGAATCCGCACGACCGTAACAGGGTTGGCGGCCGGACTCAACCTCGGGGAGCGGCGTTAGGATCGTTTCCGTGAAGGGGCCGCCGATCACCGTCTCGTGCAAGTGCGGCGAGGTCCGCCATGTTCCCTACGGCGAGATGTGGCAGTGCGAGAAGTGCAGCCGCCGCTGGAACACCACGCAGATACCGGCGGAGGACTACTGGGGGATCATGCGCGAGATGCGCAACTATCGGCTCGTCGTGATCGCGATCGCACTCGGGATGGCGCTCGTGTTCGGAGCCCTCGCGCTGTTCGTCGCCGAGAACCTGATTCTGCTGCTCCCGGTCGTCCTCACCTTCTGGTTCATCTGGTTCATGCCGTGGTGGCGCCGCCGCATGCGGCGGCGCACGCAGAGCCTTCCGAGCTGGCAGCTCACACCGGAGTAGCGATGAATCCGTACGTGGACCGTGCTACGGTCTTGTCGACGTGTCCGCAATAGGATTGTCTAGGAGGCAATAGCCATGGCGCTGAAGAGGGCTTCTTACGTCGTCGTCGGCGCTGGTATCCACGGACTCTCGACGGCGTACCACCTCGCGAAGGAGCTGCGCGGACGTGGCTCAGATGCCGGGAGCGACATCGTCGTCCTCGACAAGGCGACTCCGGGTGCGGGGGCCAGCGGAATCGCCTGCGGTGTCGTTCGCAACAACTATTTCCAGCCCGCCATGAGCGAGCTGATGCAGGCCTGCGTCGAGGTGTGGGAGTCCGACCCCACGGCCTATGCCTACAACTCCGTGGGCTATATCGCGCTCGGTGCTGGGGTGCAGGAATCCGACCTCACCGCCACGTTCGAGCGTCAGGAGCGGATCGGCTACCGCTCCGAGCTGATCGTCGGCGCGGCAGAGGTCGATGCGCACATGAAGAGTCTCTTTCCCGACTGGCGCGCGCAGGGCGTGACGATCTGTCTGCACGAGCACCAGGGCGGCTTCGCGTTCAACGTCGAGTCGGTCCTCGGTCTTCGCGACAAGTGCCTCGGCGAAGGCGTCACGATCCTCCCTCAGACGGAGGTCACCGGATTCCGGCTCGGCTCGGATGACTCGGTCTCGGCCGTCGAGACGAGTAGCGGAGCGATCGAGGTCGGCGAGCAGGTGGTCGTCGCGCCGGGACCGTGGGCGAGCCGATTCTGGGCGATGCTCGGCCTCCCGAATACGATCGACATCACCACGCCGTCGGGCGATGTCGTCCGCGACCGCCCCATGTGGACGTACTGGAATCTGCAGGAGGGCGAGATCACAGTCGACCCGCTGATGTTCGCGACCGCCGACGGCGGCGCGCCCCCCGTCATCCACCTCGACACGGACGCTCCCCTCTACACCGACGACGGTGAGCTCGTCACCGACGAGCTCTGGGGGATCTACTTCAAGCGCGACCGTCACGGCGTTCAGGGCGGCGCCTCACCGCTCGTCGTCGACGGCGACGTCGAGCTCGACCCGTACCCGTCGACGACCGACGTCGACCCGACGTTCCCCGACATGTGGTGCGCGGCGCTCTCTCACTCGATGTCGCGCTTCGAGGGCTGTCGCGCCCAGTACAAGATGGCTCGCTCGGGCGGCGTCGGGGCGTTCACCGCCGACAACTTCCCGGTGTTCGACTACGTCAAGCCGAACGTGTACGCGATCCTCGACTCGAACCACGGGTACAAGATGATCGGAGTCGGCCGCGAGGTCGCCAGTGTGCTCCTCGGCGGCCACTCGGGCCTGCTACATCCGTTCCGCTTCGAGCGGTTCGCGACGGGCGATCTCCACCCCGTCTCGAGCTCTCCTTATCCCTGGTCGTAGCGCCGGGGACAGGCCTGCCCGACTCGGACTTGCACGAGCCACCACACTCGTAGACGATCCCCCCGTGCTCATCTTCCTCGTACTGGGCTTCGCGCCCTGGCTGCTACTGCTAACGCTCGCGGTCGCGCTGTACTTGACCGTGATCGAGCTTCGAGAGATGGATCTCCACTACGCGTGGTGGATCTGGTGGATCCTCCTCGTCTTCATGACCCACTTCATCGGCTACCTGTTCCTGAGGGCCTACGCTGTCTACCGACGCTGGCACGCGCAAACCGAGTAACGGCCAGCCCCCGCCCGAGCCGGCGCCGAGGCGCGGGCTCCGGGACAGCACGCTTGGACGCGTCTTCCTGCTCGCCGTGGTGCTCGTGGCGGCGCTCGCGCTCACGCGCACATGCGGCGCGCCCGATCAGAGGATCTCGCAGGACGAAGCAATCGCGATCGCGACGAAGAACGCCTCGTTCGAGCCGTGCGACAAGCAGAAGTGCGTCCTGATCCGCGCTGTCAACCAAGGAATTCCCGTGCGCCTCTTCTGGCTCGTCGGCCTCGCGCAGGCCATCGACGCACAGGGAAATCCCGTTCGCTTTGAGAACTTCCTGATCGACATGGAGACGGGCGCGATCACCCGAGCCTAGAAGCGCCATGTGTCCGTTCCCTACACAGTCTCGATGAGAACGTCGGTACAGGCGGACATGGAAACCGTGCACCAGGCCTCATACGGTCCCCGCGACGTCGACCGCGGTAGCTGACGCCCGAGGAGGGTGGAATGATCTCGTCGCTGATCCCGACCTGGCTCGCGCAATCTCCAACAATCGGGGAGCTCGAGTCCAAGGTCGCCCTCGATACGCAGATCCTGACCGAGACGTTCTATTTCTGGACCGTCGTGATCATGTGGCTGATCCACGTCGGCTTCATGGCCTACGAGGCTGGCGCCGCTCGACGCAAGAACATCATGTCGACGGCGATGAAGAACATCCTCACGATCGCGGTCGTCACGCCGACGTTCTATTACTTCGGCTGGTACATCTACGGCTGCTTCCAGGAGGGTTGGCCCAAGTCCGGCCATGCGAGCCCGGATGCGTTCGAGGGCTTCTGCGGCGCGACCGCGCCGTGGTCGGCCGCGATGGGGCCGAACCTCCAGGATCACGTCAGCGCCGTCTTCTTCCTCGCGTTCCTCCTCTTCTCCTGGACGACCGGCTCGATCATGTCGGGTGCGCTCATCGAGCGCGTGCGTCTTTCCGCGTACCTGGTCCTGACTGCGGTCTTGGGCTCCGTCGTCTGGATCCTGGATGCCGCCTGGGGCTGGAGCTCCGGCGGCTGGCTCACGACCCGTTACGGATTCCATGACGCGATCGCGTCGCTCGTCGTCCACGGCGTGGCCGGAGCGTTCGCGTTCGGTGTTCTCCTCAACCTCGGCCCGCGCATCGGCAAGTACACGACGGACGGGTTAGCGCGGAGGTTCCGCGGGCACAACACCCATCTCACGCTGATGGGGCTGATGCTGATCTTCACCGGCTTCTACGGCTTCTACGCGGCGTGTCTCGTCATCCAGTCGACGATCTTCCCAGGCTGGTTGAACATCTACGGCTCCCCGACCACGCTCGGTGCAATCGCCTTCGTGATCACGATCGGCATCGCCGGCGGGTTCACGGGCGGCTGGTTCGCAAGTAAGGGCGATCCGTTCTGGACGTTGTCCGGCGGCCTGGCAGGCGTGATCGCCGTGTCCGCGGGCGCCGACGTCTACCACCCGTCGCTCGCATACCTGCTTTCGATCTCGGGTGGCATGTTGGCCGTTTGGGCCGGTGGCTTCATCGAGAAGAAGCTGCGGGTCGACGATGCCGTTGGCGCCGTTGCGGTTCACGGCGTGTGCGGCTTTTACGGGGTCCTTCTGGTCGGGATCTTCGCCGGCGGCTATCCGACCGGAATCAACAACGTCCCGACCTCCTTCGGCGGCCAGCTGATGGGCATGATGGCCTTCCTGCCGCTCGCGTTCCTCCCCGGCTATGCCATCAGCTGGATCCTGAAGAAGATGAACCTGCTGCGCGTGCCGGCGGAAGTCGAGCTCGAGGGCCTCGACCTGGCCGAGTTCGGGCAGGACTTCTACCCCGAGTTCGAGCGTGTTCCGGAGATCATCATCGAGCCGGACGGCCGCGAGGTCGAAAGTGCGCCGGTGCTACTCGACGCGTATTGGCAGACGAACGGCACCCCGAAGACGCCCGTTGGCGTCGGCGAGGAAAGGAGCTAGGCGATGTTCGACGCATTCCCTTACGACGAGTGGAGCGAGGGCGTCGCCGACTTCTGGACCTTCGGCGGCCACAACTCGACCGGAACGTGGATCCTGACGGTTCTGGGCTTCACGGTGATGCTCGTCGCGTTCTGGGGCTTCTTCATACTCGAGAACCGCAAGCTCGCGCACCAGGCTGATCGCCTGAAGGCGTCCGGAGCGCTCGACCGACCTTCGACCACGACGGGCCACGGGGCCTAGGAGGGAGGAACGATGGCTGGCAAGCAGATCGACTTCCCACCACTGCAGAAGGAGAACGCGCGCATCGTGCCATTCATGCTCGCGCTCTCGCTGGCCTGCATCGTGGTCGTCGTCATCATTCTGCTTTCGGATCTCGAGGCGCCGTTCATCGGCCCCTGGGGGTAGGTAGCCTGCAAGACCGCTGATGTCGAGGCTCTACCTTCGCTGCGCCATCTGCGGCAGGCAGCAGGCAGATGGTCTGATTTCGGGCGCCACGTGGGGCCGTCTCGAGCTGCCCCCCGGCGCCGAGATCGAGCATCCGGCGCTCAAAGGCTCCATGTTCCGCGTGTGTGCGGCCTGCATGGAACGGCATCCCGACTGGGAGGCGAGCCTCCTCGAGTCCTTTGGGTTAACGGCGCCGTCACAGCTACGCGTGGAGGCAGCTCAGTAGAAATCCGGATCGGGAGGCCGCGCATCTGCGGATGCTCCGACCCACGACCGGCTCGATGATCGCCGACGACCTTGTGAACAAGGAGGCACGATGAAGATTCTTCTCGCCTACAACGACTCCGACGTCTCGAACCGAGCGCTTGAACGCGCCGCGCAACTCGCCGGCATGTACGAGGCCAAGCTCGTGGTGACGAGCATCACCCCCGTGCTCATCGGCGCTCGGCTCGAAGCCGGCCCCGGGCCAGAGCTCACGCGGGCCGACGACCGTCTGAAGGAGCTCGGGATCGAAGCTGAGCTCGTCGAGGCCATCGGCGAGATCTCCGAGGCCATCATCGAGGTCGCCGAGAGCCGGAATGTGGGATTGATCGTCCTCGGGACCAGGGAGCCGAGCCAGGTCGAGCGGATGCTCGGGCATAGCGTGTCGGAGAGCGTGCAGCGGATGGCCCACTGCGACGTGCTCATCGTCCACTAACAGCGTTTGGCGAAACGGGGGCGGTACGCTCTCGGTATGGCCGAACGAGTGACGGACGCGCGGATTACTTGTCCGGAGTGCGGACTTTCCAAGGTCGAGACGATGCCCACGGACGCCTGCCAGTATTTCTACCGGTGCGAGGGATGCGGCACGTTACTTCGGCCGCTTCCCGGCGATTGCTGTGTCTTCTGCTCCTACGCGGACTCGGTCTATCCGCCGAAGCAGAACGCAGCTTAGGCCACCAGCCGACGGCTCGCGCACGCGTCTCACCTTCGGTTCATCACTGCCCCAGAGCGACACGGAGGTCGTGCGCGAGGTTCGCCTCCGTCAGATCCGCGCCGGCGTGCAGCGTCGCGACCCATTCACCGCTGCGGTCGTAGATCCGCACCGGAGCCGAGTGGAGTGTGTCCTCTCCACTCTCGAGAGACGAGAGAACCTTGAACTCGCTCCACAGCCCACGCAGCTCGGCCTCGGTCTGACCACCGCCGAGGTAGAGGAACCGGCCCACCGACCGATTCCGGGCGAGGAACCTGCGCACACTTCTCTCTGTGTCCTCGGCCGGATCGGTGCTGATCGCCACGGCCCGGACGTATTGCCGCTCGGCGGAAGTCAGGCTGTCGATCGTCCGCGCAATAGTCCACGCGATCACAGGGCAGGACTCCGTGCACTGGCTGTCGAGGAAGGTGAGCAGCGTCACTCGACCGGCGAGATCGCTCGAGCGGACGGCTCGCCCGTCGTAATTGCGGAGCGAGAAGTCGCGCATCGTGATTCCCCCTGGCACCTCGCTGCCTCTGTACAGCCCTGAACCTGCGACGGATGCATCCCGCACGGGCAAGGGCGACCCGTTGCCGAGCGAGATCGCGAGCATCGCTACCCCCAGCACAAGCACCGCGCCGGTCGCACAGAAGACCGCCACGCGCCCGCTCATCAGCGATCGTCCTCGTGCGTGCGATCAGCGCCGGCGCTACCGCTTCGCATCCGGAACATCATCCACAGCATCATCCCGCCCATCACGATCGGACAGATCAGGACGGCGAGGAGCAAGAAGGGCTCCATGTACTCACCTCCTCTCTCGGCCGTAGGTCATGGCGTCGAACGTACCGTCCACGTCGCGCCTCCATCGGTCGAGCGCTTGATGGTGCCGTCGTGGAGGGCGACGAAGAGCTCGTCCGCACCTTGCCCGAGAAACGCTGCCGGCTGACCGCCGACCGAACCACGGCGCTCGAAGCGACCGCCGCCGTTCGAGTTCAGGAAGACGTCCCCGCCCCCGTCGACGAGGAAGAGCCGATCCGTAGTCGGCCAGGCGAGAAGGCCGACTTGGTCTCCAACGCTGACCCAGCTTCGTCCCCCGTCACGCGACTCGTACAGCCCCTGCGAGAGATCGCTCACCCCGGCGGCGACCACGTGCTGGCTGTCGTTCGGATCCGCGGCGAGATCGAGGAGTGGAGCCGGTCGCTCGACCTCTTCCCACGTTCGCCCCGCATCCCCGCTCACCAGCAACCGATCGTTCGAAGCGTCGTAGCCGTACACGCGCTCACCGGCCGAGCGGAGGACGTGAAAGTCGGCTTCGCCGAGAAGCGAGATCGGATCCCAGTTCCTGCCGCTGTCGGTGGACTCGAGCAGACCGAGAAGCGGCGGCAGGTCGGTCCGCAGGCCCGGGTGCCCGGAGCCGAGAAAGCGGTTCTCACCCACAACCGTGAAGCCCATGGTGTCCTGGTAGCTATCCCCGACCCTGACCGCCTTCGAGTCTCTCTCGCCCACGCGGAAGAGCCCGGTATGGGTCGCGATGAACAGGGCTCTGTCAGCGGGATCGATGCCGAGGCCGTGCACGTGCACAGGGCCCGCGTCGGCGGCCGACGTTCCTCGTCCGCCGTCACTCAGGCGCCACACGCCCGCCGCTGCGAGCACGACCGACACCGCGACGAGGCCGAGAAGCCCTCGTTCAATCCATGAGGGGCGCTTCGGTGACGGAGGTGGTGCCTGCCGCCGGCGCTGCGCCCTTGCCTTCGTTGCGTTTGTCATCAGCTCTCCTCTCTTGATCCGTCTTTCGAGCCTGCCCGCGGACAGGCGACACCGAGAGGACGACTCAGAAGAGGAAGCGTTGAAGCGACGCCGGGGAGGCCCGGCCGGATGCCGGCACCGAGAAGACGATCAGCGACAGCGACGCGAGCGTGGCCAACGCGAAAGCCGGCCAGAGCTCGAAAACTGCCGCGGGTGCCGACTGAACGATGCGGTCGAACGCCTGCGCGAACTGATCGTCCAGGCAAGCGCACGCGAATCCGATCAGAGCCAGACACAAGACTGCAAGCAGGACGAAGACCAGCAACGGCATCCGTCCGCGCAAGCGTGTCAGTGCCACGGCTGCGAGGATAGCCGCTGTCAGAACAAGCCGACGGTGTCGCCGTTCGCGTCGATGTCGATCGCAAAGGCCGCGGGCGCCTTGCCGAGCCCGGGCATCGTCATCATCTCGCCGCACAGAGAAACGATCCAACCCGCGCCCGTATAGGGGCGCAGGTCGCGCACCGTCACCGTGAAGCCGGTGGGAGCGTTCTTCAATGCGGGATCGTGCGAGAGTGAGAGGTGCGTCTTCGCCATGCAGATCGGGAGACGGCCGAGGCCAGTCTGATCCCACTCGGCGGCTTTCTTCTTCGCGGCGGGCAGGAGCTCGACGCCGTCGGCGCCGTAGACCCGAGTCGCAATGAGCCGGATCTTCTCTTCGATCGGCGCGTCGAGCGAGTAGGCAAAGTCGAACGTGTTCGGCTCGTCGGCAGCGGCCACCACGGCCTCCGCAAGGGCAGTGGCGCCCGCGCCGCCGTCCTCGAAGGCGGTGCTTATCTCGGCTGCGAACGCGCCGTTCTCGAGCGCCAGCTTGCGTGCGAGCTCGAGCTCGTCCTCGCTGTCGCTCGGGAACTTGTTGACGCACACGACTGCCTGCAGGCCGAAGCCGTTGATGATGCCGATGTGCCGCGCGAGGTTCTGCGCGCCGACCTCGATCGCGCCGAGGCCCCCGTCAGGCTGGCCCGCGTGGTGCTTGAGGGCCTTGATGCTCGCAACGAGCACGACCGCGCTCGGCCGCAGGTCGCCGATGCGGCAGGTGATGTCGAAGAACTTTTCCATCCCCATGTCCGAGGCGAAGCCGGACTCGGTGATCACGTACTCACCGAGTGAAAGCGCGACGCGGTCGGCCACGAGCGAGTTGTTGCCATGTGCGATGTTGGCGAACGGGCCGCAGTGGACGAACGCGGGCTGCCCCTCGAGCGTCTGTACGAGGTTGGGCTTGATCGCTTCCTTGAGCACGACCGCGAGCGCACCGGCTGCTTTGATCTGCTCCGCGGTCACGGGCTCGCCCTCGAAGCTCTGGCCAACGGTGATCCTGCCGAGCCGCTCCCTCAGATCGGCGAGATCGCGAGCGACCGCGACGAGCCCCATGATCTCGCTCGCGGCAGTGATGTCGAAGCCGGTCTGCCGCGGAGCGCCGTTCAGGCGCCCGCCAAGGCCGGTGATCACCTCGCGGAGCGAGCGGTCGTTCATGTCGAGGCAGCGGCGCCAGGAGATAGACAGCGGGTCGAGGCCGGCCTCGTTCCCGTGCATGACGTGCGCGTCGATCATCGCCGCGAGCAGGTTGTTCGCAGCCGTGATCGCGTGCAGGTCGCCGGTGAAGTGGAGGTTCAGATCCTCCATGGGCACAACCTGCGCGTAGCCGCCGCCGGCCGCGCCTCCCTTCACACCGAACACCGGGCCTAGCGATGCCTCGCGCAGGCACAGGACAGGCTTTCGACCGATCACACCGAGCCCCTGCGTCAGCGAGACCGAAGTGGTTGTCTTCCCCTCGCCGGCGGGGGTCGGCGTGATCGCGGTGACATTGATCAGCTTCGCGGCGGGCCGATCTGCAAGCCGCTCGATGACCGAGAGGTCGACCTTCGCCTTGTACCGCCCGTACGGCTCGACCTCCTCTGGGAGCAGCCCTGCATCGGCCGCGACGTCGAGGATCGGGCGAAGCGTCGCTCCTTGGGCGATCTCGAGGCTCGAGGGCATCACGGTGGACATGTCGGCAAGAGGCTAGTGGCTTACGGCGGCGGCGGCCAACTCGGACACGAGCGTATCGGTGTGGAATCGGTCGAGCGCGAAGGGAGCGATCAAGTCGGGTGTCTTCCCGGTCGCGACGAGCTCTGCGAGCGTGACGCCCACGATCGGCGCCGCCTTGAACCCATAGGTGCCCCAGCCGGTCGAGACGTGGAAGTTGTCGACTTCCGTCTTCCCGAGGATCGGGCTGTAGTCGGGCGAGAGGTCGCACAAGCCCGTCCATGTACGTAGCACCTTCGTCCGCTCGAGCTGCGGGAAGAGCTCGATCGCGTGTGCCGCCGAGTACTCGAGGAACGAGAGCGTTCCGGTGCTCTTGTACGTCGTGTACGGCTCGATCTCGGCGCCGATCAGGAACTCGCCGCGATCGGTTTGCGAGATGTATACGTGGAGCTGCGACGAGACGATGACCACGTCGAGGAACGGCTTCACCGGCTCGGTGACGAACGCCTGGAGGATATGCGTGGTGATCGGGAGTCGAACGTCCGCGAGTCCACCCACGAGCGACGACCAGCCGGCCGTCGCGCTCACGACCTGACCGCACTCGACGCGGCCGCGTGTGGTCTCGATAGCGGTGACGCGATCGCCGCTCCGCTGAAATCCCGTCACCTCGGTGTTGGGATGGATCTCGACTCCGAACCAGTCGGCGGCTCGCGCAAACCCCCACACGACCGCGTCGTGGCGGATGATCCCGCCCGGCGGGTGGTAGAGGGCACCGATGATCGGATACGCGGGACGCTCTGAGAGGTCGAGCTGCGGGCATAGCTCGCGGATCCGATCGATGCCGACGACGCTCGAGTTGATCCCGAGCAGCTTGTTGACCTCGGCGCGCTCCTGCATCGTGATCATCGCCCGATCCGAGTGCGCGAGCGTCAGGTGCCCATGCTGCGAGAACATGAGGTTGAAATTCAGATCGGAGGAGAGCTTCTCGTAGAGCCTGACGCTCTCGCCGTAGAAGGCGGCGCCCTCGGGCGTGCGGTAGTTCGAGCGGATGATCGTCGTGTTTCGCCCCGACGCGCCCGAGCCGATGTACGACTTCTCGAGGATGCAGACGTCGCGAATGCCGTGCTTCTTCGCGAGGTAGTACGCGGTCGCGAGACCGTGCGAGCCCCCGCCCACGATGACGACCTCGTAGCTCCGCTTGAGCTCGGGCCGCGGCCGCCACATCCGCTTGGGGAAGAAGATGTCCTTCATGCGCGCCCACCGTCCGAATCGGACATTTCGGGGGTCTGACCCCGGGTCAGACCCCGGGACGTGTCCAGACCAGCCAGCGCGTCCACGACCGCCTCGGCGACGTAGTGGCCGAGCTCTTGTTGGACGTACACCTCGAACCAGCCGTCGGCCGCGCGCCGGAAGATCGCCGTCACGTGCGCGAACGGGCCGCCGGTCGGAAGCTCGTCGAGGTCGAGATCAGTGAGCCGGCGCATGACTTGCTCGCTCTCTATCGCCATCCCCGCGAGCGCACCGGTTGCGTCATACGCGAGAACACCGCCGGCCCGCAGCCGCTCGGCGACATCAGCCGGATCGCCTTCGGTAAAGAGATAACCGCGCTGCGGCGAGAGCCGCACCAGATCCTCGCCTGCGGCGACTGCAACCAGGTCGAGATCGCCGCGGATCTCCACCACACCTTCGAGTGAGAGGTCGCGAACCGCCGCGAGATTTGCACCATCGAGCGCGCGGCGGAGCGGCGACGCCAGTGTCCCGGACTCGCACCGCGAAGGCGAGAGAAACGCCCGGCTCATAGGCCAACCTTTGGCCTATGAGCGTGGAGGGGCGCGGGGAACCGGGAGGTTCCCCGCGCTTTCAAGAAGAATGCGATGAAGAAGGGCCTCCCTGGTGGCAGCCTCCGGGTTGTCCACCGAGAGCGACCACGAGGAGGCCCGTTTCCATGTTGCACGCTGGTTTGGATCTCAGCCGCAAGCGTCTCGACTTCTACCTGCTCGACGAGCGGGGCGAGAGCGTCGAGGTGGGCGCGGCGGCGCCAGACGCCGACGGTCTTCGCGGTTTGGCGACACGCCTTGGACGGCACGGACAGCCGCTGCGGGCGGCGATCGAGTCGATGACCGGCGCCCGCTTCGTGCACGACCAACTCGAGCTTCACGGCTGGGAGGTCGAGATCGCCGACGCGGTCAAGGTGAAGGGTCTGGCGCCGCTCGCCTGCAAGACCGACCGCATCGACGCCTGGGTCCTGGCCGAGCTCTCGCGTCGCGAGCTGGTGCCGGCGATCTGGCTGCCCGACCCGGAAGTGCGCGCCGTGCGGGAGCGGGCGCGCTTCCGCCTGCATCTCGTGCGCCAGCGCACGAGCCTCAAGCAGCGGGTGCACGCGACCCTGCTCACGCACGGCAAGCCCTGCCCTGTCTCCGATCTCTTCGGCGTGCGCGGCCGCGCGTTGCTCGCAGCGCTCTGCCTCCCCGAGCCGTGGGCGGGCGACGTCGAGGCCAGCCTGCGCCTGATCGACGAGCTCGAGCGGGAGATAGACGCCTGCGAGGCGGACCTGCGTATGCTCGGCGCCAACCATCGCTACGTACCGCTTCTGATCACCCTCCCGGGCATCGCCTGGGTGCTCGCGTACACGATCGCCGCCGAGATCGGCGACATCGCCCGCTTCTCTTCGCCGGCGAAGCTGGTGGGCTACACCGGCCTGTGCCCGCGCGTCTACCAGTCGGGGGAGAGCGACCGCCGGGGCCCGCTCTCCAAGATGGGACCCCGCCACCTGCGCTGGGCGCTCGTCGAGGCCACCACCCACGCAAGCCGGCACCCGGCCTATCACGAGCGCTACGAGCGCACCAAGCGTCGGCTCGGAAAGCAGCGCGGCCCCCGCGTCGCCCAGGTCGACCTCGCCCGCAGGCTCGCGGAGGCGATCTGGCACATGCTCACCCACAACTGTCCCTTCGCTCCGGCAGGCGCCCCTGCCCCCATGACCGCTTGACGGTCCCCAGAAGAAATGCGCTACCGGAGCGAGCCTCCCATTCAGCCTTGTCCTCCCTCGAGGAGGCGATAGAGAAATGAGCGCAGCTCGACACCCCGAGTCCACGAGGTCGCCGTGACCTGAAGACCAAGCCCACTCGACCTTGACCTGGTGGTCCTTCTTCATAGAGAAGGGGGCACGCGAGGGAAACATGGTTTCCCCCGCGACTGCGAGCCGAAGGCGAGTGTTGCTCACGAGCGCATCCGCGCCCCGGCGGAGTCGAAGAACGCACCATGTGTGACGCGCGCGCCGCGCAGCAATCGGTCGACGCGAATCTCGACCCGCGTGCCGCTCTCTGCCCGATCCGTCGGAACCCACGCGAGACCGATGACCGAGCCAACCGCCTCGCTCCTGCGCGCACTCGTGACGCGTCCGGCGGGAAGGCCTTCGATGACGATCTGGGCGCCCTCGGCAGGAAGGACGTCCTCCTCCATCGTGAAGCCGACCAGGCGCTCCTTCTCCTCGCGCTCCGCGAAGTGCTCGAGCGCGTACTTGCCCACGAAGTCGTCCTTGTCGAGCTTCGGCAGCCACGACATCCCGGCGGAGTAGAGGTTCGACTCCGAGTCCGTGTCCTGGCCGACGATGACGTGTCCCTTCTCGAGCCGGAGGATGCGCTGCGGCTCGAGGCCGAACGGACGTGCGCCCTCCGCGACGAGCCGGCCCCAGAGGTACTCGCCCGCCGGGCTCGGGAAGTGGAGCTCGTAGCCGAGCTCGCCGACGAAGCCGATCCGTAGAGCGAGGGTCGGGACCCCGGCGACGTCGATCTCCTGTGCGTCGAGGTACTTGAACTCCTCGGCCGAGACATCTGCCTCGGTCAAGCGCTGCAGCGCGTCGCGCGACTGCGGCCCCGCAAGGTTCACCGCAGCGATCGCCCCTGTGACGTTCACGATCTCCGCCTCGTACCCCCAGACGGCGTTCCACCACTCGAACCACGCGGTCACCGCATCCGCGCCGGTCGAGGTCGTCGTCACGTAGTAGAGGTCGTCCGCGAGTCTCGCGATCGTGCCGTCGTCCATGATCCGCCCTGCGTCCGAGGTGAGGACTCCGTAGCGGATGCGGCCGGGCTTCATATCGCCGAAGCGGTTCGGATAGAGGCGCTCGAGGAGCGCGACAGCCTCGGGCCCCTCGACGAGGAGCTTGCCGAGCGTCGAGACGTCGATCACGCCGAGCGACTCGTGGACGGCGCGCACCTCGTCCCCCGGTTTCTCGCCGTAGGCGTAGGGTCGTTTCCACGGGCCCGCCCACTGAATGGTCGCTCCGGCCTCCGCATGAGACCAATGCATCGACGTGCGGCGTGCAGGGGTGAGCTCGCGGCCCGCGAGGAGGCCGAGCTCGACCGGAGCCCAGGGCGGGCGAGCAGTCGTCGTCCCGATCGCCGCCTCGAACATCCTGGTCTCCTTCGCATAGAGCCGGATGCTCGGGAGGTGACAGAGCTTCCCTTGGCAGGGACCCATCGTCGTGGTCGTGTACCTCTTCGCAAGCTCGATCGAGTCAAACCCCTCGGCGATCGCGCGCTTCATGTCCTTCGTGGTCACGTCCTCGCAAACGCAGACGAAGCACTTCCCCTTGCCCCCGTAAGCTGGCTCGGGGTCGATCTTGCCGAGGCCTTCGCCCGTGACACTGCCCACCGCTTCGACACCCACCGGTAGCTCGGTGGGGACGAACACTCCGAGCTCGGAGTCGAACTCGATACGCGCGCCGGCCTGTGCGAGTAGCGAGTACGCAGGTTGCCGGCCGCCGGATGCGACGAGCAGGTCGCAGTCGATGCTCTCGCCGTCGACGACGAGACGTCGGACGCGTCCTTTGCCGCCCTGCGCGACGAGCTCACGAGGTCTTCTGTCGCGAAGATCGATCACACGCGATATGGCGATCCCGGCCTCGCTCAGGTCGTCCGCGATCTCGAGCCCCTCGTCGTCGGCCGCGAGAACGATCGCACGGTTGCCCGGCTTGATGGAGAAGTCCCTGACGAGACGGCGCACGCCCGCGGGGAGCATCACGCCGACGAGGTCGTTGCCCGGGAAGACGAGCGGCTGCTCGATCGCGCCGGTTGCGACGATGATCCGCTCGGCGCGGAAGCGGTAGAGAACCGTGCCGGCGTCGACGGGAACGAGGCCGCCTTCCCAGATCCCGAGCGCACTGGCCGGAGCGAGCACTTCGACTCCTGCCAGCTGCATCCCGCGCAAACTCGCGTCTTCGTCGACGAGGACGACGCCGGGGCCTGAAGCCGCGGCAGCAAGCGCCGCAGCACGACCGGCCTGGCCACCACCGACGACGAGGGCGCGCGCCTTGCGATGCTCAGTGTCGTAACGACGGGAGTGCCCGGCGTGCTCGTCGAGCTCTCCGAGCCCGGCAGCGCTCCGCAAGAACTTCTCGTAGAACGGCCAAAGCCGGCGCGGGCGGATGAACGTGCGGTAGTAGAAGCCCACCGGAGTGAACGGGCCGCCGACCTTGTCCGTCACGGACATGAAGTCGAAGTCGAGCGACCAGCGGACATTCTGTCCCTCGACGACCGCGCCCTCACGGATCGGTTCGGTGCAGACGCGGACGTTGGGTACGCCGTCAACCGTCATCAGGCAGTTCGGGCAGTGCCCCGAGCAACAGAGGAGGCCGCGCGGCCGGTGGTACTTGAATGAGCGCGAGAAGACCCGCTTCCCGCCCGCGAACGCCGCCGAGCCGAGCGTGTCGCCCTCGAACCCAGCGACCTTCCAGCCCGCGAACGAGAACGAGACGGGCTTCGAGCGGTCGATCCGCTCGCCATTCTGCGGCTCCAACCTCATGCGGGCGAGTTCCGGCTTGGCGCTGGGAGCATGACCTCGACGACCTCGTTCGTGCGGGTATCGCGCTCGGCGAGGAACCACTCGCCGCACCCACTGCGGTGCTGCCACCACTCGCGCTGGACGCCGGCGACGTTGTCTCGGAAATACACGTACTCGGTCAGCTCACGCAGCGTCGGAGAGGGACCTGGACGCTTCGTGACCTCGCCGAAGTACGCGTACTCGTCCACCGGTCGTGGGCCACAGAAGGGGCACGAGAGGAGAAAAGACATCTACCTTGCGAATTGCACTCTCAGCAACGCTGTGCCAGAATCCGCAACGAACCTACACGGATGTCGCGCACTCGTCAACCCTCTACCCGCCGAATTGGCGCCGCCGAAAGAGCGATCGCCGTCCTCGACACGCTTGCAGACGGTGGCGAGCTCGGAACGAATGAGGTGGCGCGTCGTACGGGCATGACGCCGAGCACCGTATCGCGCCAGCTCGGCACGCTCGCCGCCTCCGGGCTCGTCGAGCGAGTACCGACCTCAGGCCGGTACCGGCTCGGCATCCGCCTCGTCCACCTCGCGAATGCCGTCCTCGCGCGCCTCGACATCCGCGACGTGGCGCGTCCGCACCTCATTGCGCTCGTCGAGGCGACGGGTGAGACCGCCACGCTCTCGGTTCCGGGCGACGAGGACGCGATCACCGTCGACTTCGTCCCTGGCTCACATCAGATCCAGCCTGTCTCGCGACTCGGGCGACCGTCGATCGCGCACGCCACCTCGGCGGGAAAGGTGATGCTCGCGTTCTTCGGACGGGAACTCCCCGAAGGACCGCTTCGCGCGTACACGCCGAGAACGATCACCGATCCACAGGTGCTCGCACAAGAGATCGAGACCGTGCGTGAGCGCGGCTACGCGGAAGCGACCGGCGAGCGCGAGCCAGGGTTGAGCGCGATCGCCGCTCCGATCCGGTCAGCGCGCGGAGAGTTGGAGGCGATCGTCGCGTTGCAAGGGCCGAGCTCCCGCTTCGACGCCGCAGCCGTTGAGGCCGCGGTGCCGCTCCTGCTCGAGCGCGCGAACGCCGTCTCGCGCGAGCTCGGCTGGCGCCCTGCCTGACGGCGGGGGTAGTTCAAGATGGCGGGCGAGTCATCGAGTAGAGGAGAGAGCACATGTCCGTCGCCGAGCGTCGCGCCCGGTTCAGGGCCCTGCACGAGAGAGACCAGCTGTTCATCATGCCCAACCCGTGGGACCTCGGCTCCGCGCGGCTGCTCGCGTCGTGCGGCTTCGAGGCGCTCGCAACGACGAGCGAGGGGTTGGCCTGGTCACTCGGCAAGACCGACCAAACCGTCACTCGCAACGAGCTGGTCGCACACGTGTCGAGCCTGGCGGAGGCAACGAGCCTGCCGCTCAACGTCGACAGCGAGCGCTGCTACCCCAACGACCCTGGAGGCGTGACCGAGACGGTGGCCCTCCTCGCCGAAGCCGGAGCCGCCGGCTTCTCCATCGAGGACTGGAACCCGGCAACCGGCGGCATGGACGAGATCGAGGTCGCAACGGAGCGGGTCGCCGCAGCCGCGGAAGCAGCGCATCGGCTCTCGGAGCCCATGGTGCTCACCGGCCGCGCGGAGAACCATGTTCACGGCATCGACGACCTCGACGACACGATCGCTCGGCTGATCGCGTATCGAGATGCGGGAGCGGATGCCGTCTACGCGCCGGGTCTCCGTGACCTGGGCCAGATCGCGGCTGTCGTCGACGCGGTCGGGGTTCCGGTGAACGCCCTTGCGCTGCCGAACGGACCGACGATCTCGGAGCTCGCCTCGGTGGGCGTGCGACGCGTCTCTACCGGGAGCTGGCTGGCTGCCACTGCATACGGGGCGTTGGTGACCGGAGCGCGCGAGCTGGCGGATGCAGGGACGTCTCGTTACACGGAGAGCGGAGTGCCGCGCGAGACGTTGAGGGCCGCACTCTCGTAGCCAAGTGACACTTTGTCACTTGGCGCATTGAGTCCGACGCCAGAGGGGCGTTACGGTTCGCGTCCGGCGCCAACGATCTGACTATCCCGAACCCTGGAGGAAGAGCAATGATCGTCGTTCGCTTCAAAGTTCAATGCAAGCCCGACAAGACCGAGCAGGCGATGGCTGCATTCAAGGAAATCGTCGCCGCCAGCCGAGCAGTGGACGGCGTCATCAGCTTCGACATGGGCCGTGACCTCGCCGACCCCGACTCGTTCATCGCCTTCGAGGTGTTCGAGGATCAGGCAGCGCTCGAGCGTCAGGAGTCGTTGCCCGTCGTCGAAAAGACGGTCGGTCTCCTCGAGGAGCTCCTTGCCGCCGAACCGGAGGCAACTGTCTTCCACGTCTCTTCGTCGGAGCCGTGGGGGGCGTGAGGACCGAAGCCCGCCGCGGATCGTTTCGTCGCTAGCCTGAACCGTTTAGACCGGGGATCCAATCGGTTCCGGCAAGCGGAACCTTGGCCATCGCCGCCGCCTCGACGGTCAGCGCGACGAGATCCTCCGGCTCGAGGTTGTGGACGTGCGACTTCCCGCACGCCCGCGCGAGCGTTTGGGTCTCGAGGGTCAGGACACGCAGGTAGTTCGCAATCTTGCGCCCGCCGACGACCGGGTCGAAGCGAGCAGCGAGCTCGTCGTCCTGCGTCGAGATCCCGACGGGGTCGCGGCCCGCCTGGTAGTCGTCGTAGAAGCCCGCTGAGCTGCCGATCTCACGGTACTGCTCCTCGAACTCGGGGCTGTTGTCGCCCATCGCGACCAATGCCGCCGTCCCGATCGACACAGCATCCGCACCAAGAGCGAGCGCCTTCGCGACGTCCGCCCCACCTCGGATCCCGCCGGACACGATGAGCTGCACCTTCCGGTGCATCCCGAGCTCCTGGAGTGTGTCGGCTGCAATTCGGGTCGCGGGAAGCGTCGGGATGCCGACGTGCTCGATGAAGACATCCTGCGTCGCGGCCGTACCGCCTTGCATGCCGTCGACGACGATCACGTCGGCACCGGCCTTCACGGCGAGCTGGACGTCGTAGTACGTCCGCGTCGCGCCGACCTTGACGAAGATCGGCTTCTCCCAGTCGGTGATCTCGCGGAGCTCCTGGATCTTGATCTCGAGATCGTCAGGCCCCGTCCAGTCGGGATGGCGCGACGCCGAGCGCTGGTCGATTCCCTTCGGCAGCGAGCGCATCTCGGCGACGCGATCGGAGATCTTGTGGCCGAGGAGCATTCCGCCGCCGCCCGGCTTCGCGCCCTGACCGACGACGACCTCGATCGCATCGGCGCGGCGGAGGTCGTCCGGGTTCATTCCGTAGCGCGAGGGAAGGAGCTGGTAGACGAGCGTCTTCGAGTGCTCGCGCTCCTCGTTCGTCATCCCACCGTCGCCCGTTGTGGTCGACGTGCCGACCTCAGTGGCCCCGCGGCCGAGAGCCTCCTTGGCCGGCGCGGAGAGGGCGCCGAAGCTCATCCCCGCGATGGTCACCGGGATCTTCAGCTCGAGCGGCTTCTTCGCAAAGCGTGTGCCGAGAACGACGTCCGTAGCGCACTTCTCGCGGTACCCCTCGAGCGGATAGCGCGAGACGCTCGCACCGAGGAAGAGGAGATCGTCGAAGTGCGGCAGCAGCCGCTTGGCGCCGAATCCGCGGATGTCGTAAATACCCTCGCGCGCCGCGCGTTGTATCTCCGCGATGGCGTTCCGGTCGAAGAGATACGACTCGCGGAGCCCCCAGGGTCGTTCGCGGTCCGTATCGGACATGTCCCGGGGTCTGACCCCGGGTCTGACCCCTGAACTGTCCTCGATGGACATCAGTACGCGCCCGCGTTGTCGATCTTGAAGTTGTAGAGCTCGCGCGCCGAGCCGTAGCGCCGGAAGTCGGACGCGTCGGCGTCGATTCCTGCAGCCTCGAGCAAACCGGCGACCTGCGCGACGTGCTCGTCGCGCATCTCCTTCTCGATGCAGTCGGCGCCGAGACCTGCCACCGAGCCGCGAACGTAGAGCCGCGCCTCGTAGATCGAGTCACCGAGAGCGTCGCCCGCGTCTCCGCAGACGACGAGACAGCCGGTCTGCGCCATGAACGCGCTCATGTGGCCAACCGAACCTCCCACGACGATGTCGATCCCCTTCATCGAGATCCCACAGCGAGACGACGCGTCCCCTCGGACGACGAGGAGGCCGCCCCGACCCGTCGCGCCCGCGGACTGGCTCACGTTCCCGTCCACGACGACGCGACCGGACATGAGGTTCTCGGCGATCCCGGTCGACGCGTTGCCGTGGACTCGAACCGTCGCGAGCTTGCTCATCCCCGCGCAGTAGTAGCCCACGTGGCCCTCGATCTCGACCTCGATCTCGGCGTCGAGGCCACACGCAAGTGCGTGCGCGCCGCTCGGGTTGAGGATCTGGAACCGTCGCGGCCCGGGAGCGCCGCCGGCGAGATCGTGAAGCCGTTGGTTGAGCTCGCGAACGGACGTCGTTGAGAGATCGACGACCTCGAGCTCGGTGGTCTCCGCAGCCGCCACGGCCATCAGACCTTCGCCTTCTCCCAAACGTAGACGACTCCGGGCTCCGGCTCCCACGCGCGTGCATCGGCTGCACCTGGGAGCACCGCGATCGAGCGCCACTCGGAAGACATCGCGACCCAGTCCTCGGTCTCGGCGAGGACCGCCGGCTTGCACGCGATCGGGTCGCGCAGCACGGCGAATCCGTCGGCGGTGCCGACGGCGAAGGTGTAGAAGCCGTCAAGATCGGTCAGACAGCCTTCGAGCGCATGCTCGAGCGTCGCCCCCTCGCGCAGTCGCCAGGCCAGGTAGCCGGCTGCGACCTCCGTGTCGTTCTCGGTCTGAAACTCGATGCCCTCTCGCCGGAGGTTCTCGCGCAGCCGGTTGTGATTCGAGAGCGAGCCGTTGTGGACGAGGCAGAGGTCGAGCCCCGTCGAGAACGGGTGCGATCCCTCCGTGGTCACGCGGCTCTCGGTTGCCATGCGCGTGTGACCGAGCGCGTGTGTGCCCTTGAAGTCCTCGAGCTGGAACGCGGCGGCGAACTCCTCCGGCAGGCCTGTCTCCTTATAGATCTCGATGACCTCGCCTGCACTCATCACGCGCAGGTCCGGTCGATTCGACCGCACCCAGCCCTCGGCTTCGGATGCGTCGGCTTCTACCACCGAGACAGCATGGCTGGCGCGAATCGACGGTTCCTCGCAGCCGCCGAAGACGTCGCGGAGTCCGTCCATGACCGCGCCCCAGTGCTCGTGTGGATTCGGGGAGTAGAGCGTGAGCTTGCTCCAGCCGCTCGGGGCCGGGTCGCGATAGACCGCGACGCCAGCCGAGTCGGGGCCGCGGCTCGACATCTGGACGAGCATCGCGCCGAGGTGCTCGCCGAGGCGTTCCTCCACCTCGGGCGACTTCGCGAACAATCCGACGATTCCGCACATCTATAGAAATAATCTACATATGCCAGGTGCTTGAAAAGGCTTCATTGACACGAATTCACCTCAGTGGATATGGAGCTTTTCTCCATACGATCAGAATCGGGTCAGATACTCGCGGATCTCCCAAGGCGTGACCTGCTCGTGATAGCGGTTCCACTCGTCGAGCTTGACGCGGATGAAGTAGTCGATGTAGTCCTCGTCTCGCACCGCTCCCAACCCGGCGCGAAGCGCCTCGTCCTGCGCGAGCTCGGTCGTGGCCTCGAGGAGGTTCGACGGCAGCGTCTCGAAGCCCCGCGCCTTCAACGTGTCGTACGGGATCGAGTACAGGTTCTCGGAGTTGGGCTCGCCTGCGTCTAGGCCGTTCTCGATCCCGTCCAGACCGGCTGCGAGCACAGCCGCTGCGGCGAGATACGGGTTGCAGGAGCCGTCGATCGTGCGATCCTCGATCCGGCCCGGGCCGGGGATCCGGAGCATCTGGGT
>JBCKBY010000027.1:0-22302 GCA_038910715.1 Gaiellaceae bacterium
CGCCGATTGGTGGCCGAACCTCGTTGCAGTTGAGCCCGACCGGCTCGGGCTTGCCGTCGGCGGACGCTGGCGGATCTCCTTCCGCCAAGCGACGTTGTTTCGGCGCGCCGACTCGCAGGACACGCTCCTCATCGTTGCCGCGGACCCGGGATCCCGGGTGGCCTTTGAGTTCGTCCGCGCGAGGTTGCGCGCCGAGCTCACACTCACACCCTCTGGCGCCCACCGCACCCGCGCCGAGCTCGAGGTCAAAGGCCCGCTGATGCTGAGTTTCTCCCGCAGCATCGCCAGTGACGCGCTGACTCGCCTTCACAACCTCGTCCAGACGGCCGCCACGGTCTGACCTCGAAGCCTGGTACGGTGGGGTCCCGTGGCCAAGTACGTGTTTGTCACGGGCGGCGTCGTCTCGGCGCTCGGGAAAGGGATCGTCGCGGCGTCGCTCGGGCGCCTGCTGAAATCCCGCGGACTCTCCGTCAGTGCACAGAAGTTCGACCCGTACCTGAACGTCGACCCGGGAACGATGAGCCCGTTCCAGCACGGCGAGGTGTTCGTCACCGAGGACGGCGCCGAGACCGATCTCGACATCGGGCATTACGAGCGCTTCATCGACGAGAACCTCTCGCGCAACGCCAGCCATACCGCGGGGGCGATCTGGGACGCCGTCCTGCGCAAGGAGCGCAAGGGCGAGTTCCTGGGCGCGACGGTGCAGGTCATCCCGCACATCACGAACGAGATCAAGGCGCGCATTCGCCGCGCGGAGAAGGTATCGCCCGCGGATGTCGTCATCTCCGAGATCGGAGGAACCGTCGGTGACATCGAGTCGCTGCCGTTCCTCGAGGCGATCCGCCAGTTCCGGCGCGAGGTCGGGCCGGAGAACGTCGTCTATCTGCACGTCACGCTCGTTCCGTTCCTCGACGCGGCGGGTGAGCTGAAGACGAAGCCGACGCAGCACTCGGTGAACGAGCTCCGCCGAATCGGTATCCACCCGGATGTCGTCGTCTGTCGCTCGACGGAGCCGTTGTCGGACGACATCCGCGACAAGATTGCGCTCTTCGCCGACGTGGACCGCCGCGCGGTGATCGGCTCACCCGATGTGCCCGACGTCTATCTGATCCCGGAGGTGCTCCAGGAGGAAGGGCTCGATACGCTCGTCTGCGAGAAGCTCGGGCTGGAGACGCCGGCCGCCGAGCTCGTCGAGTGGAGTGAGCTCATCGAGCGCAGTCGGGAGCTCCGCGAGGACGTCGAGATCGCGCTCGTGGGCAAGTACGTGAAGCTGCACGACGCGTACCTCTCGGTGCACGAGGCGCTGAAGCACGCAGGCGTCCACTCGGGCTGCCGCGTCCGGGTCCGGTGGGTCGACGCCGAGCACATGTCGTACGAGGAAGCAGTGCGGGAGCTCGAGCGCGCAGACGGCGTGCTCGTCCCCGGAGGGTTCGGCTCACGAGGCTGGGAAGGGAAGATCCTCGCCTGTCGCGTTGCGCGAGAACGTGAGATCCCGTATCTGGGAATCTGCCTCGGCATGCATGTCGCGGTCTCCGACTTCGCGCGGCACGTCGCCGGGATGGACGGTGCCAACTCGACCGAGATGGATCCCGAGACCCCGTTTCCCGTGATCGACCTGCTCCCCGAGCAGAAGGAGATCGAGGATCTCGGCGGCACCATGCGCCTCGGCGCGCAGGCGGTAGAGCTCGTCGAGGGGACGCGAGCCCGCGAGACATACGGCGAGCTCGTGATCCACGAGCGGCACCGTCATCGCTACGAGGTGAACAACGAGCTTCGGTCGCGACTCGTCGACGCGGGGTTGGTCGTCTCCGGAACGTTCCAGGACGGACGGCTCGTCGAGATCGTCGAGCTACCCGATCACCCGTGGTTCGTCGCGAGCCAGTTCCACCCGGAGTTCAAGTCGCGCCCGACGCGCCCCGCGCCGCTCTTCCGCGGCTTCGTCGGAGCCGCACTCGAGCAGGCCCGGTCGAGGGCAGGGCTGAGGGCGCACGCTGCCGGATAGGCTCCGGCCGCCGTCAACAGCTCCTGAGGCAATCGCACTGCACGCTACACGGAGAGCAGAATCATCCCGAGCACGAGCAGTCCGGCAAGCAGGACGAAGGTCAGCACGAGATGCTCGAGCACCCCGCCAGCGTGCAGCGCGAGCGCCGTCAGGAACCCGAGCACCGAGAGTGCGATTGAGATGACGCCGAGCAACGTCATGGCGTTCTGCCTTCTTGGAGCAGTTGGGGTTCGAGTGGTCGCAGGAGCGACGCGACGACGGCCACAGCCAACGTGGCGACGATGACACCGAGAGAGAGGTAGACGGGGATCTTCAGAACGTCGGCGAGAATCATTTTCGTGCCGACGAAGACGAGCACCACTGCGAGGCCGACGTTGAGGTAGCGGAACCGTCCCATCATTCCAGCGAGCACGAAGTAGAGGGCGGCGAGCCCGAGGAGCGAGAACGCGTTGGCGGCATAGACGATGAATGTTTCGCGCGTGACCGCGAAGATCGCCGGAATCGAGTCGACCGCGAAGACGATGTCGAAGCTGGCGACGAGGATGAGGGCGGCCAGTATCGGCGTCGCGACCCGCCTGCCGCTCTGGCGCACGGTCAGGCGGTCGCCGTGGTATTCGGTGGTCATCGGCACGAGGCGACGCATGAGCCTCAAGACTGGATTGCGCTCCGGGTGGATCTCGACGCCCGAGTGACGCGCCATTCGGATTCCCGTCACGATGAGGAAGACGCCGAAGACGTAGATCGTGAAGTGGAACGCGTCGAGCAGCGCCGCGCCAGCGGCGATGAAGATGCCGCGCAGGATGATCGCGCCGATGATGCCCCAGAACACGACGCGCCGCTGCGAGGCCGCAGGCACCGCAAAGTAGGCGAAGATAAGGGCGAAGACAAACAGGTTGTCGATCGAGAGGGACTTCTCGATCAGGAAGCCGGCGAGGTACTCCTCGGCGAAGCGGCGGCCCTGCCAGACCCAGAGCAGTCCGGCGAAGGCGAGGCCGAGCAGAGTCCAGCCGATGCTCCACCACACCGCTCGCCGGAAAGTGATCTCCTCACCGCGCCGCCCGAACGCGACGAGATCGACCAAGAGCATAGCGACGACGAACGCCCCAAACGCTCCCCACATCCAAAGTTCCAATTGCACGGAGGTACTCCCTCGTCAGGCCGGTTGTCGGTTGACGAAGGTCTCTCCCGCCGCGGAAGCGGCCGGCGTCACCGGGCCAAGAGCCGTACTGACGATGACGCCCGTTCGAGGGTACTCCCCTTCGGTGGGGGCGATTGTAGCCGCCGCGCGCCCGAGCCGGCGTCAAAGCGCACGCGGCCCGGTAGCCTCTCCCTGCCTGCAGTGACGCACTCGACTCTCCTCGATCTCTTCCTCGAGTTCTGCGCGATGCCGAGCCCGTCGGGGAAGGAGCGCTCCGTCGCCGACCGCGTGGGCGAGTACTTAACGGGGCTTGGTCTCGAGTGGGACGAGGACGACGCTGCAGGGCGGCTGGACGGTGACACCGGGAACATCTACTGCCGGCTGCCCGCGACGAACGGCGACGGCACGCCGATCTTCCTCTGCGCCCACACGGACACGGTTCCTCCCGAAGCGGCGATCGAGCCGGTCGTCGAGGACGGCGTTGTTCGGAACGCCGCCGGGACGATCCTCGGATCGGACAACAAGGCCGCGGTCGTCGTGATGCTCGAGGCCACGCGCCGCATCGTCGAGGAGGGAAGAGCACATGCCGGAATCGAGCTCCTCTTCACTCCACAGGAAGAGGTCTCGCTCCGCGGCGCCGACGCGTTCGACCACACGCGGTTCGTCGCGAAGACCGGCTACGTCTACGACCAAGGTGCGGCGATCGGCGAGATCGTGCTCGGCTCGCCGCACGCGCGCCTGCTCGACTTTCGCTTTCATGGGCGCGCAGCGCACGCGGGCATGAGTCCCGAGGACGGGCGCTCTGCGATCGCAGCGGCGTCCCGGGCTATTGCGGACTTCCGCCTCGGGAGAGTGGACGAGGAGACGAGCGCGAACGTCGGCGTCATCAAGGGCGGGACGGCGCGCAACGTCGTTCCCGAGCGGTGCTCGTTCACGGCCGAGGTGCGCTCGCACGACGAGCGCAAGGCGATCGAGCTCGTACGCGAGATGCTCGAGTCGGCGGCCTTCGCCGCCAGCCTGGCCGAATGCGAGGTCGCCAGCGAAGTGCGCCCCAGCTTCCCCGGCTACCGCTTCAAGGAGAGCGACGCACCCGTACGGCTCGCTGCCACGGCGCTCGAACGAGCCGGATTCGAACCGTCCTACGCGCTGAGCGGCGGCGGCGCCGATGCCAACGTCTTCAACGCGCGCGGCCTCGCGTGCGTGAACCTGGCGAACGGGATGATGGAGATCCACACGCCCGACGAGCACATCGCCGTCGCGGACCTCGAGGCGATGGTCGAGGTCACACTCGCGCTCGTCGACGCCGCCCTCGAGCTGTAGGGGCGGGGCATGCCCCGCCCTGCTCCATTCCTTAGCTGACCTCGGCTACGAGCTCCCATGTCGAGATCTCGTACGAGTCGAGGTGCTCCGCCATGGACGCCATGCTCGCCTGGAACTCGGGCGAGTCCCGCATCGCGGTGATCTGCTGCAGGCTCCGCCAGGGTCCGGCGTCGCTGGCGAAACGGCGGGGATTCTCGACATCACGCACGAGCCGGAAGACGACTCCCGGAAGGGCTAGCGCTGCAGCGTCGACGCTCACCTGCCAGCGTCGTTTGAACTCGTCCTCATGACCTTCCTTCACGTTCCAGACAGCTGACGTGTACACGGTTTCCTCCTCGGTCGATGGCACCAGTCTGGCGCATTCTTGGTGGTGGTCGCTATCGTCCCGCGCGCGATGCGTATCGGCGTAGCTAAGGAGATCAAGTCGCAGGAGTACCGGGTCGCGCTGACCCCGGCGGGAGCTCGCGAGCTCGTTCAGCGTGGGCATGACGTGCTCATCGAGGCCGACGCCGGTGCAGGCAGCGCTTTCGCCGACGAGCCCTACGAGCGTGCGGGTGCGACGATCGTCTCCGTCGAGGACGTGTGGGGTAGGGCCGACCTGCTACTCAAGGTCAAGGAGCCCATCGCATCCGAATATCCGCGGCTCCGCGAAGGTCTCACACTCTTCACGTATCTCCACATCGCCGCCGACGAGCCACTGACCCGCGCGCTCGTCGACTCGGGCATCACGGCAATCGCGTACGAGACGGTGGAGACCGACGTCGGTGCGCTTCCGTTGCTTGCACCAATGAGCGAAATTGCGGGGCGGCTTGCCCCACAGGCCGGCGCAGACCATCTCGAGAAGCCGAAAGGCGGCCGCGGGATCCTCCTCGGCGGCGTAGCCGGTGTCGCGCCGGCGCGGGTGCTGGTGATCGGCGGCGGGATGGTCGGTTACAACGCCGCCGTAATCGCCCGCGGGATGGGGGCGCAAGTGACGATCCTCGAGCGCTCCGTCGACCGGATGCGCTTCCTGGAGCAGATCCTGAGCGGGCGCGTGCAACTCCTCATGTCCTCGAGTCTCCAGATCGAGGAGTCGATCAAAGATGCAGATCTCACGATCGGCGCCGTGCTCATCCCCGGTGCGCGGGCGCCGAAGCTGATCACTCGCGAGCTGCTCGGAGCGATGAAGGAGAGCTCGGTCTTCGTCGACGTCGCGATCGACCAGGGTGGCTGCGCCGAGACGTCGAAGGCGACGACCCACGACGAGCCCGTCTACACCGTCGACGGCGTGATCCACTACTGCGTGGCGAACATGCCCGGCGCGGTGCCGATCACGTCGACACGCGCGCTGACGAACGTCACGCTCGCGTACGTCGAGCAGCTCGCCGATTTCGGTCCGATCGAGGCGATCGCAGGGAACCCGGAGCTCGCGCGGGGCGTCAACGTCATGGGCGGCAAGCTGACGTACGAGGCCGTGGCCGAGGCACACGGGCTCGAGTACACGCCGCTCGACGACGCGCTCGCCGCCGGCGTCGCCTGAGCCGATCTACGCGGTTTCGCGCTTGGCGCGGCGGAAGAGTCGGCCGCCAGCGGCTTCGGTACCGTTGCCCGCCGCCGGTGCGTCGGGCTTGTCCGGCTTCTTCGACTTTCGCTCGGTCGGAAAGATCTTGATGACCGCCCAGGTCACGAACGCGGAGATGCCGAGGATCATCGTGATGTAGAACGCGAGCAGGAGTAGGCCGAGGGCGTCGTCCAAAGCCGCCGTAGAATAGCTGCGTGCCGCGGGCGTGCGTGATCGTGCTCGATGCCGTCGGCGCAGGTGAGTTGCCCGACGCAGCGGAGTACGGGGACGAAGGCTCCAGCACGTTAGGCAACGTCGCCCGCGCCGTCGGAGGTCTCGATCTGCCCAATCTCGAGGCGCTCGGCCTCGGGAACGTGGTCTCGCTGGAGGGCTGCCCCCCACAGCCCGGGGCGCCGGCTGTCGCCGGGCGGCTGGTCGAGCGCTCGAAAGGGAAGGACACGACGACGGGCCACTGGGAGCTGATGGGCGTCCTGACACCGACGGCCTTTCCCACCTACCCGCACGGGTTCCCGGACGACGTCATCGACCCGTTCATGAACCAGACGGGCCGGGGCGTCCTCGGGAACCTGCCCGCGTCGGGGACGGAGATCATCCAGCAGCTCGGCGAGGAGCACCAGGCGACGGGCAAGTGGATCGTCTACACGTCGGCCGACTCCGTCTTCCAGATCGCTGCGCACGAGGAGACCATCCCGCTCGAGGAGCTCTACGACGGCTGCCGCGTGGCGCGAGAGCTTCTCACCGGTCGGCATGCGGTCGGGCGGGTGATCGCCCGCCCGTTCACTGGCGCGCCCGGAGAGTACGAGCGGACACCGAACCGACATGACTTCTCACTCGAGCCGAAGCGACCGAACTATCTCTCGCTGATCCGCGACGCGGGCAACACGGTCTGCGGCGTGGGCAAGATCAGCGACATCTTTGCCGGCTGCGACGTGGACGAGTCGTTCCCGACGAAGTCGAACGTCGAGGGGATCAACCGAACGATCGAGCTCCTCGAGACGATCGAGGGCGGGCTCGTGTTCGTCAATCTCGTGGAGACGGACATGCTCTGGGGGCACCGAAACGATCCTGTGAACTTCCACCGCTGCCTCCAGGATTTCGATCGGCGTCTATCGGACATCCTGGAAGCGCTCCATCCAGGCGACCTGCTCATCCTCACGTCCGACCACGGCTGCGACCCGACGACGCCGTCGACCGACCACTCGCGCGAGCACGCGCTGCTCCTCGCCTATGCGGCCGGACGTAATGCGGCGGGGCGGATCCACGAGGAGGGCGAGTTCGCGGATGTCGGCGCGACGGTGAATGCCTGGCTCGGTGGGAAGTCGGTCGGAAAGCGGCTCTCCGGCCGCCAGATCGAGCTCTAGTCAGGCGGCCGTGTGCGGAGTGCGAGCGACGTAGACCCCTGGCCCAGTCCCGTTCGGGATGGGTCCGTCCTCCGCCAGACCTTCGAGGTGGAAGGCGATCGCATCCCTCATCTCCGCCTCGCATTCCTCGATCGTCGCTCCTGTCGCGGCGCAGCCGGGTAGATCGGGCGACCACGCGGAGTAGTTCGTCGGCGGGCCACCCTCGATGAGGATCAGATACTGCGCCGCCAGCTCTGCGTACGTGCTCATCACCGTAATCCTGCCTGTCGAAGGACGCTGACCGCGATACTCGGGTGCAAGTCGTCAGATCGCTTTCCCGGGATCGTCACGGTGCCGCGCTTCTCCGAGTGCTTGTACTGTCGGTGACTCCCTCGCGTTCTCACGAGCTTCCAGCCATCAGCTTCGACGATCCCGATGATCTGCCACACCTTCATCGGGCATGATCGTCGCGATGGTGCATGCCAACGACAAGATGGCCGAATGAGACATGCGTCCCGCGCAGCTGAGCTGATCGAGCGGAAGCGGAACGGCGAGGAGCTCTCCGACGAAGAGATTGCCGATCTCGTCCTCGGCTACACGCGTGGAGACGTGCCGGAGTATCAGATGGCCGCGTGGTGTATGGCTGTCTGCTTCAAGGGGCTCTCCGGCCGCGAGACGCATGCCTTGACGGACGCGATGATCCGCTCCGGGGAGACACTCGACCTTGGCGCGGCGCTCGGGCGGCGGGTCGTAGACAAGCACTCGACGGGCGGAGTGGGGGACAAGACCTCGCTCGTGGTTGGCCCGATCGTCGCCGCCTGTGGGGTTCCCTTCGGGAAGATGTCCGGGCGCGGACTCGGGCACACGGGCGGCACGCTCGACAAGCTCGAGTCGATCCCCGGATATCGCGTCGAGCTCTCGATCGACGAGTTCGTCTCGCAGGTGCGTGACGTGGGCCTCGCGATCATCGGGCAGACCGCGGACCTCGCACCCGCGGACAAGAAGCTCTACGCGCTCAGGGACGTCACCGCAACTGTTGCCATCGTCCCGCTCATCGCCTCCTCGATCATGTCCAAGAAGCTCGCGGGAGGCGCCGACGCCGTCGTGCTCGACGTGAAGGTTGGGGACGGCGCGTTCATGAAGACGCTCGACGACGCGCGCAATCTCGCCGAGCAGATGGTCGATCTCGGCCAGCGGGCAGGGCGCGAGGTTGTCTGCCTTCTCACCGATATGGATCAGCCGCTCGGTGCGGCGGTGGGCAATTCGCTCGAGATTCGAGAGGCGGTCGAGACGATCGCAGGAGAGGGGCCTCCCGACTTCACGGAGCTCGTGCTCGAAGTGTGCGCGAGGCTACTTGCGCTCTCCGATCTCGGGATCGACCTCGGCGAGGGCCGACGGCGAGCCGCGACAGCAGTCGCTGACGGCTCGGCGACAAGGGCCTACGAGCGCTGGATACGTGCGCAGGGCGGCGATCCAGACCTGGCAGCGCTTCCGACCGCGCCGGTCGTGCGCGAGGTGGCTGCTCCTCGTGATGGCGTCGTTGTGCGGCTCGGCGCGCTCGCGATCGGCGTCGCCGCGCTCGAACTGGGGGCAGGGCGGCGTACGAGAGAGGACGCGATCGATCACGCCGTCGGGATCATGTGCACGAAGAAGCGGGGCGACGCGGTCGAAAAGGGCGACGTACTCGCTGAGGTGCACGCGCGAGACGAGGGATCCGCATCCGCCGCAGTCCGAGCCGTGTCGGCAGCGTACGAACTCGGTGCTGAGTCGCCACAAATGCACGGCATCCTGCTCGACGTCGTGCCGTAAAACCGCGTGCCCGAGCTTCCCGAGGTCGAGACGATCCGCGCGCAGCTCGCGCCGCGACTCGAGGGCCGGACGCTCGCGCGCGTGGAGATACTCGATCCGCGGTTGACACGACCGTACGACCTCTTCGAGGTCGTGGAGGAGCTCGAGGGAGACCGCGTCGAGGCCGTCGAGCGGCGTGGCAAGTACCTCGTCATCCGCTTCGTGAGCGGGCTGGCGCTCCTCGTCCACCTGCGGATGACGGGGAGCTTTGGGTTCACTACAACGACCCACGAGCGAGCCGTGCTCGAGCTCGACGACGGCTCCAGGCTCGCGTACCGCGACGTTCGCCGCTTCGGAACGTGGCTCGTCCTCGAACGAGCCGACGTCGAGCCGTACCTCGCCGCGAAGAACGGTGTCGAACCGCTCGGCTCGCGCTTCACCTCTGACTGGCTGGGTACTCGTCTCGCTGCGAGGCGGGCTCCGCTCAAGGCGGTTCTCCTCGATCAGCGTGTCGTCGCCGGCCTCGGGAACATCTACGCCGACGAGGCGCTCTGGCGAGCGAGACTCAACCCACTGAGGGCCGCCAACGACCTGGTGCCACAGGAGGTCGCGCGGGCGCACCGGGCTATTCGTGCCGCTCTGCGTGCGGGCATCGAGCGTCAGGGCTCGACGCTGCGCGACTACTCGACTCCTGACGGTACGGAAGGGTCGATGCAGGACGAGTTCCGCGCCTACGGCCGTGACGGCGCACCGTGCCCGCGCTGCCGCGCGACGATCTCGAAGACCCGCATCGGCGGCCGGGGCACCTGGTTCTGCCCCCGCTGCCAGCCGCTGCCTTAGTGGCGTACGCTACGAGGCGAGATGGTGACCACCAGTGTCGTCTGCTCGCAGTGCGGTCGCGAGGCACCGACGGACCCGGGAGAGCTTCGCGCTTGGAGGCACGGCGAGCTCGCGCTCGAGGGCGAGGTCGGCGAAGGCCTCCTCCTCTGCCCGGATTGCGATGCGGAGGATCGCGAGCGAGCATTCGAGGAGGGAGAGGGAGGCTAGCCCCCGCCCGGCCTAGACTTGTCCGCATGGGACGGACCTACAAGACGGAGGCCGTGGTGCTGCGTTCGTTCCGGTTCGGCGAGGCCGACCGCGTCCTTCACCTCTACACGCTCGATCGTGGGCGGATCGGCGCCGTCGCCAAGGGAGTTCGCAAGACGAAGTCGCGGTTCGGCGCACGGCTCGAGCCGTTCTCGCACGCCGAGCTTCTGCTCCACCACGGCTCGGGCGAGCTCCGCACGATCACGGGCGTGTCGCTCGTCGATGCGCATCGGCCGACTCGCGAGGACTCATACCGTCTTTCGGTTGGCCTCGTCGGCGCCGAGGCCATGCTCCGTCTCTTCGTCGAGGAGGAGCGAAACGAGCGCGGGTTCGAGGCGCTTACGCGGTTCCTCTCGGCGGTTGATGCCATCCCGGGTGGCTCGAGCGGTCGCGCCGCACTCGACCCGCTCGCTCTCGCGTTCCAGCTCAAGCTTCTCTGGCTCTCGGGCTACGTCCCGCACCTCGAGGGGTGTGTGGAGTGCGGCAGCACCGATGAGCTTGTCGGCTACCTGCCGCGCGCAGGCGGCGCGGTCTGTTCTGCATGCGCCCCGGCCGAGACCGTGTTCCTCTCGCCCGAGGGCTTTCGCGGAATCCATGCGCTCCTGTGGAATCCCTTGGCGGAGGCACACGGCCTCGGACTCGGCGAGCGAGCGGTGCGCGACACGCTGGCCGTCGTCATCGCCTCGTACGAGTTCCACGGCGGCTTTCGCCTCCGCACCCTGACGGCGTGAAGCGCGATCTCGGCGGCGGGTACGAGCTCGACGACGATCCCGCGCGAATCGATCGCGAGGCGGTTCATCGCTACCTCAGCGAGGAGTCGTACTGGGCGAAAGGGCGCTCGCGCGCAGTGTCCGATGCGGTCATTGCCGAGGCGGCACGCGTCGTTGGCCTGTACCACGGCGACCAGCAGGTTGGGTTCGTGCGTATCGTCTCCGACGGCCACACCGTCGCCTACGTGGCGGACGTGTACGTGCTCGAAAGCCACCGCGGGCGTGGGCTCGGCGTCGAGCTCATGCGCTTCGCGCTCGAGGACGGCCCAATCGCCGGCGTGACGAAGTGGGGGCTACACACGAAGGACGCCCACCTCCTCTACGAGCGCTTCGGCTTCGCCGCGCCGGACGGGCGATACATGGAGCGCTGGAACCACTCCGGCAGCCCCTAAAAGCTAGCCGCCTTTCGGCGTGCTCCAGTCCTCGGCCAGCTTGTCTTGCACGAACGCGCGCGCGCCCGTGATCGGGATTCGCTCCTGGGCGAGCGAGTCTCGGTCGCGGATGGTGACGGTGTCGTCCTCGAGCGTCTGCTCGTCGATCGTGAGCGCGTACGGCGTGCCGATCTCGTCCTGGCGGCGATAGCGGCGACCGATCTGGCCCGAGTCGTCGTACTCCGCCACGACAGCCCGGCGGAGCTCCTCGTACAGCGCCCGAGCCTTCCCGGTCATCTCCTCGTTCCGCGGGATCAGCGGGAGCACGGCAACCTTGACGGGCGCAAGCTGCGGGTGGAGGCGGAGCACGGTGCGCTCGCGCTCGGCGACGACCTCCTCGTCATAGGCGTCGACCATGAACGCGAGCATCGAGCGGTTCACGCCGAGCGCTGGCTCGACCACGTGGGGTGTGTATCGCTCCTGGCCGTCGACCCATTCGAGCTTCGTGCCCGAAGCTTCGGTGTGCGCGCTGAGGTCGAAGTCGCCGCGGTGAGCGATGCCCTCGAGCTCCGACCAGCCCATCGGGAAGAGGTACTCGAGGTCGCTGGTCGCCGACGAGTAGTGCGAGAGCTCCTCGGCGTCATGAGGCCGGACGCGGAGGTGGCTCTCGCGGATGCCGTACTGCAGGTGCCAGGCGACCCGCTGCTCGACCCAGTAACGAAACCACTCGTCGGCCTCCGCGGGCGGGACGAAGTACTCCATCTCCATCTGCTCGAACTCGAGCGTCCGGAAGATGAAGTTTCCCGGCGTGATCTCGTTGCGGAACGCCTTGCCGATCTGGGCGATTCCGAACGGTGGCTTGCGCCGCGCGATCTGGGCGACATTCTTAAAATTGATGAAGATTCCCTGCGCAGTCTCCGGTCGCAGGTAGGCGTCCTGCCCGGTTTCCTCGACCGGGCCGATGCGCGTTTGGAACATGAGGTTGAACTGGCGCGGTTCGGTGAGGTCGCACTTGTCGGTCTCCCCGGGATGCTTGCTCGGCCTTGCGCCGCACTCCATCTCACCAACGTGGTCGGCGCGGTACCGCCGCTTGCAGAAACGGCAGTCGATCAGCGGATCGGCGAACCCGGTGACATGCCCGGACGCTTCCCAGACGGCGGGGTGGAGGATGATCGAGGAGTCGAGCGCGACGATGTCGTCACGCTCGCGCACCATCGCCTCGAGCCAGCGCGCCTTGACGTTCTCCTTCAGAAGCACGCCGTAGTGCCCGTAGTCGTACGAAGAGCCGAGCCCGCCGTAGATCTCCGAAGACGGGAAGACGAAGCCACGGCGGCGCGCCAACGAGACGATCTTGTCCATGGTCACGACGTCGGACACAGGCCGAGACGTTACTCGACTGTCCATTGGCGCCAGACCAGAATTCGCTCGCGCGAATTCTGGTCGGCGAGATCCCTGAAGGCGGTCGCTTCGCGACTGCGCCGTTTCTCGTTCACATCAGGCTTTACCTCAAGCGCCGCTAGCCTCCGGCGGATGAGTGCGGACGACGACCGCCAGCCCGTCGAGCTCCACATCGTCTCCGACTCGACAGGAGAGACCGCAGCTCGGCTCGTCCTCGCGCTCGAGGCCCAGTTCCCGGACCAGCCGTTCGAGGAGATCCGGCACCCGCGCGTCGAGAACGCCGAGGACCTGCACATCGCGGTGCAGCAGGCGCGAGGCCGGCCGGCGGTCATGGTTTACACCCTCGTCGAGCCCGGGCTCCGCGACGCGATGCGTCAGCTCTGCAGGCGCGCGCGGGTTCACTACTGCGACCTGCTCGGGCACCCGATCGACTCGATTTCTCGTGTCGCGGGCGTCGCGGCGAAGATGAAGCCGGGCGCTCGCGCACCACTCGACGCGACGTACTTCAAGCGCATCGAGGCGATCGAGTTCGCGGTCAAGTACGACGACGGCGTCGGCAGCGGGCTCGACGAGGCGGACATCGTGCTCGTCGGCGTCTCGCGGACATCGAAGACGCCGCTGTCCATCTACCTCGGCTATCTGGGGCACAAGGCGGCCAACGTTCCGGTCGTTAGAGGGATCGATCCGCCCGGGGAGCTCTTCGAGATCGATCCTGCGAAGATCGTCGGCCTGACGATCGACGCCGAACGCCTCGGCGACATCCGCACGGCCCGTGTGAAGAGCATGGGCGCACCCCGGAAGCGATACGCGGAGCTGGAGGCGATCTACGCCGAGCTCGACGAGGCGGCGGCCCTCCACCGTCGGCTTCGCTGCCCCGTGATCGACGTCTCCGAGCTATCGGTCGAAGAGACCTCGATGAGGATCATTCGCCTCGTCGAGCGGCGCAAGCGGGCGTCGACGACGTGAGCGACGAGAAGCAGCCTCCGAGCCCCTACGGCTCGCCCGGCGAGCCACCGCTGCGGCACCCGTTTCGCCCACCGCCGGGAGGGCGTGGCGACCTGCGCGAGAAAGGGTGGGTGCCGCTACCGCGGTTCGCCCTGTGGTGGTTCCTGCTGCTCGTCGCCGACGTGCTCTTCTACGTCCTCTTGACGCCGATCTGGCTCGGTTTGCGAGGTGCCGCGTGGGTCGCGGAGCTCAGGTCGCGGGCTCGACGCTTCTGAGGTAGTGCTCCATCTCGGCTGACGAGTGCAGGTGTACGAGGACGTACCGAGCGAATCGCTGCGGGTAATGCTGCTTCCGGCCGCGGTAGTGCCGGAGGGTGAAAGGGATAAGCGAGTCGCGGCTGAGAAACGCATGGCGCAGGGACTCGCGAGTCCCCGCCCAGAGCTCTTCGCCGCGGATCGCGCGGCTCAGTGTGCGGCGTACAAGGCGCGGCAGCCAGATCCGCATCGGCAGATCGAGCCAGACGACGACATCGGCATTCCGGAGGACGAGGTCGCCGATCTTGCTCTGGTACGAGCCGTCGATTACCCAACCCTCGGTGGCCACGACGGGCTCGACTAGTGCGGTCTCTCATAACCTTGCACCTGAAACTCGGCGGCGGCGTGGCGACGAGAATTGGCTTCGGGAGCCGGATTCCGCCGCCGCGACTTGAGGGTTACCGGTGAAACGTTTGGAGACACCGCACTAGCGCTCTGAACTCTTCAGCCGAGCTCTCGGTCCAGTTCGGCTGCCAGAAGATTGCATCGAGCTCGTGGAAGGGAACCTCCATACGCGCCGCGAGCTCCCGTCCGAACGTCGTTCCGCCAGTACCGCTCGCGGATGTGACGACGGCGACGCGCCTCATAGCATTCGCGGCTCGATCGGCGTCTCGGCACCGGGCTGGACGCGATACGCGCGAGCGCCGGGCTGCGATGCGACGACCTCACGCAGCTCCGTCCCGACGAAGTGGAGGGCCGCGCCATCGTCCGCCGCGTACCCCGGTGGAAGTCCTTCGTCGACAAGATGGCGATACACCGGGCGCCTGAGCTCCTCGCCGTCGTAGTGGGGACAGAAGCTGCCGGGCAGGATCGCGAGTCCGTCACGGAGTGGGTCGAGCTGCCGGCCGAACGAGTCCGAGACGCTGCACTCGAACCAGCAGTTCGCTCCGGCGCTGACGCCACCGAGGACCGCGCCGCGCTCCCACGCCTCGCGGAGGGCGACGTCGACGCCGTGGAGCCGCCAAAGGGCAAGCGCGTTAGCGGTGTTCCCACCCGAGACGTAGATCACATCCTGGCTGGCGAGATGCTCCGCCGGACGCTCGGGCGCGCCGAACAGGCGCAGACAGCTCGGCTCGCAGTCCCGCCGCGTGAAGGCCTCGAAGAAGGCCGCGACCACCCGGTCGCTGTCGCCTGTCGGCGTCGGTACGAAGCACACGCGCGGGCGGGCCGTCGGAGACAAAGAGAGGAGGAAGTCGTCCAGCGGCGAGCTCTGCTCCATCATGAAGCCGCCGCCGCCCATGGCAAGGATCTGGCCGGGCACGCGACGAGTGTAGATTCCCCCGCTAATGCGCTACGTCTACGACTTCGACGAAGACTCCGGCGGCGGTCGTGAGCTTCTCGGCGGAAAGGGGGTCGGCCTCGTCGAGATGACGGAGCTCGGCGTCCCCGTCCCGGCTGGGTTCACGATCACGACCGACGCCTGCCGCGCGTACTTGTCTGCGGGCGGAGACGTTCCGGAAGGGCTCGACGACGAGATTGCGCGCCATATCGCGGCTCTCGAAGAGCGCAGCGGCAAGCGCTTCGGGGACGACAGCGACCCCTTGCTCGTGTCGGTGCGCTCGGGCTCCGCGGTGTCGATGCCGGGGATGATGGACACGATCCTCAACCTCGGCCTTAACGACGTTGCGACGGCCGGTCTCGGTGCGTCGACCGGGAACTCGCGTTTCGCTCTCGACTCGTACCGCCGCCTGATCCAGATGTACGGCGAGGTCGTCGATGGCGTCGACGGGCACCGCTTCGAGCAGGCGCTCTCCGATCTCAAGTCTGCGCGAGGCGTGTCGCAGGACGTCGACCTGACGGCCGACGACCTCGGCGAGCTCGTGGACACTTTCAACGCGATCTACGAGGAAGAGGCGGGCGAGCGCTTCCCGCAGGATGCGCGCGAACAGCTACGCCGCGCGTATCGAGCAGTGTTCGACTCATGGAACGCGCCGCGGGCGCAGGTCTACCGGCGCACCTACGACATCCCGGACGACCTCGGAACGGCCGTGAACGTCGTGCAGATGGTGTTCGGGAACCGGGGCGAGTCCTCGGGAACCGGCGTCTGCTTCACGCGCGATCCCGCGACCGGCGAGAAGCGGCTCTTCGGGGAGTTCCTCTCGAATGCGCAGGGGGAGGACGTCGTCGCGGGAATCCGCACTCCCGAGCCCATCGAGCGAATGCACGACCGCATGCCGAAAGCCTTCGACCAACTCGTCGAGACGCTCGACCGCCTCGAGGCCCACTATCGCGACCTGCAGGACATCGAGTTCACTGTGGAGGAGGGAACGCTCTATCTGCTGCAGACCCGGACGGGAAAGCGGACGGCCGCCGCGGCGCTCCGAGCGGCCGCCGAGATGGTGGACGAAGGCCTGATCTCGCGCGAGGAGGCCGTTGCGCGGATCGATCCGGGGCAGCTCGACCAGCTTCTGCACCCGATGATCGACCCCGACGCGAACGTGGAAGTCGTTGCGCGCGGCCTGAACGCCTCGCCAGGAGCAGCCTCAGGGGCGATCGTCCTCGATGCGGACACCGCCGAGGAGCGGGGGAGGGCCGGAGACGACGTCATTCTCGTTCGCTGGGAGACGACGCCCGACGACATTCATGGCCTCATCCAAGCGCGCGGTGTGCTCACCGCACACGGTGGGATGACGTCGCACGCCGCCGTCGTCGCGCGGGGAATGGGCAAGCCGTGCGTCGCCGGCTGCGAGGGGCTCTCGATCGACTATGCGACCGGCGCAGTGACCATCGGCAAGCACGAGCTCCGAGTGGGAGACGTGATCACGATCGACGGCGGCTCAGGCAGCGTCATCATCGGCGCCGTTCCGCTCGTTCCGCCTGCGATCGACGAGAACTTCGGCACGATCCTCGGCTGGGCCGACGACGTCCGCCGCCTGCGCGTTCGCGCCAACGCGGACACGCCGGAGGATGCCGCCAAGGCGCGCGAGTTCGGCGCGGAGGGGATCGGCCTCTGTCGGACCGAGCACATGTTCATGGCGGAGGACCGGCTCCCGATCGTCCGCGAGATGATCCTCGCTCGCGACGAGGAGGAGCGCCGTGGCCCCCTCGAGCGGCTGTTGCCGATGCAGCAGGGCGACTTCGAAGGGATCTTCGAGGCGATGGCGGGGTTCCCGGTCACCATCCGCCTGCTCGATCCTCCGCTGCACGAGTTCCTACCGTCGCTCGAGGAAGCGACCTCGGAACAGATGCGAGACCGGATCCGCCAGCTCCACGAGGCGAATCCGATGCTCGGGACGCGTGGCTGCCGGCTCGGGCTGCAGTTCCCGGAGATCTACGAGATGCAGGTTCGCGCGATCGTGCGGGCTGCGCGGGCGGTCGCAGAACGGACCGGTGAGGTCCCGCTCGTCGAGATCATGCACCCCCTCGTCGGCTTCAGGGAGGAGCTCGCTCGGCTGCGCGAGCTCACGGAGCGCGTCGCCGCCGAAGAGCGGTCCGTCGCGTATCTCTGCGGGACGATGATCGAGCTCCCGCGGGCCTGCCTTCGGGCCGACGAGATCGCGGAGGAGGCGGACTTCTTCTCGTTCGGCACGAACGACCTGACACAGACGGCGCTCGGCTTCTCGCGCGACGACGCGGAAGGCAAGTTCCTCACCTACTACCTCGAGCACGGAATCCTCGAGCGCAATCCGTTCGAAGTGCTGGACGAAGAAGGAGTCGGCGATCTCATGCGGATCGCAGTCGAGCGGGGGCGGCGTACGAAGCCGGACATCAAGCTCGGAATCTGCGGAGAGCACGGCGGTGAGCCACGCTCGGTCGCCTTTTGCCATCGGCTCGGGCTCGACTACGTCTCCTGCTCGCCGTACCGCGTGCCGCTCGCTCGGCTCGCTGCCGCTCAAGCCGCGCTCGCCGAGGCCGGCGTCACTGCCGTGGCGATCGGCGGCTGACGCGCGCCGCTCAGCCCTCCCGCCAGAGCTTCGTGCCGGCATGAAACTGGCTCCACGCGAACCAGAACGCCTCGTGCGCGGGTATCTCCGATCCGTTTGACCGGGCCTGGAGTCCGCCTCCGTCGAGGGCTAGCCGCACGCCCTCGAGCTCCACTTCAGCTCCGGCGCGAAGCCCAGCCACGGCCTGAACGACCGGGAATGCCACCGGCGTTCCGTCCGGGGCGATTACACCGAGGATCTTGGCTTGAACGGGTAGCCGTGGATCGACGTCGCCGATAGGAAAGATGGGCCCGCCGTCGTCGCGCCCGCGCAGCGGGTCGTCGTCATACATACGACCAATGCCCCCGTCCTGAGCCACGATCTTCGTGTTCGGATGCGCCGCCTTCCACTCGCCCCACGTGCTCGTCACGACCGTGACCTGTGCGAGCACTACTCCGGCGTCGTGAAGCGGACCTGAGAGCGCCTTGCCGGTGAACGTATCGATGGCCGACGTCGTGTTCAGGTCGTACATGAGCTTGTTCGACTGGGAGAGAAGACCCGAGGTGCGAAGGACGAGCGGCTCGACGCCGGGCGGAACCTTGGCGGTCAGGTACGCCTGAGCCGAGCCGCAGAGGGTGCAGTACGGGATCCCGAGGCGGCGCCCACCGATTGTGATGTTCACCATCTCGTGGACCTCCATGACGTTCTTCGGGAACGCCACGGCCTCCCCGCCGAGGGCGATCCCGAAGACGATGCGGTCGTCCGGGTACCAGTCGCCGACGTCGGCCGCAGTCACTACGGGATCGTCGAGAGCGGGGATACATCCGCGGAAGCACTCGTTGCGGTCGCCGAGTTTCCGATCGTCGATGAGAACACCGCCCCATGCGACGCGACGCCAGTCGATCTCGGAGTCCGCGTCGTCGAAGAAGGGCTTCCACCCCGGCTCGAGGCCGACATGCAGCACTCCCTTTCGCTAGCGGTACTTCGGTGGTGCCGGGAGATCCCAGGCGATCAGGTAATCCGTGACCGTGCGCCAAGAGCCGCTGTCGAACAACGGGTCATCGCGAGGGTCGACCCCCGTCAGCAGCTCGAATCCAGACACGAGGGCGTCCTCCTCGAGGCCCGCGCCCTGGTAGAACCGGAGAAGGCCAGAAACGAGCCAGGCGAGGCGCGGATCACGGGAGTCGGCGATCGTCTGGAGCACTCCGCGGTGAAGCACTCCGACCAGGGCCGCCGGTAGCAGGCGATCGAGCGCGGAGTCAACCTCGGGGTCGAGCGGTCCGTCGACGACCGCTGGCGCGGGCGGGAACGTGTAGGCCGACCCGCTCGGCACCTGTCCTCGTGTGCGCTCCGCGGCATCGCCCCCGCAGCCCACGGCCGCGAGCGCGAGAGACGCGGTAAGTGCGACGACAACCTGTCTCACTGCGTTCGACGATAGTCCCGGCGCTTCCAGGGCGGGATTACGTCTTTCGTAACGACGTCGTCTAGATCTGTATCTGAGAAACGGCGAGCGCCACGCTCACCGTGCCCACGGCTGCGACGGAGAGCGTCGCCAGCGCTGGCGTCCGTCTCAGGCTCGAGAACGCGAGCGCACAGAGCCCGCCTCCGATCAGCCCGCCGATGTGCCCGCCGATCGAGATCCCGGGGATGAGAAACGTGATTGCGAGGTTGAAGACGACGAGCCCCATCGCCTGCCCGCCGAAGACGTAGATCTTGCGTCCTTCGAGGACGAGCGCGGCGCCCATCATCCCCCAGATCGCGCCCGATGCACCTACGGTGAGCGCGGTCGGAGACCAGATCAGCGCACCCGCAGAGCCCGCAAGCCCGGAGACGAGGTACACGAGCGCGTACCGACCATGGCCGAAGTACTCCTCGAGCCGCGGCCCGATGATCCAGAGCACGAGCATGTTCATCCCGAGATGGAGGATCCCGTAGTGCAGGAACATCGCCGAGACGAGGCGCCACCACTCGCCCTCTGCGACGCCGATGACCTGTCCGGACGAATCGACGGCGGTCGATACGAGCACGCCCTTCTCGTAGATCCAGCTTCCCGTTCCGTTGATCTGTCCGCCCATGAGGAGCTGCAGGAGGTACACACCGACGTTGATCCCGATCAGCGCGAACGTGACGATCGGGCCCGACATGGAGAGCGACGGGCTCGCTCGGCGGGCCGTGCGACCTGGCGCGGCCGCCTTCCCGGTGTTGCTCGCGTGGTCGGGGCAGCGAATGCCGACGGGGCCGAACGTCATGCAGTCCGGGCAGATCCCACGGCCGCAATCGGAGCACGAGACGTACGTCTCCCGCTCTGGATGCCGGTAGCAGCGGAGGGGCTCGTCCACCGCGGCTAGCGTACCCGCGTGCGAGTCGACGTCGTGTTCACACCGGACGAGGCCGGCACGGCCCCGACCGGAGTCGTCATCGACGTCATCCGGGCGACGTCGACGATCTGCCAGGCGCTCGCGTCGGGCTACGAGACGGTCTTCTGCGCTGCGGATGTGGAGGAGGCGCGCGCCTTGCGCGATGCGCTCGACGAAGGCGTCCTTGGCGGAGAGCGCAACGCCGTCCGCATCCCCGGCTTCGACCTCGGGAACTCGCCGCGAGAGTACCTCGAGGCGATCGCGGAGACGCTCGTCCTCTCCACCACGAATGGGACGCGGGCGGTCGTGGCTGCAGCGGTGAGATGCGAGCGCGTCTTCATCGCCTCGCTCCTCAACCTGTCGGCGGTGGTGGAGGCCGCTCGCGATAAGGGAGACGACGTCCTCGTCGTCTGTGCCGGCGTGCAGGGCACGCTCGCGCTCGATGACGCGTTCGTCGCCGGCAGGATCGTGGAGCTGCTCGGCTGCGGGCGAACAGATGCGGGAGAGGCTGCGGTGCGACTGGCCACGACGTGGAACGACGCGGAGGAGGCGTTTCGTGCCTCGAAGAGCGGGCGCAACCTCCTTGAGAACGCACCAGAGCTCGAAGCTGACATTCCCTTCTGTGCTCGTGAGAGCGTGCTCGACGTCGTTCCGCGTCTTGTGGGTATGCGGGATCGCGCCGCCCAGATTACGGCGTGATCGTCAACCGCGACCCGAAGGTGCGCGGGCCGTATACGGCCTTCGCCGAGGTCGCCGGCGCGTACGAACGGGGACGGCCCGGCTATCCCAACAAGGCCGTCCGCTGGCTCGCGGGCGACGAGCCCGCGGACGTCGTCGACCTCGGCGCGGGGACGGGGAAGCTCACCCGTGCGCTTGTCGCGCTCGGTCATCGCGTGACCGCGGTCGAGCCGCTCGACGAGATGCGCGCCGAGCTCATGTCGGCGCTTCACGGGGTGCACGCCCTCTCAGGCAGCGCCGAGGCCATTCCACTCCCCGACGCGTCGGCTGATGTGCTCACCTGCGCGCAGGCTTTCCATTGGTTCGATCACGCCACTGCTCTTTCCGAGATCGCGCGCGTGCTTCGACCCGGCGGCCGACTAGCGCTCGTCTGGAACTCGCGCGACGATCGCGACCCGTGGATGGCTCGCCTGAGCGAGATCATCGGGAACGAGACCGTGGGGGAGGATGACGTCTCGACGCCGATCCACCGCACCGGCCGGTTCGAGCCCGTGGAGACCGCGGAGTTTGTGTTCGAGCAGCTGCTCGATCGCGACGGGCTTCTCGATCTCGTCCTCTCGCGCAGCTACTGCGCGAAGCTTCCGCCCGCCGAGCGCGAGCGGATCCTCGGGGCGGTCGGACGGCTGTACGACGAAACCGCTGATGCTGAGGACGTCAGGCTCGCCTACGTCACCGAGTGCTTCCGCGCTCACCGGCGCTGATCCGGCCGAGACGAGCACGCGCATCTCGTCAACATGTGCAGTGACAGCCCGAAGCTCTTCTTGTGGGCCTATGGAGAGATAAAGCGTTATTGCCTCCACGACTGCGTCCCGAAACTCGACGAGGTCATGCCCTGACGCAAAGCACCCCGGGATGTCTTCGACCTCAGCCCAGTACGCACCGTCTCTTCATGGACAAGCACTCGGTATTCGCGCGCGGCCATTGTTCTCAGTCTGGGCCCGCCTAGCTGTAGTGACCACAGACGTGTGAGACGCGGCTGATCGGCGGCCTGCCGCCGAGCGAGCTGTGGGGTCGACGTCGGTTGTACCACCTGACGAAGCCGGAGAGCGCTTTGCTGCGGTGGCGGCTCGAGGGGTAGGCGAAGCGGTAGGCCCACTCTCGCAGGAGCGTCTTGATCAGAGCTTCGGCTTTTCCGTTCGTCCAGGGCGAGTAGGGGCGGGTGTAACGGCGTCCGATCCCGAGCTCGGCGCAGGTGTCGCGCCAGAGGTGTGAGTGGTAGGCCTTGGCGTTGTCGGAGAGCACGCGCTCGACCGTAACTCCGTGCTCGGCGTACCAGGCGACGGCTCGCTCGAGGAAGGCCGCGCAGTCTTC
>JBCKBY010000028.1:0-21694 GCA_038910715.1 Gaiellaceae bacterium
CCTCAAGCAGGCGTGTCCTGGGTGCCGCCAGCCGCTCGAGTCGCTCTGGCAGGTGTGCCCGTACTGCGCCACCGAGATACCACCGGGTATCCCGTCCTTCGAAGATGTCTCGGCATCGGCGCGTCGAGCGACCCGGCGAGCCAAGACCGACATGTGAGGCGACACTCCCGCCGCGGTCGCGAATGCGACCGCGCTTCAGGGATCCTCGCGCGACCGGGATCCGCGTTAGCGGATTCCGGTCTTGCGCAGAACAGAACGCTAGACTCCGCGGCCGCATGGCCCGCGAGACCACTCTCGTCCTCGTCAAGCCCGACGGCATGGAGCGTCGCCTCGCCGGCGAGATCATCGCGCGCTTCGAGCGGCGCGGGCTCGAGTTGCGCGGTGCGCGCCTGCTGAAGATCTCGAAGCCGATGGCCCGCGAGCACTACGCGGAGCACAAAGGCAAGCCGTTCTTCGGCTCGCTCGTCGCCTTCATCACGTCCGGGCCGGTTCTGGCGCTGGCTGTGAGCGGCGAATCGGCGATTTCCGTCGTGCGCACGATGATGGGCGCGACGAACCCGCTCGATTCAGCACCGGGGACGATTCGCGGGGACTACGCGCTCGAGCTGTCCGAGAACATCGTGCACGGCTCGGACTCGAAGACGAGCGCGCGGCGTGAGCTAGCGCTGTTCTTCTCCGACGGTCTTGTCTGAGCCCGATTACGTCGTCGAGAACCGCGCCCTCTGGACGCAGTCGAACGTCGCGTACACGGATGAGACGGCACGGAAGTCGTGGTCGAGGGAAGAGATCAGTTGGGGCATCTTCGGCATTCTCGAAAAGGAACTCGGCGCTCTTGGAGACGTAACGGGACTCGACGTCATCGAGCTTGGATGTGGGACCGCCTACTTCTCTGGACTCCTCGCTCGGCGGGGAGCGCGTCCCGTCGGCGTTGACGTCACGCCGGCTCAGCTCGAAACCGCCCGACGCTGTCAGCTGGAGTTCGGGCTCGAGTTCCCGCTCATCGCGGCTAATGCCGAGACCGTTCCACTCGAGGACGCCACCTTCGATCTGGCGTTCTCGGAATACGGAGCGAGCCTCTGGTGCGATCCGTACAAGTGGATTCCAGAGGCGGCGCGTCTCCTCAGACCGGGCGGGCGCCTCGTCTTCATGACGAACACTCCGCTCGCGCTCCTCTGCGCGGTCGAGGTCCCGGACACGACTGCAGAGACGCTTCAACGCCCCCAGCAGGGAATGCACCGGATCGCGTGGTCGGACGGGGGCGTCGAGTTCCATCTCGGACACGGGGACATGCTCCGTGTGCTCCGCGACTCCGGCTTCGAGATCGAAGACTTGATCGAGCTCTTCGCCCCTGCGGATGCAGTGACGCATCCCTACTACGACTACGTCACGGCTGACTGGGCGCGGAAGTGGCCGGCCGAGGAGATATGGGCGGCGCGCAAGACCGCCTGACCCTCGCTTCTTCCTCGCCGCAGCGTCGGGCGATCCTCGAGCAGCTCCACGTCGCCTTCGAGGTCGTCGAGCCACCGTACGTCGAGGACGACGCTCTCGGAATCGAGCCCGCCGATCTCGTGCGGGCGCATGCCGAGGGCAAGGCTCGCTCCGTCCACGACGAAGGGAAGCTCACGCTCGGCGTCGACACGACGGTCGTGCTCGACGGTCGAATGTACGGCAAGCCGAACGACCGAGCGCACGCGGGTCGGATGCTGAACGAGCTGTCCGGACGTACACACAGGGTGATCTCCGGCGTCTGCCTTCTGGGGCTCGACGAGGACATCGTGATCCACGAGGTCACCGATGTCACGTTCCGCCTGCTTTCGCACGATGTCATCGCTTCGTACTTGGAGAGCGGGGAGTGGGAGGGGCGTGCGGGCGCGTACGCGATTCAGGGGCTCGGCGGCCGTCTGGTCGAGCGGATCGACGGCGACTACCTCAACGTGGTCGGCCTTCCTGGCGCGCTCCTCATCTCGCTCCTCGAGAACCACGCGCCGAATCTCCTGCAAACGCGCAGGTAGACTCGTTTCCCCTTATGGCTTGGTTCAAGTCCCTTACCGGCTTCGGCGGCCGCGACATGGCCGTCGACCTCGGCACCGCGAACACGCTCGTCTATGTGCGCGGTCGCGGCATCGTGCTGTCGGAGCCCTCGGTCGTCGCGATCGATCAGCGCACGGGTGAGGTACACGCGGTCGGCGTCGAGGCGAAGCGGATGCTCGGACGCACGCCCGGGACGATCTCTGCGATACGCCCGCTCAAAGACGGCGTGATCGCCGACTTCGACGTCACCGAGCAGATGCTCCGCCACTTCATCCAGAAGGTGCACCAGCATCGCTTCGCGCACCCGCGCGTCGTGGTGTGCGTGCCCTCCGGAGTGACCGGTGTCGAGAAGCGCGCCGTGGAAGAGGCGACGCTCTCCGCCGGCGCTCGTCAGGCCTACCTCATCGAGGAGCCCATGGCCGCCGCGATCGGTGCAGGGCTCCCCGTGGCCGAGCCGACGGGAAACATGATCGTCGACATCGGCGGCGGCACGACCGAGGTGGCTGTCATCTCGCTCGGCGGAATCGTCGTCTCCCAGAGCATGCGAGTCGGCGGCGACGAGATGGACGAGGCGATCGTCAACCACATCAAGAAGGAGTACAAGCTCCTCGTAGGGACGCAGACCGCGGAGGAGATCAAGCTCGAGGTCGGCTCTGCGTATCGCCTGAGAGAGGAGCTGTCGGCCGAGGTGCGCGGGCGCGACATGCTCACCGGGCTGCCGAAGACCGTGATCATCTCGTCGGAGGAGATCCGGCGTGCGCTCGACGAGCCGGTGACGCAGATCATCGACGCAATCAAGTCGACGCTCGACAAGACGCCGCCCGAGCTCGCGGCCGACATCATGGACAGGGGGATCGTGCTCGCCGGCGGAGGCGCACTCCTTCAAGGCCTCGACGAGCGCGTTCGCTCCGAGACGCAGATCCCCGTGCATCTCGCGGAGAGCCCGCTGACCTGTGTCGCGGTCGGCTCCGGGCGCAGCCTCGAGGAATTCGACGTCATCCATCGCGCGAATCGAAGTCGAGCCCGCCGCAACGGGCTGCTGCGCTGATGCTTTGCGCAAGACCGGAATCCGCTCGCGCGGAATTCCGGACGCGCGAACATCCCTGAAGGCGGCCGCTTCGCGGCCGCGCCGCTCCTCTTCCACATCGAATTCGTGGATTTACGTTGCACGCGCACTAACGCCGTCGCGAGAGCCGAAAACGGCGTGGATGCTCGCTAGACTGGCCTGTCGTGCCCCGGCATCGCAGCGCGCGATCGGCGGCGCTGGGCCAGAGCGTCCGGCGCATCCCGACCACCACCGTCTCCTCACGCGGCGCAGGCTCACTCCGCCGCCGGCTTGCCGTGGGCATCCTCGTGCTCGTGTCACTCGTGCTCATCACGTTCTCGTTTCGCTCGGGAGAGGACGGTCCGCTGGCGAGCGTCCAATCCGCAGGGTCGACTGTCTTGCGGCCGTTCGCCGTGGGCTTCGAGCGCGTGGCGCAGCCATTTCGTGATGGGTACGGCTGGGTCGACAGCCTTTTCGATGCGCGCTCCGACGCCGAGCGGCTACGGGTCGAGAACAGGGAGCTCCGCCAACGCGCGATTCAGAGTGAGTTCGCGGTCCAGGAGAACGACTATCTCCGACGCTTGCTTGCCTACCTCGACAGTGCTCGGTTTCCCGGGGATTTCAATCCGGTTGCCGCCGAGGTCATCGGTCGTCCGGCAGGGGCCTTTACGCAGGCGATCGTTGTCGCCGCAGGTTCGGACAACGGTATTCGCGTCAACGATCCCGTCGTCACCGCAGACGGCCTCGTCGGCCTCGTGACCCGCGTGACGCCGAATACCGCGCGCGTACAGCTGCTAACTGACGAGGAGGCGGCGGCCTCGGCGATCGACCTACGCACGAGCGCGCCGGGAATCGTGCGGCATGCGCGCGGCACCCGAGAGACACTCGTCCTCGATCGGGTGCGCAAGCGAGACCAGGTCGAGGTCGGTGACGAGATCGTCACCGCCGGTTGGCGCGCGAGCGGGCTCAGCTCTCTCTATCCGAAAGGCATCCCGATTGGCAAAGTGACCAGCGTCGGCCAGACCGATACGGATCTGTTCCAGCAGGTGCAGGTCGACCCGTTCGTCGACTTCGGGTCGCTCGACGCCGTGCTCGTGCTCGTTCCCACGGAGCGCCGCCGGTGAGCGCAGGGGCGGTTCTCCGAGCGACGTTCGTCGTCTTTCTCGCGGCGATGCTGCAGACGGTGATCGTCTCGTCTCTCGTCATCGGCGGTGGCGCGCCGGATGTTCTTCTCGTCGTCGTGGTCGCACTCGGGCTCGTTCGCGGGTCTGTTCCTGGCGCGATCTTCGGATTCACGGGCGGCCTCGTCGTCGACCTCATGACGCTCGACACCATAGGAATCACGTCGCTCGTCCTTACTCTCGCCGGGTTCTGGGCAGGGCGGTACGGCGAGACGACGGGGCGCGACCGGCGCTTCGCACCCGTGATCGCGGTCGGCACGATCACCCTCGTCGCCGGTCTCTTCGGCTACGTGCTCCACTACATGCTCGGTGAAGAGGTCGTCGCACGTCACGCGCTCGTGACCGCACTCATGCCGGCTTTCGTGCTGAATCTCGTGCTTGCGCTTCCGCTCTATGCGCTCGTCCGCCGCATGGTTGGCGAGGGAGAGCGCGCCGAGCAATCACCCGAGCTCGAGGTGCTCGTCGGATGAGCAACGCTCGCGAATGGCTCGCGTTCGCGGGGGAAACCATGTTTCCCCCGCGTGCCCCCTTCTTCCTGAGATCGTGGGGAACCTCCCGGTTCCCCACACCCCTCTACGCTCATGGGCCAGAGGGTGGCCCATGAGCTCGAACCCGTATCAGCCGCGACGAGCTCCATCCGGGCGCTTCCTTCCGCCGGACCCGAGAGTCCACGAGCCACATCGGCTCACGCCCCAGCTCGCGCTGCGGGTTGCCATCCTCGGCGTTGTCGCGCTGGTCACGTTCACGATCCTCTTCTTCCGCCTCTGGTCTCTCCAGGTGCTCTCCGGAGACGAGCATCTGAGTGCGGCTCAGAACAATCAGCTCCGGCTCGTGCGAGTCGAGGCGCCGCGAGGTCCGATTCTCGATCGCCGCGGCCGCGTTGTCGTCTCGAACGTCGCCGGCACCGCGGTTCAGCTCTGGGTCGGGGACATGCCGAAGGCGGGCCGGTATGAGCTCGTCCAGCGTCTTGCGCGCGTCCTCGACGTCCCGCCAAGGGCACTCGCTCGCGAAGTCGAAGATCGGCGTTCGGATCCTCTGACCCCGATCACCGTCAAGACCTCGGTGGGCGAGGAGCAGGTCAACTACCTCTATGAGCACCAGGCGGAGTTTCCAGGGGTTGAGATCGTGCAGATCTACCTTCGTGACTACGCATACGCTGCGCTCGCCGCACAGATCCTCGGATACACCGGCGAGATCTCACCTGAGGAGCTCAAACGCCTTCGCAGCGACGGCTACCGCGGCGGCGACCGGATCGGAAAGGCGGGCATCGAGGCGGCATACGACTCCTATCTCCGAGGTCGGGCGGGACTCGCACAGATCCGCGTCGACTCTCTGGGTCGGCCGCAGTCCCCACTCGAGCTTCGGCAGGAAGCGCGGCCCGGGTACGCGCTTCGGCTCACGCTCGATATTCGCTTGCAGCGAGCCGCGGAAGAAGCGCTCGCGTACGGCATCGATCTCGCGCACCAGAACGAGAACTGGGCTGCCAATGGAGGTGCGATCGTTGCGCTGGACCCGCGCGACGGAGCCGTGCTCGCGATGGCGTCTGCGCCGACGTACAAGCCGTCGATCTACGTGGGTCGCGTCGATCCGAAGAAGCTCGAGCCCCTGCTCGACGAGGAGGTCGCGCGCCGCGCGAACTATCCCGGGCTGAACCGCGCACTCGCGGGCCTCTATCCGCCGGGATCGACGTGGAAGCCTGTCACCGCGCTCGCAGGCATGCAGGAGCACGTGTTCTCCCCCTACGAGTCGCTGCAGTGCTCGCCGTTTGCGTTCTACGGGCTCGATCGTCAGAAGTTCAAGAACTGGAACCCATACGTGAACCGCCTGATGACGCTACCCGAGGCGCTGGCCGAGTCGTGCGACACGTACTTCTACGAGATCGGGAACCGGTTCTACGAGGGTGGCTCGGAGAGCCGCGGTCGCATGCAGCAATGGGCTCGGCGGTTCGGTTTCGGAGGCCCCACGGGTCTCGATATCGGTGGCGAGGCCGACGGGCTCTTGCCGACGCCCGAGTGGCGCCGCAAGACGTTCGAAAGTGACTGGGATCGCGCCTGGAACCCGGGAGACTCGATCCAGCTCGCGATCGGACAGAAGGATCTTCTGGTCACGCCGCTCCAACTGGCTGCCTTCTACGCGATGCTCGCGAACGGTGGCAACGTCATAACCCCGTACCTCGTCTCGAACGTCGAACAGCCGGGCGGGAAAGGGTCGCCGCGTGTCGTCCTTCGCCGCTTCGCGCCGCCTCCGCCGCAGCCCTCCGGTGTCGATCCTGCGGCGCTCTCGGCGATTCGCGACGGCCTGTATCTGGCGACGCACTCGGCGACAGGGACGTCCTCCGGTGTCTTCTCTAACTACTCGGTGCCGATCTCGGGCAAGACGGGCACCGCGGAGAAGGTCGTGCCTCTTCCCGGATATCCGGCCGACCATCTCGAAGACCAGTCGTGGTGGTGTGGTTGGGGCCCCTCCGACGCGGCGCGGCTCGTCGTGTGCGCGCTCATCGAGAACGGTGGGCACGGGTCGAGCGCCGCCGCACCCGCAGCGCTGCGCGTCTTCGAACGGTACTTCGGCGTCACGGCGCCGCCAAGCGTCGTCGTGGACACGGACTGATGATCGAGCTCACGCAGCAACCACGGATTCGCACCGTCCCCGGTCGAGCGGAGGCTGCGCCCATCGCTTTCGCCCGTCGTCTCGACTGGGTTCTGCTCGCGGCCGCATTCTCGCTGGTCGGCTACGGGCTCTGGGTCATCGCCGGAATCACCCTCTACGACGTACCCGGGGACGAGAGCTTCTACGTGGTGCGCCAGGGGATAGCGGCGGCGATAGGAATTGCTGGCCTCGCCGTCGTCGCCGTCGTGCCCATCGATCTCGCCAGGCGGCACTGGCAGCTCGTTTACGGCGCCACGCTTGCGCTGATGATCGTCGTGTTCGTGGCTGCGGAGACGATTCGCGGATCGAAGCGCTGGATCGATCTCGGATTCATTCAATTCCAGCCGTCGGAGCTCGGGAAGGTCTTGCTCGTGCTCGCCATCGCCGGGTTCCTCGTGGACCATGGCGGACGCGTCACGCGCTGGCGAACGATCGTCTCGGCTATCGGCCTCGGCGCCGCTCCGATCCTGCTCGTGTTCCTCCAGCCCGACCTGGGCACGGCCCTGGTCTATGCGGCCGCACTCTTCGCAGTTCTCTTCTTCGTCGGTGTCCGCTGGCACCAGCTTCTGACGTTGCTCGCGATCGGTGCCATCGGAATCGCTTCGGTGCTCTGGCTCCTTCCAGGGGCTGGGATCCAGGTGCTCAAGCCGTACCAGGCCGCACGTCTCACGCTCGATCCGGGCGCTGACCCCGGCGGGATCACCTACAACCTGAACCAGTCGATCACCGCCGTCGGCTCGGGTGGCCTCACCGGACGCGGCGTGGTCGAGGCGAGCCAGACGCGGCTCGACTACCTCCCCGAGCATGCAACCGACTTTGCCTTCGCTTCGCTCGCCGAGCAGCGTGGCTTCGTGGGCTCGGCGATCCTGCTCCTGCTCTACTTGCTCGTCGTGTGGCGCGGTCTGCGAGTCGTGACCGTGGCCGGAGATCTCTACGGGGCCGTGGTCGCGGGCGGGCTCGTGTTCGCGTTTCTCTTTCAGATCTTCGTGAACGTCGGAATGACCATGGGCGTTGCACCGGTGACGGGCATTCCGCTCCCGTTCGTGACGGTCGGTGGCTCGTCCATGGTGGCGAACCTCGTGCTGATCGGCGTTCTCCAAGGCATCCACGTCCGAGGCGAGATCGCGGGAAGGAAACCCTTCTGAGCGCGGCGGGCCTTCGAGATTTGGCCAACGAGGCTCGAAGCGTCGTGCAAACCGCGCGCCATGAGCTCTCGCCGGCGAGCGCCGGTCCGATCGTGGTCAGCGGCATGCTCGCGGAGCAGCTGGCCAGGGAGCTCGGCGCGGACGCTGCAGCCGGTGCCGTCATCGTCGACGACGGTGCGCCCTTGTCTGGCGCGGAGGTGCTCGTCCGAGTGCTCGCAGGGGAGCCGTCGGAGGCAGACGAGTCGCTCGTCCGCGCGGCTGATCGACGCAAGACTCCCGTCGTTGTCGTCCAGCTCTGGCCCCAGGCCGACTGGACGCGGCCGTACGTCCTCTCTCCGTTCGTCGTCGAGTGTCGCGCCGGCGAGGGGTTTCCCCTACGTGAGATCGCCGACCGGATCGTCGAGGCCTCGGAGCACGGGCCAGTTCTTGCGTCGCGCGTTCCGGAGCTGAAGAGCGCGGTCTCGCACGGCATCGTGCGTCATGCCGTGATCCGCGCTGCGTTGCTCGGCATCGCTTCGTCGGGTAGAGGGGGCACGAGACCCTTGATCGCTCTCGAGCAGGTTCGAATGCTCGGACGGCTTCGCGCGACGACGATCCGCCCGGCAGGATCCGACGAGATGCAGGTGGTTGTCGGCGGCGCTGCGCTTGCTCTTTCTGCGGGGTTTGCGTTTCGCGGAGTTGCCCGCTCGGCCCGGCGGGTTCTTCCGGCTCCACTTGCAGATGCAGCCGTCGCAGCAGCGGGAACGTGGGCGCTCGCGAAAACGTTCGGGCTGCTCGAAGCGCGCGTTCCACCCGAATAGCTCTACAAGCGGTCGTGCCATGCGACCACGTTGGCGGCCGGAGGCCGGCTTTGCCGGCCGGGAGGCCAAGCGCGCATTTCTATGCCGTGCACTCGGAAGGGGGGTCCGTGGGGGGAAACATCGTTTCCCCCCACGAACGGTTTCCCCCCGCGATCGTGCTGTCCGGACCGGGTCCTAGGATGCGCCCCGACCGAGCGGATGGGAGGGACGATGCCGAACACGGAGCTGGCCGAGGAGCTCTTGCAGCTCGAAGAAGCGGATGCGTGGTTCGAGTACCTGGAGTCGACGCGCGGTCAGACCAGGACGCGGTATGCCGAGGTCGAGCCGTGGGCCTGGGCACGCCTCTCCCAGCGCCTTCGTGGCGTCCGCGCACGTCGTGCTCGGCTTCGCCCTGCGGCAGCCTGACCTTGGGGCAGGCCGCTCGCGGAGACGATGCGAGTCGCCGCTACTGCTACGGTGGCGGCAGGTCATGTTGACCGATGTCTTGAACCCACGCAGCGCGAGGCCGGAGATGCCAGTGGCTTTCCGGGGCCCGCGCGCGATCGAAAGAGGAGAATTCAACCTTGGCATTACGCTGGTTTCGCTCTGGCAAGAAGCAACAAGAAGAGGCTGCGGCTCCAGAAGCCGTTGCCATAGAGGTACAAACTCCGCCTGAGACCCAGGCACCGGAGCCCACAGAGGCGCAGGATGCGCCCGAGAGCCCGAGGAAGAGGCGTCGCCGCGGAAGTCGCGGAGGGCGCGGCAGAAAGAGACCCGGAGCTGGACAGGCTGCCGGAGAGACGTCTGAGGAACCCGACGACACACCTGCGGACGCCAGGCCTGCCGGTCCGGACCGCACGGGCGAGCGGACGACCGAACGAAAGACGGAACGCAAGACCGACAAACGGTCTCAGCGAAGCACCCGTCGGCGAACGCCGACGAAGCGGGCTCCTCTGCCCACGGCGAAGCGTGAGCTGCTCATCTCCGTTGACGTGGGGGAACAGCGAGTCGCAATCCTCGAGGACGACCGCGTCGCCGAGGTCTATCTGGAGCGACCCGAGCGGCGATCGATCGCCGGGAACATCTATCTCGGCGTCGTCGACAACGTTCTCCCGGGTATGGAGGCGGCATTCGTCGAGATCGGGCTCGAGAAGAACGGCTTCCTGTACGTGGACGAGATCGTCGGTCCGGAGCTCGAGGGCCGGAAAGGAGCGCGCAAGATCCAGGATCTGATCAAGCGCGGGCAGACGATCCTCGTGCAGGCGGTCAAAGATCCGATGAAATCGAAGGGCGCCCGTCTGACCACCGAGATCTCGCTGCCCGGACGCTTCCTCGTGTATGTCCCCAACGGCGAGGGCTCAGGCGTTTCTCGCAGGCTCGAGGACGCGGAGCGCAACCGCCTCAAGGAGATCGTGAAGAAGCTCGATCCCAAGGGCGGCGGCATCATCGTGCGAACGGCTGCAGAGGGAGCGTCCGCGGAGGACATCGAGCGTGACCTCGTGTTTCTCCAGCGCTTGTGGAAGACGATCCAGGCAAAAGCCAAAGGCGCAACTGCGCCGGCACTCGTCTACGAGGAAGCGGAGCTTCCATTGCGCATCGTCCGAGATCTCTTCGCGGGCGACTTCGTTGGCGCGCAGATCGACGACGACCGCACGCACCGGCGCATCATCAGCTACCTCAAGAAGACCTCCCCGCACATGATCGAGCGTGTCCATCGCTATCGCGAGAAGGCGCCGCTCTTCGAGGCCTCAGGCGTCGACCAGGAGATTCGCTCGACACTCGAGCGCCGCGTCGACCTCCCCTCCGGGGGCTATCTCGTCTTCGACTATGCGGAGGCATTCACCGTTATCGACGTGAACACCGGGCGTTTCGTCGGCTCCCGCGGAAAGAGCGCGCAGGGCCGGCTCGAGGACACCATCGTCAAGAACAACCTCGAAGCTGTGAAGGAGGTCGTGCGCCAGCTGAGGCTGCGCGACATCGGCGGGATCATCGTCATCGATTTCATCGACATGGCGAACCCGAAGAACCGAGCGACGGTGGAGGAAGCTCTCCGCAGCGAGCTCGAGCGCGACCGTACGAAGACCTACGTCGTGGAGATCTCCCCGCTCGGGCTCGTCGAGATGACTCGTCAGAACGTCACCGACGGCCCGCGCGAGATCCTGACGAGCCGCTGCCCGGTCTGTGCCGGCGACGGCTTCGTGGTTTCCGACGCAACGCACGCGCTCGAGATCGAGCGAAAGATGCGAGCCGTCGCGAAGGGATCACGGGTCCAGGCATTCCATATCGCCCTTCATCCGCGGGTCCTGTCGTTGATCGCCGGCCCGGGCGGGAGTCGACTTGCGGAGATCGATGCAGCCGCGCGACGGCGGTTCTTCCTGACGCCGGCTACCGGCAACGGCCATGTCCACTTCGACCACTTCGACGTTTTGGGGCAGGGAAAGCTCGACACATTGCGGCCCGCCACCCCCGTCGAGGAGGGCGCTTCCATCGATCTCAAGCTCGTCGAGGTAGGACTGCACGACCCGACTGCCGGCGTTGGCAAGGTGGGAGAGTACGAGGTCATTGTTGCCGGGGCGGCGAAACTGGTCGGGAAGAAGGTCACGGTGCTCGTCGGACGCGCACTCGAGGGGACGGCGTACGCGACACCTGCCGAAGACGTCGCAATTCCGTCGCCGATCACGTTCGAAGCGGAAGCGGAGCGCCCAACGCGCGCGCCCAGCCGCAAGAAAGCCGCCGATGAGCCTGAGATCGAGTCCTCTCCCGACGTCGATGTCGACGTCGACGTCGAGGACGGCGGAGCGGCCGAGGTTGAGGCCGTGGCCGAAGTCTCGGCCGACGCCGCGATCGAGGAGGCGCCACCCGTTGAAGGCGAGGCGCAGGATGCCGTCGTGGATGACGGGCAACCGAAGAGGAAGCGGACTCGGCGCGGAACGCGAGGTGGCCGTGGGCGAAAGCAGCCCTCTGCTACGGATTCTACGGCGGAGCCCCTGGCCGAGACCGCGACGGCCGATACTCCGGCGCAACAGCCCAAGCCCAAGGCGAAGCCGTCGCCGAAGCCGAAGCCCAAGCCGAGAATCCACGTCCCATCGTCTGAAGGCAAGCCCGAGGCGGCCCCGATCGCGATCGCTGTCACCGCAACGGCCGAGCCGGCTGTCACGGCAGAGGGAGTGACCGACGATGCACTCACGGCGGTTGGCGAAGTCACGACAGATGGGCAGCCCAAGCGCAAGCGCTCTCGCCGCGGATCACGAGGCGGGCGAAATCGCCGCAAGCCTTCGACGAACGGCGATCAGGTCGAGTCGGCTGCGCGCCCCAAACCTGGCGAATCCGCAAGCGACGCCCCCGATGCGGGTGGCGAGGGGGAGTCCGCGGACGTGTCTGGACCCAGTACAGAAGAAACGACCCCTGAGTACGTACCGATGTCCGAGTGGATCCGGGACTTCGGCGCGCGCTAGTGCGGTGTCTCCAAACGTTTCACCGGTAACCCTCAAGTCAGCGGCGGCGCGGAATCCGGCTCCCGAAGCCAATTCTCGTCGCCACACCGCCGCCGAGTTTCAGGTGCAAGGTTATGAGAGACCGCACTAGTTGCGCAAGACGGCAATCCGCGAACGCGGATTCCAGTCGCTTGAAGATCCGTACAGGCGACCGCTTCGCGGCGGCTGCGCTTGTCAAGACCTCGACCGCGCGTCCAATCGGTATCATGCGGCGGCTTCGCGGGCCACGCGCCCGCTCTGACGAACTGCCCTGGGGTCAGACTTAAGTCTGACCCCAGCACTGTCTTCAATTTCATGACCTACGCCATCATCAAGGTTGCCGGGAAGCAGTACCGCGTCCGCGAGGGCGAGCGGCTGCTCGTCGATCGGCTCGCCCAGGACGAGGGGGCGACGATCACCCCGACCGTTCTGCTCGTCGGCGGAGACGACGCCCCGATACTCGCGCCCGCTGACGTAAAGGTGACCGCAACGGTGCTCGGTGCCGTCAAGGGCCCGAAGATCCGGATCGGCAAGTACAAGAAGCGCACCGGCTATCGCAAGCACACCGGTTTTCGCGCCTCGTTGACCCAGATCCAGATCGAGTCCATCGGTGGCAAGCCTGTCCGGGCGGCTTCGAAGCCGAAGCCAAAAGCGGAGTCGGCGCCGGTGGAGACGCCGAAGGAAGCTCCCGCAGCACCCGAGGCTCCGTCCGCGCTCCCGGCTGGGTATGCGGACATGACGGTCGCGGAGATCAAGTCGTCGACGGGCGGATGGGACTCCGGCGCGCTTGAAGCTGCGCTCGCCTACGAACAGGATCACGGCAAGCGGAAGGGCGCGATCGCGGCTCTGGAGTCGGCCCGAGCCGCGCAGGGAGGAGAGTCCTAATGGCGCACAAGAAAGGTCTCGGCTCGTCGCGCAACGGCCGCGACTCGGAATCGAAGCGACTCGGCGTCAAGATCTTCGCCGGACAGCAGGTCAGAGCCGGAATGATCATCGTCCGCCAGCGGGGAACCAAGTTCCGCCCTGGTAAGGGAGCTGGCCTGGGCCGCGACCACACCATTTTCGCGCTCCGCGAGGGCACCGTCGAGTTCCGCACGTCGGGCGACAAGCGCTACATCTCCGTCGCGGCCGCGACGGACTCGTAGCTAGGACGCTCGGCTCCGAGCCGAGCCATGTTCCACGACCGAGCACAGATTCACGTCGAAGCCGGGCGAGGCGGCGACGGCGGCCTCAGCTTTCGGCGCGAGAAGTTCGTGCCGAAGGGCGGCCCCGACGGCGGTGACGGAGGACGTGGCGGCGACGTCGTCGTAATCACGGACGCCGCGCTTCGCGATCTGTCCGCGTACCAGCGGGTAAAGATCCTCCGGGCTGGCCGCGGCGGCAACGGCCGAGGCAGCAAGAAGCACGGCGCAGATGGAGAGAAGGTCGAGATCCACGTTCCCGTCGGCACGCAGGTGCTGGACGCCGAAGGGGGTCTCGTTGCGGATCTGACGTCGCCCGGCACCCGACTCGTCGTTGGGCGCGGGGGGCAAGGTGGGCGTGGGAACGCGAGGTTTGCGACACCGACTCGACAGACTCCGCGCTTCGCAGAGACGGGCATGCCAGGAGACGAGATCGACCTCGCTCTCCAACTCAAGCTTGTCGTCGACGCTGCACTCGCCGGGTTTCCCAATGCGGGCAAGTCCTCCCTACTGCGGCGCATCTCGAATGCGACGCCAAAGGTTGCGGAGTATCCCTTTACGACGATCGAGCCCATTCTCGGGGTCGTCGACGGCCCGGACACGAGGCAGCTCACCGTCGCCGACGTGCCAGGCTTGATCGAGGGGGCGGCGGAGGGCGCAGGACTTGGACATCAGTTCCTCGCTCATCTCGAGCGCGCGCGGCTGCTGCTGCATGTGCTGGACGCTTCCGAGCCGGATCTGGAAGCGCGGTTCCACGCGATCGATCGCGAGCTTTCCGCGTACGGCGCAGGTCTCGACGAACGCTCGCAGGTCGTGGTACTGAACAAAGCCGACCTTCTCGCAGAGCCCGCGGAGTTCACCGTGCGTGACGATCGGATCGTCCGCGTGATCTCGACTTCGTGCGCGACCGGCCATGGCATCGACGATCTGAAGCGAGCGCTGTTCGAGCTCTGCCCGGTCGAGGGCGTCGAGGCTATCGCCGACGAGCTCGTCCCCGAGTTCCTCGAATACCGCCCCCGCGCGAGGCGCGGGCCGCGGTTTCGCATCTATCGCACGGATCGCGGTTATCGCGTGGTCGGCACGCCGCCTTCGCCCGAGGAGCTCGAGGAGGCTCTGCGGCGGATCGGAGTGAAGCGAGGTGTCGAAGTCGAAGTCGGCGAGGAGATACTCGAGTGGCAGTAGGGCTTCTCGGAGGAGTCTTCGATCCTCCGCACCTCGGCCACGTGGCGCTTGCGCGCGCTGCCATGCAGCAGCTCTCACTCGAGACGCTCCTCGTGCTCGTCGTCGCAGATCCGGGACACAAGCGGGCGACCACTCCGGCCGAGACGCGCCTAGAGCTGACACATCTCGCGTTCGAGGACATCCCGAACGCACAGGTCGAGCTCGATAGACACGCCCGAACCGTGGACTCGCTCGAGGAGCGAAAGCTCGACGACGCTGTATTCATTCTGGGCGCCGACGAGCTCGCCGACTTTTCGGGGTGGAAGAGCCCGGAACGTGTACTCGAGCTCGTGCGTCTCGCGGTCGCGATGCGGCCGGGTGTCGCCGACGAGCGCGTCCGCGAGGCTCGCCTCCGCCTCGCAGCGCACGACCGCATTCTCTCCTTCGACATGCCGGCGATCCCGGTCTCGTCCTCGGAGATTCGCGAGAAGGTCGCTCGAGGCGAGAGCATCGACGGGCTCGTGCCCGTGCAAGTGGCCGACGCGATCGTGCGACTGGGCCTGTACGCGAGCGCCGAGTAGACTGGGATGCGAGCCGAAAGGACGAAAGAGACCGCGCTGAAGCCGCTCGAACAAGCCCGACGAACCGCCGCTCTCTGCCAGGAGAAGCTGGCGAGCGATGTCACCATCCTCGACATGCGAGGCGTCTGCGACTTCACCGACTTCTTCGTCATCGCGACGGGTCGGAACTCGAGGCAGACGAAGGCGATCTACGACGAGGTCGCCGGAGTGCTCAAGAAGGACCACAGCGTGCTCCCGCGGTCGACAGCCGGGGTTACGGATGCGAGCTGGATCGTCGCGGACTACCTCGACGTCGTCCTCCATCTCTTCACGCCCGAGACGCGCGGCTACTACCGGCTCGAGGAGCTGTGGAGCGACGTTCCGTCGATCGAGCTCGAAGCCGCGACTGCCTGACGTTGTCTGACCCGTAAACTAGTCTACGGTCGATGCTTACGACCGATCAGAAAGGCGCCGTCGCCGAGCTTGCCATCGCTCACGCTGCCGCCGAGCTTGGTGTCGGCGTCTTCAAGCCCCTTACGGACGGTGAGCGATACGACCTGATTTTCGACTTCCGGCCGTTGCTCATGCGCGTCCAGTGCAAGAGCGCGGTACTCGAAGGAGCGGTTCTCAAGGTGCCCTGCTACTCGGCACGAAGAAACCGGAGTGGGTTCGTCAAGCGGTCCTACTCGGCATCTGAGATCGACGCGATCGCCGCGTACAACATCGAACTTGATCAGTGCTTTTTCATCCCGATCAACGAGATCCCCGGGCGCGTACGTTCAACTGCGATTGGCGCCATGCCGTAACAACCAGCACCGCGGCCTCAACTGGGCGGATGACTTCGTGCTCGAAGCTAGACTTCAGATGCTCTTGGGGCCATAGCTCAGCTGGGAGAGCGCTGCGATGGCATCGCAGAGGTCGCCGGTTCGATCCCGGCTGGCTCCATTGGCGGGCTTTGAACGGGTTACGGGCCCCGGAGGAGGAGTGATGATCGTCGTCCGCTTCAAGGTGCAGTGCCAGCCTGGGAAGGCCGAGCAGGTGATGGCTGCGTTCGAGGAGGTCATCACCCCTAGTGCGGTCTCTCATAACCTTGCACCTGAAACTCGGCGGCGGCGTGGCGACGAGAATTGGCTTCGGGAGCCGGATTCCGCCGCCGCGACTTGAGGGTTACCGGTGAAACGTTTGGAGACACCGCACTAGTCGAGCACTGGATGGCGTCATCAGCTTCGACATCGCCCGAGATCTCGCCGACCGTGACTCGTTCATTGCCGTCGAGGTGTTCGAGGATCGGGCAGCGCTCGAGCGTCAGGAGTCGTTGCCGGAGGTCGGAAGGACGCTCGCCGTCCTCGGGGAGTCCCTCGCCGCCGAACCCGAGGCGACTATCTTCCACGTCTCCTCCTCTGAGCCATGGGGAGCCTGAGGGCCGCCAGCTGCTCGAACGAGAAGACGAGCTGCGACCCCCGCCGAGGGTCGACTTACTCGCGGCCCGTTCGTCGTATTGAATGACAGCGGTCGGGCTCGAGCTCGGCCGAAGACGACGACGAGAGGAGAACGCATGGCAGGTCAGATGGTTCATCTCGAGATCCCGGCAGGTGATACCGCGAACGCACGCGAGTTCTGGGGCTCGCTGTTCGGGTGGCAATTCTAGGAGTTTCCCAGGGCCGACCGAGTACCACATGACCCAGTTTTCGGAGACGACGGGCGGCGCAATCTACGGCGCCGACGGCGACAGGCGCGGGACGCGCGTGTACTTCGACGTCGACGACATCAACGCCGGGGCTGCTCGCGTCGGTGATCTCGGCGGCGAGGGTGGCGACGCGATGCCGGTGCCGGGCATGGGCTGGTTCGCGATCTGCAAGGACACGGAAGGCAACGAGTTCGGCCTCTGGCAGACCGATCCGAACGCCTCCATGCCGGGCGAGTAACCCGATCCCAGGGCGGACGGGGAACACGACGCGCTCCCCGTCCGCCGCTAACAGCGCACGGTGCGGTAGAACCTGTCCTACCGACTCCGAAAGGGACCGCCCATGCCCTTCTACCAGCGCCGCGGCGACGTGCCGCGCAAGCGTCACATCGCTTTCCGCGAGAACGAAACCCTTCTCACCGAGGAAGTGATGGGGCTCGAGGGATTCACCGGGAACGAGTCGATCCTCTATCACCTCGTCTCGCCGTGCCGCGTGAAGGAGCTTGGCGCGTTCACATCCATCGAGCGTGAGGAGTGGGTTCCGGAGAAGCACTCGCACTTGCTCATGAACACCTACGACATCGCTCCCGAAGGCGACGAGATCTCCGGCCGGCGCACGCTCATGTGGAACGCGGACGTCGAGATCTCCCTCTGCCGGCCGGACATGCAGATGGACTACTTCTTCCGCAACGGCGAAGGCGACGAGGTCATCTTCGTCCACGAGGGCTCGGGGACGCTCGAGACGATCTTCGGCGACGTGCCGTACAAGGATGGTGACTACGTCGTCATTCCGCGCGGGACGACGTATCGCTTCGTGCCGGAAGGCCCTCAGCGCTACGTGGTCTTCGAGACACCGGGACTGATCGAGATCCCGCGCCGCTATCGCAACCAGTACGGCCAGATCCTCGAGGGCGCACCGTACTACCACCGCGACATCCATCCTCCGACCGAGCTGAACACACATCGCGACCGCGGCGACCACCTCGTCAAGGTGCGCGTGCGGGGCGGGTTTCAGGAGTACGTCCTCGACTACCACCCCTTCGACGTCGTCGGCTGGGACGGCTTCCTCTACCCGTGGACGTTCTCGATCCACGACTTCGAGCCGATCACGGGCCGAATCCATCAGCCGCCGCCCGCCCACCAGACGTTCCAGGGCCGCAACTTCGTGATCTGCTCGTTCTGCCCGCGGAAGCTCGACTTCGACCCCGACGCTGTGCCGGTCCCTTACCACCACTCGAACTTGCAGTCGGAGGAGATGATCTACTACGTCTCCGGCAACTTCGGCTCGCGCAAGGGGATCTCGGTCGGCTCGATCACGCTCCACCCCTCAGGCATCCCGCACGGGCCGCATCCGGGTCTCGCCGAAAGGTCGATCGGGATGACCGAGACGCATGAGCTCGCCGTGATGTGCGACACGTTCCACCCGCTGAAGCTGTCCGCGTTCGCGCGGGAGCTGGACGACGGCAAGTACGCCTTATCGTGGTATGAGGATCCGGACGTAGCGGGCACGGCCGATGAAGATCCGGCAGGAGTCACCTCCCACCTGTAGGGACGCCACCAGCCCGCACGTCCAGAACGGCCGCGAGGCGTCCCCCGGCAGGAGGACAAGGTCCGCCCGATCCTCGAGGCGGTTGCCCAAGCGAAGGCGGAGTGTTCATTCCTTTCCCTGTCGGTACAGGATCACATGGCAGACGGAGTTGGGGTGGGGATCGAAGGCCGGTCGGGCGCACGCTCCCGCCGCGCGCGCTCCAGGACCGACCGCCTCTGGCGGGTCAGCGGCGGAAGAGGTCGATCAGCTCGCCTCGTTGCCGATCGGTCAGACCGCCGAGCGTCTTTGAGTGAGCGATCCCACAGTGGGCAAGGATGCGCCCGACTCTGACCGGGCCGATCTTCGGGACCACCGAGAGGACCTCGCGCACCCGCGCTGTCCTCACACAGGCGGGTGGATCGGCGAGGATCTGCACCAGCTCGATCTTTCCCGAGGCGAGCTCCTTTTTCAGCTTCGCTCTCGCCGTCCGTACCTCGTTTGCCTGCTTCAGCGCACGCAGACGCTGTTCGCGCGATCTGCCCGGAACGCCGGCACCGGCGCTGCCCTCTGACACGCGGGCGATTCTGCAACCAGAACAGGCCGGTGGTCAACCACGCAGCAGCGGACGCGCGGTGCACTTGCCTGAGCGGAGAGCCTGCCGGAACCGTCACTACTCTTCTCTTTCGTGCAGGAGGGTGAAGGGGACGAGCGGAGCGACAGGACACAGGCGGAACTCGGCCGCCTCCTCGCCGCCGCCGGGGGCTACCGGGTGCTCGCGAGCGACGGAACGCACGTCGGCTGGCTGGATCACGTCCGCTACGAGCGGCACGCTGACCACCCCGACGAGATCGTCGTCCGCAGTCGCCGTCTCCTCGCGAGGCGGCGGCGTGTCCTCCCCTTCAGTGCGGTGGCGGAAGTCAGACAACGGGAGCGGACGGTTGTGCTGCGCGGCACCCGCACCGAGTGACACGCGGGAGGGCGACCTCGGTGTAGGTAGCGCCCAGTTGAGCTGGCGGTCGCCGCCGCGATTGAGCCGGTGGCGTCGCTGCATGCCACTCGAGGCGTCGACCGGACTGGTGCCGGCGAGCGCGGCACGCGCCGTGCGCGGCTGCGGGAGCTCGTGTGCTGGACGCTCGTTCCCTTCCAGACAGGTTTCGCGGCACGAAGGCGGTAGCGTCCCGGCGTGAGACCGAGCCACGCTCTTGTGCTCCTCGCGAGTGTCGCCTCGCTGTCGTTCGTCGCGGCCGGATGCGGCGGAGACGACGAGCCCTCGACGAGGGGTTCGCCGGTCGAGTGGGCGGATGGGTTCTGCGCGGCCGTCACGTCATGGACCGATGAGCTCCGGGCCATCGGCGATCGGTTCGACGATTCGAGTTCCCTCTCGCTCGACACCGTCGAGGAGGCGGCAGGCGATGCAAGAGATGCCACGCAGACATTCCTGGGCGACGTCCGGGCTCTCGGCCGCCCCGACACCGAGTCGGGTCAGCAGGCCGTCGACGAGCTTGACGAGCTCGCGAACGACCTCAAGTCGAGCGCCGATCGCATCGAGGAGGAGGTCGCGGGCGCGTCCGGGATCACAGGCGCGATCTCTGCCTCGGCGGTCGTCGTCATCGAGGTCGCCAAGATGGGCGTGGCGGTGCAGAGCACGCGCTCCACGATCGAGGCGGGCGTGAGCCGCGAGCTCCAGGACGCCTTCGCGCAGGCCGGCTCCTGCAGCGAGATCACCGGCTGAGTCACGCTCGTCGGCGCCGCAGGGGGTCACTTTGAACCGGCGTCAGGGGGTCAGTATTGGGCCGGCGTCGATACGATCACGCTCCACCTCGAAGAACGACGGTGGCAGCGCAACGAACCGGACCTGAACCCCGGTGGCAGGAGCATCGGCTCCCACGGTCGCCCCCGGTTGCGGTCGGGGCGGGGCATGTTGCACGCTATCGGTGGGAGAGGCCGGGTCGCGGCTCACTGCATCGCGGGTAAGGAGGCGAGATGAATCAGCTGTCGGAGATCCGCGATGATGGTCGTGCCGGGCCATCACGTGAGCGGACGCCAACCCCGGCGCCCAACAGCCCAATCCGAAGTCAGCCGGCTCGCAGGGCTCTTGCCCTTCTGACGAAGAGGGAATTGGGGACAAAGCCTGACGGCAGTAGTTGCGGGCTGAACCATTGCCTGGTACAGGACTTCCGGCCTCGATGCGGGGACGTGGGGACAGACGTCGGCGTCCCCAGGGAGCGGACGCACGCCGCCCACTTCTCCACGCGACGAGCTGCCCGTCGAGTCCCTTCTCGGTCGCCGCCACACGAAGTGGCGGACTGAGGTCTTGAACCTACCGGCTCCTTCTTCCTATTCCACATCCGAACTGGAGGCGCCCGTTGAGGAACGCAGCACGATGCTTGTGAACAGAGAAGGGCGAGCACACAAGGGCCGCCCCTGCGAGCGGCCCGTGTGTGCAGGCCTCGGTCAGTCCAAGGTCACATTCGTACAACCTGTCTCGTAGACAACGGTGGTGCCCGTCCTCACCTCCCAGCGCACACCATGCGTCTGATTGCGTATCCCCGGCGATATATCGCTTGGGGGGATGAAACGATCAGCAGTCCCGTTTCCCGCAGCGTTGGTGGTCAGGTCCGTGAACCCGAAGCCCGACGCCGTCACGTCGTCGCAATCCGGATCGCCGACGTGTACCAGCAGGAAGACCCGATAGGTCGTTCGGGGCAAGGCGCCCTTTAGCGAGTAGATCTCGTGGGCGTACACCTGCGGCCCGCTGGGATGGATATTCTCGACGAAGCCGTGATGTAGCGGCGCGCCGCCAACCGAGACGAGCGGTAAGTGCTCCGAGTGGTAGACCTGATCTGCAACGGCGGACGCAGGCAGTACGAGCGCACCGACCGCAGCGACAAATGCGCATACTCGCGTCATGTTCCCTCCTCCCCTAATGCCCACGGCGACATGGCCGTGCGACGTTGTGGCCAATATCGCATGGTTCCGCGTGCCATGTCAAGCGCTCTGAACGTAGGTTCTCAGTTTCGTGAAGCGCGGCGCACCGCCTACCTCGGCGCGGGCTCCACGTCAAGGGCGCATGCCGCGCGGGCCCAACGGTTTGCTGGAGCCTCGCTTTGGGTTCCTCCGATTGTGACCGGCTTATCGCCCGCGATGGCTGTCGCAGTAGAGCCGAAAGACGACAGCGACGCCGCGCGGCGCAGGCAGGCGAGGAGCCGCCACGGCGCCCACGCCTGGCGGAGCTCGCGGTGGACGGTCTCGTCGAGCAGCCCCGCCTAGCACTGCTCGG
>JBCKBY010000029.1:0-21323 GCA_038910715.1 Gaiellaceae bacterium
GCGCTCTTCGCGCGTCTCTCCGTCTTTGCCGGCGGCTGCACGCTGGAGGCCGCGGAGGAGGTTTGCGACGCCGACCTCGACACTCTCGAGTCGCTCCTCGGCAAGAGCCTCATGCGCCGCATCGACGGCCGCGTCTGGATGCTCGAGACGATCCGTCAGTTTGCGGCCGAACGGCTCGCTGACAACGGAAGCACGGACGCCGTGCTTGCTCGCCACGCTCTCTTCATGTGCTCGTACCTCGCCGAGCCCGATCTTCCCGGTCGAGCCGCGTGGATGCTTCGCCTCGAGTCAGAGCGGCAGAACCTCCGCTCAGCGGTTGCCTGGGCACTGGAGAACGAAGCCGCCGAGACTCGCCTTGCGCTGGCGAGTGAGTATGGATCGCTCTGTATGGCACGCGGACCGCTCGCAGAAGGATCTTCATTTCTAGTGGCAGCGTTACAAGACGATGACGACTGGGACACGTCCGCCCGAGCACGGGCACTCTGGGGCCTCGGTGCGCTTGCGTGGCGCCAGGGGGATATGAGCTCGTGTCGCCGGTGCCACGAGGCGAGTCTGGAGATTGCTCGGAGGGTCGGTGACGTGCGCCTCGCGGGGCGCACGCTCCGCGCCCTCGGGATCCTGGCCGCCGAGGAGATGGAGGTCAGTACGTCGGAACTGCTGCTGAACGAGGCCCTGGCGTTGTTCCGTGAGATCCCAGACCCGGACGAAGCGGCTGAGTGCCTCATCATGCTTGGGTACGGGGCGACTGTGCGGCGAGACTACGCCGCGGCGAGAGCGTTCATCGAAGAAGCCCTCGTACACTCGCGGGAGACCGGCGACAAGCGAGCGGTGATGCGATGCCTGAGCCATCTCGCGTTTATCGCGTCGGACGAGAGCAGGCTTGCGGATGCTCTCGAGCTCGCTCTGGAGGGGCTGCTTCTTGCCCACGAGACGGTGGACGTCGGATCGGTCGGCGGGTTCATCGCCGAGCTCTCGTGGATCGCTGTCGAGCTGGGTCGCCTCGAAGCTTGTGCTGTCTTGCTGGGAGGCGCTGACGCGTTGTACGAGGCGACCGAGTCGTCGTTCGATCCAGCGGAGCTCGACAGGCGCGCGCGGGCCATCGCGGTCATATCCGGGGAACTCGCTCGGGAGCGGGTGGACCGTCTCATCGCGAACGGACGGGCGATGACGGCCGACCAGCTAGTGACATACGCGGTCGAATCCCTGCAAGGCGCGTCGAGAGACGGCTCGCCCGTTTAGCTGACGGCACGCGGGCGAGCCGACCTCGTAGTGAGTCCCTATCCGCGCCCGCAGTGCACGAGCTCGTTGAGGCAGCCCTCGACGAGTTTCTTCAGCGCTCCGGGCTTCCACGCGTTCACGAAGTCCGCGTGCGCGCTGTACACCCCGCCCGAGGCGAGTGAGAAACCCTCGCCGCCGCGCGTCGGGTAGCGGTAGATCTGCGTGATCTGCGGAACTTCGACCGGGTGCGTCGACGGGCAGCCGGCCCTTGTAGCGTAGGCCATGTGGCTCTTGTGGTCGGCGCTGTCGAGCTGCCTGCCGTCCCAGCACTCCGGGAAACGGATGTGCAGCCGTAGGAACGAGCCTCGCGCGTCCGGACACGTCGGCACCGTGCTCGAGCGGTCGACGCCCGAGGCCGCACCGCAGCTCCAGGACGTGACACCCCTGCTCTGCGGGCTGGTCGCGGTCGCGTCGCCCGCGATCATGCGCAGGTTGTTCGGGAACGGGCTGACCTCGGCGACGGTGCCACGGCGGTAGTAGATCGTGGCCCCCTGCGGGAGCACCGCGTTCGCTTCCTGGAACAGCGCGGGCACCCAGTATGCCGCGGTGTCGTCGGCGCGCATGCACGTCGTCGCGCCCGACCGAAGTGACCCGAAGTTGGAGAAGGCACTTGTCGTTCGGTTGCCGACGAACGTGTGCTGATGCGATGCCCCCGGCTTGCCCGGGAAGACGATCGGGTCGTCCGGCGCCTGATGGCTGAAACGGCAGTTCTCGATGAAGTTCACGCCGACGAGGTCGGCGCGCGAGATGGCGGCGCGCTCGTCTCCCGTCTTGGGCTTGTCACCCGCCAGCGCCGCAGGCCCGAGCATGGCTACAAGCACGAGCACGAGGCCCCCGATTGCGATCAAGCCGATCCCTCTCACGTTCTTCCCTCCCTCTGATTTACGAACCCAGAGGAAGTCAGAGCGATTTGTGACGAGCGAGTAAGCATTCCGTACGGGTCGCCCCGCACGAAAGCGCTCACAAGGCATCCTCCTTTGTGCAACTCTGCGCAAAGGGAGGGATGCTCATGAAACGCATGCGACTCGTGGTCCCGGCGATCCTCGTCGGGGTCATGGCACTCGTCGTCATCGGCGGGGCCACCGCGAAGAAGCCGGCACTGTCGGCGACGCCGGTCTTCAAGCTCAATCTCAAGCCGAGCCAGGAAGTGCCGGCGATCAAGGGCCTCAAGGCCGATGCCGTCGGCAGCGTCACCTTCGACCTCGGGCGCTCGAGCTCCGGGGCGATCGCCTCGGGTGAGGTGATCTTCTACTTCAACTACTCGTTCCCGGGCTCGGCGAACATCACCGGCCTGCATGTCCATCAGGCGGCGAAGGGAGCGAACGGCCCAGTGGTCGTGAGCTCAGGCGTCGCGTCGTTCACGGACGCGGACGGGCAAGGGAACATTACGACGGTCGTGGCGGGATCACCAGCGACGCTCCAGGCGATCCTCGACAACCCGAGGAACTACTACGTCAACCTGCACACGAGCGTGAATCCGGGCGGTGCGCTGCGCGAGCAGATGCACAACCCGAAGAAGCGCTAGAGCTGTGCGCCCCTGGGGTCTGGCTGAAGCCAGACCCCAGGGGCGGAAGCGCTTGCAACCGCCGGCCGCGAGGAGTTGAATCGAGGCACTCACCCATCTCCCACAGAGGAGGAGCGATGCCCACGTACATAAGCCTCATCAACTGGACCGAGAAGGGGGCGGCCGAGTTCAAGGACACGGTCGATCGGGCCGACGCAGGAAAGGCGCTCGCCGGGACGTTCGGCGGTGCGCTCAAGGAGATCTACTGGACGCTCGGACCGTACGACATCGTCGCCGTCTCCGAGGCCCCCGATGACGAGAGCGCGACTGCGTTTGCCCTCACGCTGGCCGCGCAGGGCAACGTTCGAACGACGACGATGCGCGCGTTCTCGGGCGACGAGATGCGCAGCATCATCGCCAAGGCGGGCTAGGGCCTCACGCAGGCGGCGTCGCTGGCGGGTAGCGCGCACGAATTTCGTCGACGAACGACGCGAGGCGATCGGCGATCTCCACGTCACGGATCTCGAGCACGTTCTCCGCATTCCGCTCGCCCGAGCGGGAGAAGTTGAAGCTGCCGACGAACGACGTGTCGTCGGCGACGACGACTTTGGCGTGCATGAAGTCGTGCACGGAGCCCGGCCTCCACCGCGTGGAGGTCTTGCCGCTGAACTGCGCTCCTTCCAGGATGCGGCGGAGAAGCGGGATCTTCCACGCGCTGACGCCGTTCGTCTTCCACTGGCCGAACACCTGGTCGATCTGGGTGTCGTCGATGACCCCGGCGATGTCGCAGCGGCGCTCGTTCACGACTTCCACGAGCGTCGCGAGAATCGGGCCCGAGGTGAGAACGGGCGACGCGATCCGAATGCGCTCACGCGCCCTCCCGATGTGCTTCGCGACTCGGTGCGAGAGCGCATCGCCGTACTCCGGGCAGAACCACGCTCGGACGCGGGCGCCGTCGACGTCCCGCGGGCGGGGATCGACATTCCCGGTGCCCTCGACCTCGCCACGTTCCCAGAGCTGCTCGAACGCCAGGGTGTAGGCATACGCGATCTCTCGCGAATCGACGGTGACGATGACGTTCTCCTGCCGCAACCAGGAGTCGTCCGTCCAGTTCGTCGATCCCGTCCAGACGGCCTGGCCGTCGCGTACGACGAACTTGTGGTGCATCAGGTCGGGGACTCCGGCAATGCCGCGCGTCGGTACCGGCAGCGCCTCGATGGCCTCGGGCATCGTCTCGGGCGGAGGGGGGACGGGGATCGGACCGGGATGGGCGACGTCGTAGAGCAATCGGACCGCGACGCCGCGCTGGGCAGCGGCCAGAAGTGACGCGATTACTAGGGCGCCGGCGTCGGTCGCGGTGCGGATGTCGTACATCGCGATGTCGAGGGAGTGCTGCGCTCCGGCCAGAAAGCCGGCGATCCCGCGTGCGACCTCAGCCGGGCGCTGGCGTCCGTCCGTCAGCAACTGGACCTCGATGGCCGGCCGTGCGGCCGAGCCGTCGGTCACGCGGTCTGCGCGGCGCGGAGCGAAGCCTTGTGGGCTCGTTTGGCGGCCTGGTACTCGGCGAGCCGCTGCGGGGAGTCGATGCCGCCGAGGCAGGGGTGATTCGGGACGAGCTCCTGCGCGGCTCCGACGCCAAACCGCAGCGCGAGCACTGAGCCGAGCCCCGTGATCTTCATCGGGCCGAAGCCAGGCAGCGCACCGATGCGCCGCTTCAGGTCAGCCGGGCTCTCGGCCGCCGTCCAGACTTGCGCGGCGTCGCCGTCGTACTCGTCCACGATCACGGCGCACAGCTCCTGAACACGTCTCGCCATGGAGCCGGGGAAGCGATGGATCGCCGGCTTCTCGCGGAAGACCTCTTCGAGCCGAGCCGGATCCATCGAAGAGATCGCCGCTGCATCGAGGGCACCGATCCGCTCCTTCAGCTTCTGCGGGCCGGCGAACGCGGTAGGCACCGTCACCTGCTGGTCGAGCGCGAAGCCGATCAGAAGGGCAAGCGGCTCGCGCGCGAGGAGCTCGTTAGCCTCCTCCGAGTCGGTGAAGCAGAGGGCGTCGGGCACGGCCCGATAGTAAACGCGGCGACCCCTCTACCGCGTGACGCGCAGCTGGAGCGTCTTGGCCGATCGGACGCCGAGCCGATCGCGCGCCTCTACCGTGAACCGGAAGACGCCGGCTTGTCGCGCACGGCCGAGGAGCACCCCGGTCTTCCCGTCGAGCCGAACTCCTCGTGGGAGCACGCCGCGCTTGAGTGTCCAGCGCTTCGGTGCGAACCCTCCGGTCGAGGCGAGGCGTACGCGGTATGTGGCGCCGACCTTCGCTGTGCGAAGGCGCGCTGTCGTGATCGCCAACCGCGACGCGATGCGAACGCTCGTTGGAACCGTCGCGCGCTGCCCGGCAGAGTCTGTAATCGCGAACGTGACCCCGAACGTCCCTGCTTCTTGCGGGACTCCACGGACTGCGCCCGTGGCGGCGTTGATCGTCAGACCGGTGGGAAGGCTTCCGATCGCGACGCTGTAGGTGAGAGGAGCAGTGCCCCCTGCGCCTGAGACGGAGCCCGCATAGCGAAGCCCGATCTCACCCGGGCCGAGTGACGAGCTCGCCTGGAGCGCAGCGGCAACTCCCAGCGTCAGCTCGCCCTCGCCGAAGCGGCGGAACGGCTCGCGTGCGCGCACAACGAAGGTCTTCGTGTCTGGGCCAGTCGGCGTTCCGGAGATCACGCCGCTCTCGGACAGAGCCAGTCCCGCGGGCAACACGCCCTGGGTGACATCCCAGACCACGGGCCAGCCGGCCTCGGGGTTCGTGAACTCGAGCTGCGTCGAATACGGTCGCCCGGGTGTTGCGCTCGGCAAGCTCGTCGTCTTTACCGCGAGGTCGGGCATGACGACCATCGTGAACTCGCCCTGCGACTGCACCGAGGGGCCCAGGCAGAAGGGGTTCGTGGGTCCGCCGTTGTCGTCGAGCGCGACCCAGAAGTTGAACGTACCTGCCTCGGTCGGCGTCCCTATCAACTTGCCTTCGACCGTGATCCGCAGCCCGGGCGGCAGCGTGCCGTTCAGGTACGAGAACCGGTATGGCAGGCAGCCCTCTTCGCCGAAGAACTGGAACTCGTACGGCGTGCCGACCTCGCCGGGAGGCGGCTTGACGTCGACCTCGAGATCGAGAGCGCTCGCGGTCGAGCCTGTGACGGCGAAGCAGAGAGCTACGAGAACGAGAATTCGAGTGAGACGCACGGTGATCCCTCCGGACGCGACGGCCTACGTCGCCGTTCTTATAGCAGCCCGATACCCTGGCGGCATGGACCCGCTCGACGTCTTCTCGCCGCCGACGAGGACGTGGTTCGAGCGGGCGTTCGCTGCGCCGACGCCGGCTCAGACGCTGGGCTGGCCTGCGATCGCCTCCGGCAGGCACGTCCTGATCCAGGCGCCGACGGGGTCGGGAAAGACCCTCGCTGCGTTCCTCCTCGGGATCGACCGCCTGACCCAGACGCCTGGCGACGGGCTCCGCCTCCTCTACGTCTCCCCGCTCAAGGCGCTCAACTACGACATCGAGCGCAACCTGCGCAGCCCGCTGGCAGGGCTCGACTCGAAGCTTTCCGTCGGGGTTCGGACCGGGGACACGCCGGCCGACGAGCGCCGCCGGATGCTGCGCACGCCGCCGGACATCCTGATCACCACCCCCGAATCCCTGTTCTTGCTACTCACCTCGCAGGCGAGAGAGGCGCTTCGCGGCATCCAGACCGTGACCCTCGACGAGGTGCATGCCGTCGCGGGCACCAAGCGTGGCGCGCACCTGGCCCTCTCGCTCGAACGTCTCGAGCGGCTCGTCGACAAGCCCTTCCAGCGCGTCGGCCTCTCGGCAACCCAGCGCCCGCTCGAGGAGATCGGCCGTTTCGTCGCAGGCTCGGGGCGCGAGATCGAGCTGGTGGACGCCGGCACGCGCAAGCAGCTCGACCTCGAGGTCGTCGTCCCCGTCGAGGACATGCGCGAGCTGGGATCGACTGCGAACGTCGTGTTGTCAGAGCACGCAGCGGCCGCGGAGCGGCCGCCTTCAGGGATCTTCGCGCGATCGGAATCCGCACTCGCGGATACCGATCTTGCGCACTATTCAGCCGAGCGGTCGAGCCGCTCCATCTGGCCTTCTATCTACCCGGCGATCCTCGACCTCGTCCGAGCCCACCGCTCGACGATCGTGTTCGTCAACAACCGGCGCCTGGCCGAGCGACTTGCGCTTCGCCTGAACGAGCTCGCCGGGGAGGAGCTCGCCCGCGCACACCATGGCTCACTCGCTCGGGAGCAGCGGCTTGTTGTCGAGGAATTGCTCAAGGGAGGCGAGATCCCGTGCCTCGTGGCGACTTCCTCGCTCGAGCTCGGCATCGACATGGGCGCCGTCGACCTCGTCATCCAGGTCGAGAGCCCGAAGTCGGTCGCCCGCGGTCTTCAGCGTGTGGGGCGGGCCGGACACGACCTCCATTCCGTCTCGAAGGGCAGGATCTTCCCCAAGTTCAGAGCCGATCTCCTCGAGTCAGCCGTCGTCGCGCGCGCCATGCGGGAGGGGGAGATCGAGGAGACGCGTATCCCCCGCAACCCGCTCGACGTCCTCGCCCAGCAGATCGTCGCGGTATGCGCCGACGAGGAGATCTCGGTGGATGAGCTCCACGAGCTGGTTTGCCGCGCGTATCCGTTCTCGGACCTCTCGCGCGCTCAGCTCGAGAACGTCCTCGACATGCTCTCCGGGCGCTACCCGTCCGACGAGTTCGCGGAGCTGCGACCTCGGATCGTCTGGGATCGCACCGCGGGCGTCGTCCGAGGGCGGGCCGGGGCGAGGCGGCTCGCGGTCACGAACGCAGGCACGATCCCCGACCGGGGCCTCTTCGGCGTGTTCCTCGTCGACGGAGGCGGGCGGGTAGGCGAGCTCGACGAGGAGATGGTGTACGAGGCTCGGGCCGGCCAGACATTCCTGCTCGGTGCCTCGACGTGGCGGATAGAAGAGATCACACGGGATCGGGTTCTCGTGTCTCCCGCCCCGGGCGTTCCGGGTGTGGCTCCCTTCTGGAAGGGCGAGGGCGTGGGTCGTCCGGCTGAGCTCGGCGAGAGGATCGGTCGCGCTACGCGAGAGATCGCGGCCCTGTCGGACGAGCGAGCGGGCGAAGTGCTCGAAGGCGAGTACATGCTCGACAAGCGGGCGGCGCGGAATCTCGTCACCTATCTGCGCGAGCAGGAGTCGGCGACCGGCGTGGTTCCTTCGGGTCGGTCGATCGTGGTCGAGCGCTTCCGAGACGAGATCGGTGACTGGCGAGTCTGCGTGTTGACGCCGTTCGGTGGCCGCGTGCACGCACCCTGGGCCATGGCTCTTCGTGCCCGGCTGCGTGACTCCCTCGACATGGACGTGCAGTCCCTGTGGTCGGACGACGGGATCGCGCTCCACTTCCCGGACGCCGACGTGCCGCCTCCTGTCTCGGATCTCGTCCTCGATCCGGACGAGATCGAGGATCTCTTGTTGGTGGAACTCGCCCAGGGCGCGCTCTTCGGCGCCCGGTTCCGCGAGAACGCGTCACGTGCCCTGCTCATTCCTCGCCGCCGGCCGGGTCAACGGACACCTCTCTGGCAGCAGCGCCTGAAAGCACAGAGCCTGCTTCAGGGCGCTCGCCGCTACCCGCAGTTCCCGATCGTTCTCGAGACCTATCGCGAGTGCCTGCAGGACGTCTTCGACCTTCCGGCGCTGCGCGGGATCCTGAAGGGGATCTCCACGCGCCGGCTCGATCTGGTCGAGGTCGAGACGCCGTCGGCGTCGCCGTTCGCGGCATCCCTTCTCTTCGAGTACGTGGCCACGTACATGTACGAGGACGACACACCTCCGGAAGAGCGCCGCGCCCGGGCGCTCTCCCTCGATCGTGAGCTCCTCCGTGAGCTGATGGGGATCGAGGAGCTCCGTGACCTGCTCGACGCGGGAGCCATCCAAGATGTGGAGCGCTCGCTCCGCCGTACGCCGAGAAACGCGGATGAGCTTCACGACCTGCTCCGTCGCGCCGGGCCGCTCGTCGACAGTGAATACGACCGGGGATTCGCCGAGACGCTCGTTCGCGAGCGTCGCGCGATTCGTGTGCGACTCGGAGATCTCGAGCTGTTCGCTGCAGTCGAGGATGCCGGTCTCGTCCGTGACGCTTTCGGAGTCGTGCCCCCTGGTGGAGTTCCTCAAGCATTTCTCGACTCGGTGGAGCGTCCGCTTCGAGCTGTGGTGCGCCGCTTTGCGAAGACACGCGGCCCGTTCACGACGGCCGAGCTCGCGGATCGATTCGGGCTCGACGCGGCCGTGGTCGAGCGCGAGCTCGCGGATCTCGAGAGAACGGACGAGCTCGTTCGGGGCGAGCTCCGGCCGGGAGGCTCGGAGCGCGAGTGGTGCGATCCCGATGTGCTCCGGCGGATCCGGCGCGCAACCCTTGCGGTGCTGCGGCGTGAAGTCGAGCCGGCCGAGCAGGCAGCATTCGGCCGGTTTCTTCCTTCGTGGCACGGGATCGGGCGGCGCCAGACGCTGCGGGAGGCGCTCGTCCCGCTGCAAGGCGTCGCACTTCCGGTCTCTCTCTGGGAGAGCGACGTGTTGCAACGCCGCGTTCCCGGGTACCGCGCTGTCGATCTCGACGCGCTCTGTGCGTCGGGGGAAGTGGTGTGGGTCGGCGCCGGGCTCGATCGGGTGGCCGTCTATTTTCGCGAGGACGCACCGGTACTCGGACGGCCGGCGGCAGAGCCGCCGGCCGAGGGAGCGAGCCACGCCGCGCTGCGTTCCGCACTCGCCCAAGGAGCCTTGTTTTGGGCCGATCTCGTCGCGGCCACCGAACTCGACGGCTCGGAGGCTCTCGCTGCGCTCTGGGACCTCGTGTGGGCGGGAGAGGTCGCGAACGACTCGTGGGCACCGTTGCGCGCATCCCGGCGGCACGACGCACCTCGTCCGGATCGACGCGCCCGACGCTTCTCTCGCTCGCGGGCGACAGTGCCCTCGCCGACCCAGGGCAGGTGGTCGCTTGCAGCGCCGCTGTTCGCGGGTGAACCTGACCGCCGCGCGCTCGCCGAGCTCCTGCTCGAGCGGCAAGGGATCGTCACGCGCGACGGGGTGCGCGGTGAGGGCATCCGAGGTGGCTACGGCGCGGTCTATTCGGAGCTTCGCGTGCTGGAGACGCTCGGTGTGTGCAGGCGTGGATATTTCGTCGAAGGCCTCGGAGGAGCGCAGTTCGCGTTGCCGGGCGCTGTCGAGCGCCTGCGCGAGTTGCGCCCCGCGGATCTGCATGCTCCAGCACGAGACGCGCTCGTGCTCGCAGCGGCCGATCCGGCGCCGCCGTACGGCGCCGCGATTCCCTGGCCACGCCGCTCCGGGGGCCGTGCCGCGCGAGTCGCCGGAGCGTGGGTCGTCCTGCTCGGTGGGGAAGCCGTGCTCTTTGTGGAACGCGGCGGGCGTTCGCTCGTGCCGCTTCGCGAGCCCGATCCTGAGTGGCTTCGCTCGGCCTTCGCCGCCCTCGTCGCGTACGTGCGCGGTGGAGGGGCGAAGCGGCTCGCGGTCGAGCGCTTCGACAGCGCTCCGGTCGTCGAGTCGGAGGTCATGGGGCTCCTGGTCGAGGCGGGCTTCCTCGCCGGCCCGCGCCGCGCAGTGTTGCGGCCGTAGTCTGCGGGGGCGTGCTCCATTTGGCCAATTGCGTATTTTGCGGAAATCTGTAAAACTGTGATCCGATATGGAGCATCGCATCAGCGCAACGGAGCTCGCCCGCTCGCTCGGCGACGTCCTCGCACGCGTTCGCTACCGAGGAGACTCGTACCTCGTCGAACGCAACGGCGATCCCGTGGCCCGATTGACGCCTGTCCCAGAAGGCTCGCCGACGACCCTGCGTGAGGCATTCGCGGCGTGGAGGGCTGCGGGTGGGCCGGATCCAGAGTTCGCCGACGCGCTCGAGCGCGTCAACGATGCCGACAGGCCACCCGAGGATCCTTGGGCCTCGTAATCGACTCGAGCGCGCTCATCGCATTCGAGCGTGTCGACGCCAGCTGGGATCGATTGTTCGACGAGGGAGGCAGCGAGGTCGTCGCGCTGCCCGCGATCGTTCTCGCGGAGGTTCTCGTCGGCGTTCGGCTGATGGGGCAGGGGCGGCTCGCCGAGCGCATGCGTTCGAGCATCGATTCGCTCCTCGCGCGTGTTCCGCTCGTTCCCTTCGATCGCGAGATTGCCGAGCGGTGGGCTGAGCTCTTCGCGGATCTGCGGCATCAGGGCGATGCGATTCCGGCAAACGATCTCCAGGTCGCGGCGACTGCGGTCCATCTCGGCTATGGAGTTCTCGTCGGCGATCGCGGCGAGGCGCATTTCCGTCGTGTCGACGGTCTCCGCGTCGTACTCGCGGCCCCCTGACGCAGGAGAGGCGGCGCGGGTCGCGTAACGGAAGACGTGCCCGTGCGCGCGCCTCACCTGTACCCGCTGCTTCGCGGGTTCGTCCTCGGTTCGTTCGTGGTGCTCGGGCGTGAGCTCGAGGAGGGTGGGGATCTCCCGTTCGCGTTCGAGGAGCACGTACAGCGTGGCGGGCCCGCGCTGTACGAGTTGCGCCCGCTGGTCCGTGCGTTCATCGAGGAGCGCGAGCCGATGCTGCGAGCTCGCGAGGATGCTCGGCTCGCCGTCGAGGAGCTTCGCCGCGAGCCGGCCGCTTCGATCTTCGCTCATGCACACGCGGGCCCGCGTGCCTCAGAGGATGAGGCGCTGTTCCGCACGGTTCTCCTGGGCCTCCTCATCGCAATGGCGGAGGCGTGCGGCGGCTTCGACTGGGACGACGAGTCGTTCGAGCGCGCGTACGCACAGCTCGAGTCGTCGCTCTACGGGAAGCACCGTCGCTACACGGCGATTGCACCGCTCTCTGGGATCTCGCTCTCCAAGCCCGCCGAGCTCGCCTCGGGCATGACCATACGGCCGTTCGTGACCGGCGAGCTCTCGACGCACTGGCCCGAGTCCAGAGGGCTCCTTCCGAAAAGTTTCGGTCGGGAGCCGGACCGAAACTGCGTGCTCGAGTTTCGCCAGGAGTTGGACGCCGGAGACACCCCGCGCGACGCCTCAGCCGAGATTGCCGACACGGTCAGCGCGCTGCGCCTGACGACATCCGCCGCGCTCGCGGCGGGTCCCGTCCTTTTCGAGACCCTCGACGGACGGCCGTTCGGGATTCAACCGGTGCTCCCGATCGCAGCAACCCAGCCGCCGGGTGAACCGTCCCGGCTGGACGCATTTCGAACGCCGATCGCCGTCGAGGTGCTCGCCGCGATGGGCGATGCAGACGGCGACCCCGGGCTCGTAGAGGCGCTCGATCGCTGGGAGCTCTCGCTGTTCCAGAACGAGCCGTTCCGCGCCGAGCAGCTCCGAGCCGCGCTTTCCGCCCTCTTCGGTGAGACGTGGCCCATGCGGTGCTCCGTCCTTCTGGGAGAGGACAGCGGTGCGCGGGAGGAGCTCTACGGGCAGCTCGTGGCGTTCGCTGGTGGGGAGCAGGCGGACGAGCCAGTGCTCGACGCTGTTCGGCGGGCGCTCGTCGCGGTGCTGCGCTCTCGCGACCGCGCTGAGCTCGTGCACGACCTCGATCGACAGTTGCTCGGGCTGCCGCGGCGCGAACCATTGCGTGCCGCCGCTGTCTGACACGGACTCGGCTCAAAAGCGTTACCCATCTGCGCGTCGGCCACGGCTACCGTCGATGCATGGAAGAGTCGCGCGCGGTGCTCGAGCGGCTCGAGCGGATCGAGGCGCTCGACCGGACGGGTGCGCCGCCGGTCGAGATTGTCGCTGAGCTCCGCGCGCTGGTCGCCGATGCGACGGCGTGGTCACGGGCGGAAGGAGGTGAGGCCGGAGAACGCGCGGTCGCGGCGCTGCGATCGGCGCTCCCAAATGACATGATCGCCGTGTGATCTCGCACTGGGACGACGTCAAGACCCGGCGCGGCGAGCGCGGCCACATGGCGGGCACGCGGCAGGACCTGACCGGCCGGTCGTCGCAGTCGGTGGGAGTCCAGCGAATCCAGGTGGATCCTGGAATGTGGTCGACGCCGCTTCACCAGGAGGGCGCCGAGGAGGAGATCTTCTTCGTCCTCGCCGGCTCCGGCGTCTCCGTGCAGTCGGACCGCGACGACACGCTCGCGTACGAGGTGCGTGAAGGAGACTGCCTCGTTCACCTTCCGCTACAGAACGCGCACACGCTCCAGGCGGGTGACGACGGGATCGACGTGCTCGCGTTCGGGCAGCGGGTGGACGCGGGCGGCATCGCGTGGCTCCCGCGGGCTGGGGTCGCGTGGCTCGGGGAGACCTGGGCGCCGGAAGCTGCAGCTGGCCCTCCGGAAGTCGCCGAGTTGTCGCCGCGGCCCGCGAACATCGTCAACGTCGCCGACGTGGAGTCGTTCGAGCGCATCATGACGACGATCGGACGGCGAATACGCCTCTTGGGCGAGGCCGTGGGTTCGCAGCGGACCGGTCTTCGGCACTGCGAGGTGCTCCCTGGGATGCTGAGCATGCCGCCGCACTGCCACTCGCTCGAGGAGGAGATCTTCGTCGTGCTCGACGGGAGTGGTCAGCTCCTGCTGTGGGAGAAAGGGGGCGTTGAGGAGCACTCGGTCCGTGCCGGATCAGTGGTTGCGCGACCGCCAGGCACGGGCGTGGCGCACGCGTTTCGAGGCGGCGAGAGTGGGATGACGTTGCTGATGTACGGCACGCGGGAGCCCGGTGAGGTCTGCTACTACCCGCGATCGGGCAAGGTCTACTTCATCGGCCTCGGCCTGATTACGAAGGTCGGCGAGCAGCTCGACTACTGGGACGGCGAGGACTGATGAGGACGTTTCGAGTCTCCGATCGCTCCCACTCCGCGGTAGCGGAGTAGGGACTTCCGTCGCTCGTCGTGGAGGACGTGAAGGAGTTTTACGCGGAGGCGGGAAGGTGAAGCGGTTATGGCGCTGTCACGGATCTTGTCGCGATCCCAATCGCGGGCCGAGCCCACTGTCGACCCGGCACCGGTCGAGGTCGAGGAGTCCTCGCCTCGCCTCCACGCGGTTCCGGCTCCGGATCCTGCGCCCATCCCACAAAGCGAGGGCGCTGTGATGGCGAACGTCATCGTGTTCGCGAACCAGAAGGATGGTGTAGCGAAGACGACGACGACGCTGAACCTCGGCGTTGCGTTGCGCGAGACGGGGAAGCGCGTTCTCGTCATCGACCTCGATCCCCAGGGCAATCTCACCATGAGCCAGGGGATGAACCCCGACGCCATCGAGCGGTCGATGTTCGACGTGCTCGTCCACCGAGTCCCGATCTCCGACGTGATCCACACCGTCGAGGTCGACATCGCCGTCGCGTCGATCGACCTCGCAGGGGCGGAGATGGCGCTCTCGGCATTGATCGGCCGTGAGCGCGCCCTCGAGAAGGCGCTCGTCGAGGTGCGCGACCGCTACGACTACATCCTGATCGACACACCTCCCTCGCTCGGCCTGCTCACGATCAACGCCTTCGTCGCGGCCGACGGGGTCATCGTGCCCGTGCAGTGCGAGTACCTCTCGCTGCGCGGGCTCGTCCAGCTCGAGAACACGCTGGCGATGGTGCGCGAGAACCTCAATACGCGCGTTCACGTCCAGGGGATCGTTCCCACGATGTACGACGGCCGGACGCTGCACGCACGCGAGGCGATCGAGATCCTCGAGGAGCACTTCGGCGACCTCGTCTACAAGACCCGCATCCGCAAGACCATTCGCTACGCGGAGGCCCCGGTGAAGGGAAGCTCGATTCTCCGTTACGAGCCGTCTGGCCCGGCGGCACAGGGCTACCGCGACCTCGCGAAGGAGGTGCTCGATGGCGCGCAAGCGCGCGACGATGCGTGAGGGCCCGCTCGCCGAGCTCTTCCGCAAGACCGAGGCTGCACAGCGCCAGCAGGATGCATCTGCCGAGAGCGAGCCCGGCGATGAGCCCGCGCCCGACCCCCGCGCGCAGGCGGCTCTCGAGGAGACGGTCGAACACGTGCACGACTTCGAGGGGTCAGCCGCCGAGCCGCCGGTGACCGCGGCAGCGGATCCACCGGTAGAAGAGGTCCCGTCCGAGGCGGCGGCTTCCAGAGCCGCCGCGAGGTATTTCCAGACCATGCTCGAGCCCGCGCCGCGTCTTCACCGTGTTCCGCCGCCGAAGGGTGCGGCGTACATCGCCGCGATTCGCGTGGTCGGAGTCGGTGGCGCCGGCCTGAACGCGATCCACCGGATGATGGATGCCGGTATCTCGCAGGTCGACTTCGTCGCCGTGAACACGGATCTCCAGGCACTCGCAGTCTCGGACGCGCCGACCAAGATCTCGATCGGCGAGGGGGTGACGCATGGGTTGGGCTCCGGAGCCGATCCAGGTGTCGGCCGCGAGTCGGCCGAGGCGGCCGTCGACCAGCTGAAAGCCGCACTGCGTGGCTCCGACATGGTTTTCGTCACGGCAGGGGAGGGAGGAGGCACCGGCACGGGCGCCGCGCCGGTCGTTGCCCGCATTGCCCGTGAGCTCGGCGCACTCACCGTCGGGATCGTCACAACACCCTTCCGCTTCGAAGGGACGCGGCGGCGTACGGCGGCAGAGCGCGGCGTGGAGGAACTGAGAGCCGCGTGCGACACCGTCATCGTCATACCGAATGACCGCCTGCTCGAGGTGCTCGATCGCTCGACCTCGATGGTCGACGCGTTCAAGATCGCCGACGATGTCCTCCGGCAGGGCGTGCAGGGCATCTGCGACCTGATCACGACCCCCGGGCTCATCAATCTCGACTTCGCCGACGTGCGCACGGTGATGCAGGACGCCGGCTCTGCGTTGATGGGTATCGGCTACTCGAGTGGTCCTGACCGCGCCCGCGAGGCCGCGGAGCGCGCTCTCGGCTCACCGCTGATCGACGCGGAGATCGTCAGTGCGCGCGGCATCCTGCTCTCGATCGCAGGAGGCGACGACCTCTCGCTGGTCGACGTCCACGACGCGGCCGAGGTCGTCCGACAGACCGCGACGGACGAGACGAACATCATCTTCGGAGCGACGGTGGATCCGCGGTTGACAGGCCAGGTCTGGGTCACGGTCGTCGCGACGGGACTCGGAGGCTCTCGACGGCGGGCTGCTCGTGCCGGCTTCGAGACACCTTCGTATTCGCAGCCCGCCGGCGATCACGAGCTGCCGTCCTTCCTGAGCTCCGAGTAGCTCTGAGGGCGACGGGCTCGGGAGACGTCGAGCCGAAGTACCCTCCTCCAATGCGCGGCGCGATCGCAGCAGGCCACCCTCTGACGGCTGAGGCAGGCGCGCGAGTGCTGCGCGAGGGCGGCAACGCGGTAGACGCGCTGCTCGCGGCGGCGTTCACGGCATTCGTCACAGAGGGCCCGCTGACCGGCCCCGCCGGTGGCGGGTTCCTGCTGGTGCATGAGCCCCGTGGGGAGACCACGGTCTTCGACTGCTTCTTCGGTGTTCCGACGACACGGCTGGGACGTATGGACGAGGTCCTGATCGACTTCGGCGACTCCGGGACGCAGGTGTTCCACATCGGACTCGGATCGGTCGCGGTCCCCGGATTGCTCGCGGGCTTGGAGGAAGCGCATCGGCGTTACGCGACGCGGGAGTGGTCCCGGCTCGTGTCTCCAGCCGTCGACCTCGCGCGCGAAGGCTTCGTCCGTGACGAGCCCCGCGCATTCCTCCACCGGATTCTCGAAGGCGTGCTCCTGCGTGAGGAGAGTGGCCGTCGGGTCTACGGCGATCCTGCGCGCGTGGTCACAGCCGACTTCGTCCCGACGCTCGAGCGTGTGCGAGACGCCGGCGCCTCGGCGGTGTACGAGCTCCTTCCCGAGTTCGAGGAGGATCTCCGCACGTACCGCGTCGCTGCTCCCGCTCCGCTCGAGATCCACGCGTGCGGGTTCCGGATCCTCTCGATGCCGAAGCCGTCGCTCGGCGGGGCCGTGGTCGAGCGCATCCTCGAGCTGCTCGACGCTGCAGTAGAGCCGACTCTCGAGGATGAGGCGCGAGCCATCGCCGATGCGTACGGCGCTTCGGGCTCGGGCCCTTTGACGGGGACGACACACGTGTCGGTCGTCGATGCGTCGGGCATGGCCGCGGCGCTCTCGTCGACACTGGGATCCGGCTCAGGGGTCTTCCGCGGAGGCACGCAGCTGAACAACATGCTAGGGGAGCTCGACGTCATCGGGCCGGGCGAGCATCTGCCCGGCGAACGGCTCGCGAGCATGATGACGCCGACCATCGTGCTCGAGGACGGCCGCCCGAGGCTCGTCATCGGCAGCGCAGGCTCGGTGCGGCTGGCGGGCGCGATTGCGCAGGTGACGTGGCGGATTCTTCGAGGCGCACCCGTCTCGGATGCAATTCGCGCGCCCCGCGTGCACGTGGACGGTGCGACCGTGCACCTCGAAGGTGGATGGTCGGACGCGGACGCTGCCGCGCTGCCCGCGGACTGGGACGTCGTCCGTTGGGAAGGCATCAATCTCTTCTTCGGCGGGGTGCAGGCCGTCGAGAGAACCGCAGCCGGAGAACTGCTCGCCGCAGGCGATCCGCGGCGCGGAGGCGTCGGGCTGGTCGTCGAATGATCCGCGTCCGAACAGCCGGGCCCGGCGACGCGGCGGCTCTTGTTGCGCTCGCGGAGGAGGTGGGTCGCGAGGGCGGACGTTGGATCCTCGCCGCCGACACCTGGCGCTCCGTCAGCGACGAGCGCAGGTACCTGCGGACGGTTCAGCGCCATCCGGATGCCGCGGTGTTCGTGGCCGATGACGACGGCCGAATCGCTGGAAGGCTCTCGCTCTCGCGCGATCCTCATCCATCGAGCCGGCACGTCGCCGATCTCGGGTTGATGGTCGCCGAGCAGTACCGGAGGAAGGGGATCGGGATGATGCTGCTCGACGAAGCGGTCGGCTGGGCGCGTGTCTCGGGTATCCGCAAGCTCGAGCTCCACGTCTTTCCGTGGAATGAGCCCGCGATCCGTCTTTACGAGTCGTTCGGGTTCGAGCGCGAGGGCTATCGCAAGGAGCACTACGCTCGTGCGGGCGAGTACGTCGACGCCATCCTGATGGCGTACTCGATCGCGGACTAGTGGACGCGTCCGCAAGTACGGGGGTGTGCATGGCGGCCTGCAGACGCGTCGCTTCCCGTCGTCCTCAGTCGCCCCGATACCTTCTGGTATCGGGGCTCCCTGCGTCCTAGGGCTGCTCGGTCTGCGAACCGCCAATCACGACCGAACTTACGGACACGTCCACTAGCGACGCGTCGCAGGCCGTTCCGACACGGCGAGGTCGAAGAGCACGCGGTAGGCGAGGCGGCCGCGAGCTCTCGGGCTGCGCCGGCGGAGGAGTGCGAAGAGAGTGTCGATCAGCCGCATGACGACGGTGGTTTCGGGCTACGGCTCGGTTCCGCGGATTGGCACCACCTGGGCCTCGATCTGCGGTGCCTGCTCCTCGGAGGAAAGTGGGCGTCCCTCGAGTCGGTGGAGTCGCCAATCGACCCGCGAGGCGAGGCGCTCGAGCTGCGTGAGGACGGCCTCGCGGTTCTCACGGGCGGCGGCTTCCGTGTGATCCATGCGGAGCTCCAGCGCGCGGACCTCCAGCCGGAACCTCCCATCGCCCGTGACCGCCGATGCCGGGGGGACGGTGGCTCTGCGGTCGTCCTCGAGTGAATCGAGGCGACCGCCGAGCTCGTCGAAGCGCGCCTCGATGGACGACAACTCGCCGGACCAGAACGCAGTCGTGCGCGCGAGCTCGGCTGCTGCGGCGCCTCGTTCGCGAGTGACTGAAGTGAGGCTTTCGGTCAGATCGGTGACCCGTAGCTCGAGCTCGCCCAGCCCGGACTCGAGCGCCGAGGTACCGGCAGTCGCGCCGGGCATTGTCTCGATGGCGTCGCAGAGATCGGTGACGAGCTCGTCGACGGAAGAGCTCGCCTGCTCGAACCTGCGCCCGAGTGCCGCGATCTCACGTTCCTTCTCCTTGCCGGCCGCGACCGCGGTCTCGACGGCGGCCCCGAGGGCCTCGAGCTGGTCGGAAAGCGTCTCGATCCGCGCACCGGCCTCCGCGACCTCCCGCTCGAGCGAGACGAGAGCCTGCGCACCGGATGTGCTCTCGATCGCATTGACCCTGGTGACGGCCTCGCCGAGCGATCGACGAAGCTCGACGACCGCGGAGTCGAGCCGCGCATGCCCGTCGTCGAACAGGGCTCGAAGCTCTGCTGTCTCCTGCCGTCGTCGGGCGAGATCCTGTGCGGTCCTGGCGACGGCATCGGAGAGCGTGCCCAGCTGCGACTCGGCCTCGTCCGGTCCTCCCGTCTTGCGCAGCTCGGCCAGATCTCGAGCGACCTGCGAGACCTCGACGTCGAAGCGCTTGCGGAGGGCTGACACGTCGCCCTCGCGCCCCGCGAGACCCGCAGCCGTCGTGGCCACGGTGGTCGCCAGTGTGTCGATCCGCTCGTCGAGGAAATCGATCTTTCCGCTGATCTGGGCGACACGCTTGTCGCTCGCGTGCTCCGTACGTTCACTCGAGAGCGCGGCGATGGCACGTCGAAGCTCGTCTATCTCGCTAGAGCGGCCGTTGCTGCGCCAGTCGGCGGTGAGCGCCTCGATCTTCGCGTCGACGCGCGTGAGCTCGCGACGAAGGCCCACCATCTCGCCGTCCTTCCCTGCGAGCGACGCTGCCGTCGTCGAGATCGTCGTCGCCACGGTGTTGAGCCTGTCGGCGACGACGTCGACGCGGTCGGTCAGGCGCTCTCCGAGTTTCGGGTCGTGTTTCGCGATCGCTTCGAGGGCTTTACGAAGCTCCTTGGCCGTCCTCTCGTCGCCGGTCGCGATCTCGGTCACACGCAGTCGCGCGTCCAGGTCTTCTATGCGCGCTACAAGCGCTTCGTCGAGCGAGCGCTCGCCGAGCCGACCTGAGCTTTCAGCAGATTCGGGCACGCCTCGCCCTGCGTCCCCTCGACGCGACCAGCGCGGAGTCCACGAACCCGGCGGTCATGCTCTTCCTGGGGTATCGGGGCTAGGAGTCGAGCCCTCGCTCACCCGTCTCAGGGAGTCGTGCCGGCTACTCGCCCGCTTGCCAGCCGAGCACCATCATCCGCTGCTCGAGCGTCTGCGGACAGCCGAGGCCGCGCGCCTCGGCGATGCGCGCGAGTGCGTCGTTCGGCGGCGTCCCGTGACGCACGAGCCATGCGCCGACGACGACGCCGGTACGCCCGCATCCCGCCCAGCAGTGCACGTAGACGAGGCCGCCAGCTCGAAGCTCCGCGTCGATCTCGTCGAGCGTGTCGATGAGGCGGTCGTGCATGGGCACCGAGAAGTCGCGGATGGACATCCGCACATGGCGTGAGGGCGGCGACACGAGGTATGCGTACGGCTCGAGCTCGCCGTCCTGCGTGAGATCCAGGAAGAGCGTGACGCCGGCGGACGCGAGGTCGCGCACCTCGGCGGGCGCATTCTCCGGGCCCCAGCCGCACGGATGGCGACCGGCGATCAGCCGACCCGGTTCGATGATGGTCGGCGGGCGCACGAAGCCACAGTGTGGCGGTCCGCTTCGTACCCCGTCCGGGGGACCGATCTCAATCGGCCTCGCGCTCCTGCCGATAGCTCGGTCATGGCTCGTCTCGAATCCCCGACCGACTCGCTTCGCGACCGTGCGCTCGTCCTCGCATCCGAGCTCGGCATCGATTCCGGCTCGTGGTACGTTCGGGTGCTCGACGAAGGACGATCCGCCGGCGCAGACGCCGATCTCGGAGCGCTCGTGCGCGTGTACTGGGAGCTCCAGCGCGTGACGGGCAGGGCCGATCTTCGAGACGAGTGGCGTCGGCTCGCGGACTCGCTCTGGTCCGGCGACAACTCCTGAGCGACACGTCGACGCCGCAAACGCGCGCAACCGATCACGTCACACCCGGCCAGTAAGGTGGGCCTCCCGTGGCGCAACCCTTCGTCCACCTCCATGTCCACTCGGAGTACTCGATTCTCGACGGGGCGTGCCGTATCCCGGCCCTCGTGGAGAAGGCGAAGCGGCTCGAGATGCCGGCCGTCGCGCTCACCGATCATGGCTCCCTCGCCGGTGCCGTCGAACTCCACCGCGAGGCGCGGAAGGCCGGGATCAAGCCGATCATCGGCTGCGAGGTGTATGTCGCCGACGACCGTCGGGCCCAGACGAAGGGGTACGCGCACCTGACGCTCCTCGCCGAGTCGAACGAGGGCTACGCAAACCTCATCAAGCTCTCCTCGCTCGCATATCTCGAGGGCTACTACTACAAGCCGCGGGTGGACTGGGAACTCCTCTCCGGCCACGCGACGGGGCTGATCGCGCTCTCAGGTTGCCTCTCCGGGCGCGTGTCGCGCGCACTCGTCGAAGAGCGGCCGAAGGATGCGCGCGAGGACCTCAACCGGCTCGTGCAGATCTTCGGGCGCGAGTCGACCTATGTCGAGCTCCAGAACGCGGGGCTCGCCGAGCAGAACCAGATCAACCCGGGTCTCATCGCCTTGGCCGAGGAGACGCGTCTTCCGCTCGTGGCCACCGGAGACGTTCACTATCTGGACGCCGACGACG
>JBCKBY010000030.1:0-20330 GCA_038910715.1 Gaiellaceae bacterium
GTCGCGCGAAGATCCCTGAAGGCGTCCGCTCCGCGGCCGCGGTGTCTGTGGTCTTCATGACCCGCTCTCCGGGCTCTCTGCCTTTGCCTCCTCGGGCTCGCCCTCGACCTCAGCCTCCAGCTCTGCGGCGACCTCGGGCTCTTCGGCGACCGGCGCAGAAGCCGTCTTGTGCCGTTTCTTCTTCCTCGCGACCGGCTCGCGAAGCCGAACCACGGTGCCACCGGCGGCTTCGATCTTCTCGACTGCCGACTTCGAGAACGAGTGCGCGGTCACCGAGAGTTGTTTGGTGAGCTGGCCCTCTCCGAGAACCTTGACATCCACCGAGAGCTTGCGCACGAGCCCGGCGGCTTTGAGGGCCTCGAGCGTGACGTCGGTTCCGGCCTCGAAACGTTGCTCGAGATCACCGACGTTGACCGGCTGGTTGTACGTGCGGAACGGACCAATCGGCATGGCGTCCGCAGACGTGTTTCCGCGGAGCTTCCCGATGCGCATGTCGATGGGCATCTGGCCGCCCTCGAAGCCGGCCGGCATCTTGTTCGAGCCCGAGCGGGACTTCTGACCCTTGATGCCGCGGCCGGAATAGCGCCCTTTGCCGGACCCGAGACCGCGCCCGACGCGCTTGCGATCCTTGCACGCCTGGGCGGGTTTCAAGTTGGAGAGATTCAGCTCGTCGCTCATCGCTGCCTACTTCCCGTCGATCCGAATCAGGTGCCGAACCTGTCGCAGCATGCCTTGGAGTTGCGGGGAGTCCTTGTGCTCGGCGCTGCGGCCGATCTTGCCGAGGCCGAGCGCGCGCAGCGTGCCCAGGTGGCGATCGGACTGGCCGATCCCACTTCGGACCTGGGTGATCTTGAACGAGCTCACTCTGCGGTCTCCGTCTCCACCACGGGCGCGTCGTCGACCTGCGCGCTCTCAGCAGCCGCTGCGGCTGCCTCGGCCGCCGCCAGACGTGCGGCGCGCGCGGCGCTCGACACGGGCAGGACCTCCGCGATCGTCTTGCCACGAAGCTGTGCGACATCCTCAGGGCGCACCAGGCGACGCAGGCCGTTCACGGTCGCGCGCGTCATGTTGATCGGCGTGGTCGTCCCGATGCTCTTGGAGAGCACGTCGCGAATCCCGGCGAGCTCTAGGACGGCGCGAACGCCGCCACCCGCGATGACGCCCGTGCCTTCGCTCGCCGGGCGCAGCACCACGCGCGCAGCGTCGAACCGGCCGACGATCTCGTGCGTGATCGTCTGACCGTGCTTCGGCACGGTGAAGAGATTCTTCCTCGCGTCCTCGACGGCCTTCGAGATGGCCAGCGGGACCTCGCGCGCCTTTCCGTAGCCAAGGCCGACGCGATCCACCTCGTCTCCGATGACGACGAGCGCGGTGAAAGAGAACCGCCTACCGCCCTTGACGACCTTGGCCACCCGGTTGATCTCGATGACCCGCTCCTTGAGCTCGCGGGACTCGTTTGCATGGGTCGTGCTCAAAACTGGAGTCCTCCCTCTCGCGCGCCCTCGGCGAGCGCCTTGACGCGTCCGTGGAACAGATAGCCGCCGCGGTCGAACACGCAACGTTCGATCCCGGCCGACTTCGCAGCTGTGGCCAGTGCCTTGCCGACCGCCGTCGCCTGCTCGGTCTTTGCGCCGGACATCTTGCCGATCGACGTCCAGCTCGCCGAGGCGAGCGTGCGCGCGGTCTCGTCGTCGACGAGCTGCGCGAAGATCCCTCGGTTCGAGCGGAAGACGACGAGGCGCGGCCGCTCTGCCGTCCCAGAAACCTTCCCGCGAACACGACGATGACGGCGCATGCGCGCCTCACGCTTTGTGAGGGTCGTCATGCGCGCTTTCCGACCTTCCTGCGAACGAGCTCGTCCCGATAGCGGATGCCCTTGCCCTTGTACGGCTCGGGCGGTCGCACCTTGCGAACCTCAGCGGCCGTCTGACCGACCATCTGCTTGTCGATTCCCTTGACGACGACCTGCGTCGGGCTGGGGACGTCGAACGAGATGCCGCTGCGCGGCTTGATGAGAACCGGGTGCGAGTAGCCGACGGCGAGCTCGAGGTCGGTTCCCTTGAGCTGCGCCCGGTAGCCGACGCCCTGGATCTCGAGGTGCTTCTCATAACCGTTCATAACGCCCTCGACCATGTTCGCGATGAGGGTGCGGGTGAGCCCGTGGAGCGCGCGGTCCTGCCCGCGCTCAGTCGGCCTCGTCACGAGGATCTCGGTTTCCGTCTGCTCGATCTGCATGCGACCCGGGACGACCTGGCTCAACTCGCCGAGCGGGCCGGTGACCTGGACCTGGCCAGGCGAAATCGCCACCTTTACGCCAGCGGGAACTTCGATTGGACGTCTTCCGATTCTGCTCATTTCGCTTTCCTGTAATGCGTTTGCGCCAGCAAGCGCATTACCAAACGAAGGCGATGACCTCACCGCCGACGCCGCGCTCGGCGGCCTGGCGGTTGGTGATCACTCCGGTCGAGGTGGACATAATTGCGGTGCCGAGCCCTCCGAGCACGCGAGGAAGCCTGTCCTTGCCGGCATAGACACGCCGCCCCGGCTTGGAGACTCGCTTGAGGTCGGTGATGACGCGGCGACGATCTCGCGCGAACTTCAGCTCGACGACGAGCATGCGGTACGGGAGCGGCTTGCCCTTGTCGTCCGTGGCTTCGACGACGCGGTAGTCCTTGATGTAACCCTCGTCCTTGAGGATGCGGGCGATCTCCTGCTTGATCTGGGAGGTCGGCATCGACGCGGAGTCGTGCAACGCGCGATTCGCGTTGCGGATGCGGGTCAGCATGTCAGCGATGGGGTCCGTGAGCACGTTTCTTCCTCCTACCAGCTCGACTTCGTCATCCCGGGGATCGCGCCCTGATGCGCGAGCTCGCGCAAGCAGATTCGACACACTCCGAACTTGCGATAGACCGCACGCGGGCGGCCGCACCGGGTGCAGCGCGTGTAGGCCCGCACTTCGTACTTGGACTTCCGCTTTTGCTTGGCGACGAGCGACTTCTTGGCCACTTACTGTTCCCTTCTCGAGGCGGCGAACGGCAGCCCCAGCGCGCCCAGCAGGGCGCGACCGTGCTCGTCCGACGTCGCCGATGTAGTGATCGCGATGTCGAGCCCGCGGATCGACGGGACCTTGTCGTAGTCGACCTCGGGAAAGATGATCTGCTCCCGGATCCCGATCGAGTAGTTGCCTCGCCCGTCGAACGACCCGGGGTCGAGTCCTCGGAAGTCTCGAATGCGTGGAAGAGCGATCGATGCGAGCCGGTCGAGGAACTCGTACATGCGCGCTCCGCGCAGCGTCACGCGTGCGCCGACGGGCATTCCCTCGCGCAGCTTGAAGCTTGCGATCGACTTGGTCGCGCGCCTCACTTGTGCGCGCTGCCCGGAGATGATCGTGAGCTCGTCGATGGCCGCGTCGAGCGCTTTCGCGTCCGTCTTGGCTTCGCCGACGCCCATGTTCAGCGTGATCTTCGTGACGCGGGGAACCTCCATGACGGAGGAGACGCCGAGCTCTTCGTGGAGCCGCGGGCGAATCTCACTCTCGTACCGCTCCTTGAGCCGCGGCGCGTACGTCTCTGCTGTCGGTGCGGCGGTCGTCACTTGTCGATCTCCTGGCCGCAGCCTTCGCGCTTGCAAACGCGCACGCGGACGATCTCGCCCTTGATCTCCTTCTCGGCCATCGCGACCCGGGTCGGGTCGCCGCAGACCGGACAGACGACCATGACGTTCGACACCGGCACGGCGGCGGCCTTGTCGAGGATGCCGCCAGGCACCACTTGTGCGCCGCCCATGCGCGAGGAATCCCGAATTGGGCGCGGGCGCGTGTGTCGCTTCTGGACGTTGAGGTTCTCGACGATGACCCGTCGCTCGGAAGGGCGTGCTTCGAGCACCCGGCCGCGCTTCCCGCGATCCTTGCCGGTGATCATCTGCACCATGTCGCCCTTCTTCACCTTCATCTTCGTGGCCATCTACAGAACCTCCGGCGCGAGACTGACGATCTTCATGAAGTTCTTCTCGCGAAGCTCGCGCGCGACGGGCCCGAAGATGCGTGTCCCGCGCGGGTTGGATTGCGTGTCGATGAGGACGGCGGCGTTCTCGTCGAACCCGATGAGTGTGCCGTCGTCCCGGCTGTAGGGCTTCTTCGTCCGAACGACGACCGCTCGTACGACTTCGCCCTTCTTGACCGCACCCTGGGGCGTGGCCGCCTTCACCGTAGCAATGATCACGTCGCCTACCCGCGCATAGCGCCGGTGCGACCCGCCGAGCACGCGAATGCAGAGGATCTCACGAGCCCCTGTGTTGTCCGCAACCCGGAGACGCGATTCTTGCTGAATCACTTCGCGGCCTCCACGATCTCCTGGAGGCGCCAGCGCTTCATCCGCGAGAGGGGCCTCGTCTCGACGATGCGGACGATGTCGCCCACCTTGGCCTGGTTCTCCTCGTCGTGTGCGTGGAACCTCGTGCTCCGCTTGATCACCTTCTTGTACCTCGGATGCGCCTTTGCGACGTCGACGCGAACAACGATTGTCTTGTCAGCGCTCGCGGACACGACCCTGCCCCGGCGCTCCTGTCGGCGACCGCGCGAGTGCTCCAGCTTCGGCAGGCGCGTAATCGGGTTGCGCTCGGCCGGCTTCTCGCGCTTCGTCTTCGTTCGCTGGGGACGAAGCGAGCGCGGCAGCCGCTTCTTCTTCTTGCGCGCAGGAGCTGCCTCGACACCCGCGGGCCCAGCGACGACCTCAGCGGGCACGGCGGGTTCCTCCGCGTCGGCAACAGGCTCCAGCGCGGACTCGTCGGCTTCGACGACCGGCTCAGCTTCCGCGGCCATCGGCTCTGCCTCTGGCTCAGCGGCCGGTTCGGGCTCGCCCTCAACCTCAGCCTCCGGCTCCTCTGTCTCGGAGACCGGCTCGGCTTCCGCGGCCATCGGCTCTGCCTCTGGCTCGGCGTCAGGCTCGGGCTCGGCGTCAGGCTCTGCCTCTGGCTCGGCGTCAGGCTCGGGCTCGGCGACGACCTCGGCTTCCGCCTCCGGCTCGACGGTCTCCGGCTCGGTCGTCTCGACCACGTCCTCGGTCTCTTCGTTCTTGTTCACGTTCTCGGTCTCGTCAGGCATGTGTCTTTCCTCGTTCACGCTCGTTCTGGACGGTCAGGATGCGGGCGATCTCCCGCTTGGCATGTTGCAGGCGCGCACTGTTCTCGAGCACGCCTGTAGCGGTCTGGAAATGGAGGTTGAAGAGCTCTTGGCGCGTCTCGGCCATCTTGCGGAGGAGCTCGTCATCGGTCAGGGCTCGAAGCTCTCTAGCTCTCAAAGAGATCCGCCTCCCGTCGTACGAACTTCGTCTTTAGCGGGAGTTTCTGGCTGGCCAGGCGAAGCGCCTCCTTCGCGAGCGGCTCCGGAACCCCGGCCAACTCGAACATCACGCGACCCGGCTTGACCACCGCAACCCACCCTTCGGGTGAGCCCTTGCCCGAGCCCATGCGAGTCTCGGCAGGCTTCTTGGTCACGGGCTTGTCCGGGAAGAGATTGATCCAGACCTTCCCGGTCCTGCGAATCTTCCGCGTCGCCGCGATTCGGGCAGCCTCGATCTGGCGGTTCGTGACCCACCCCGTCTCGAGTGCCTTGAGTCCGAAGTCGCCGAACTGCACGGTGGTCTGCCCCTTGGCTGTGCCCCGCCGACGACCACGATGGTGCCGTCGGAACTTGGTCTTGCGCGGCATCAGCATCAGCTGTCTGCCCCTGCTTCAGTGCTCGACTCCGGTACGGCGTCGAGCTGCACCTCAGGCGTCGGCGCGGGCGCCTCCGGCGTGACATCGATCTGGACCTCGGGCTCCGTTGCGGGCGCTTGCGCCTCGGAGGCGACCGGCCCAGCGCTCAAGTCGCTGCGGGGACGCTGCCCCGGCCGACCGCCGGCAGGGCGCGCTCCGCGCTTTTTGCGCGGGGCGAGGCCGAGACCTTCCCGGTCAACTGCGCGACCGCGGCCTTCTCGCGATGCCCCGAGGCCTTCGGACGAGGAACCGCGCCGGCGCCGTGCCTGATCCTGGTCACCGAGGCGCCCGTCGCGCGCACCTGGGGCCTCGTAACCCTCGGGCATGATCTCGCCCTTGTTGACCCAGACCTTGACGCCGATCTTGCCGAAGGTCGTTGTCGCCTCGGCCTGGCCGTAGTCGATGTCCGCGCGAATCGTGTGCAGCGGCACACGCCCTTCGGAGTACATCTCACGCCGGCTCATCTCGCCGCCGCCGAGTCGCCCTGCAGCCTTGATCTTGATGCCCTGCGCGCCGGAGCGCATCGCGGAGGCGAGCGAGCGCTTCATGGCGCGTCGGAAGCTCACGCGGTTCTCGAGCTGTTCGGCGATCGACTGCGCGACGAGCTTTGCGTCGAGCTCGGGGCGCTTGATCTCGTTGATGTTGATGTGGACGTTTTTCTTCGTGACCGCGTGGAGCTCACGACGAAGTGCATCCACCTCGACGCCCGACTTCCCGATGACGATCCCTGGGCGAGCGGTGTAGATGTCGATCGTGATCCGCTGCTTGTCCTTACGGATCAGGATGTCGGAGAGTCCGGCGTGCGAGAGCTTGCCGAGGATGTGCTTGCGGATCTTGACGTCCTCGAGCAGGTAGTCCGCGAACTCCGCCTTGCCGGTCCACCAGTTCGACTTCCAGTCGTGGATGACGCCAACTCGGAACCCGCCAGGATGCACTTTTTGGCCCACTACGCCACCGCCTCTTTCTTTCGTCTTCGCGTTGTCGCCTTGGGCTTCGACTCGCCGGAAGCGGCCTCGGGCGCCGCCTTCTCGGCTGTGGACGCAGCGCGTCGGCGCCTGGGGGTACTCGTCTCGGGCCGCTCGGCGAGCACGAGCGTCACGTGACACGTGCGCTTGCGAATCCGGTTGACACGGCCTCGCGCGCGCGGCTTCCAGCGCTTGAGGGTTGGCCCCTCGTCCGCATAGGCCGCCTCCACGACGAGGTCGTCGCCGTCGAGACCGTGGTTGGCTTCTGCGTTCGCGACAGCGGAACGAAGCACTTTCTCGATGTCGGTTGCCGCAGCACGCTGCGTGAAAGCGAGGATGGTGCGTGCCTCGGGAACGCTGCGCCCGCGGATGTGATCGAGCACGAGTCGCGCCTTCCGCGCGGACGTGCGCACCCATTTCGCCTGTGCGCGCACCTTCATGGTGTCATCTCCCGAAGCGGCCATTACTTCCTCTTGACCTGCGTCTGGCGATCGCCCGAGTGGCCGCGAAACGTTCGAGTTGGTGCGAATTCACCGAGCTTGTGCCCGACCATCTGCTCGGTCACGAAGACCGGCACGTGCTTGCGGCCGTCATGGACCGCGATCGTGTGCCCGACCATGTCGGGGAAGATCGTCGAGGACCGCGACCAGGTGCGGATCATCCGCTTCTCCCCGGTGGCGTTCATTGCCTCGATTCGGCTCAGCAGCCGGTCCTGGATGAAAGGCCCTTTCTTGGACGAGCGTGACACTAGTGCTCCTTGAGGTGATGTTGACGTGGCTCTGCCGAGCGAAAAGCAAGCCAGGCAAGGACGCAGGGAGCGCTCGTACTGGCAAGTACGGGCGCGACTGAGGACGACGCATGGCGCCGCTTTGCAGCCGGCAGAGGCACGTATGACATCGCCTCGAGGAGCACCTACCGCTTCCTCTCCTTGCCGCGGCGACGGCCGCGGACGATCAGCTTGTCGGACTCCTTGTGCTTGCGGCGCGTGCGCTTGCCGAGCGTCGGCACGCCCCACGGGGTGACCGGGTGACGGCCGCCCTTGCTCTTGCCCTCGCCGCCGCCGTGCGGGTGGTCGACAGGGTTCATTGCCGACCCGCGCACCGTGGGACGCTTCCCGAGCCAACGGCTGCGGCCGGCCTTGCCGCTCGATTGATTCGCATGATCCGTGTTCCCAACCTGCCCGACGCTGGCACGGCAGGTGAGCAGCACGCGGCGCAACTCACCCGAAGGGAGCCGCAGCACGCCGTGCTCACCGTCCTTGGCGACGAGTTGAACCGACGAGCCGGCTGAGCGCGCCATACGGCCGCCCTGACCTGGCTTGAGCTCGACCGAGTGGACGAGCGTGCCGGTCGGGATGTTCGCGAGCGGAAGCGCGTTACCGGGCTTGATGTCCGCCTCGGGACCGGACTCGACCATCGCGCCAACGCGAAGTCGTGCCGGAGCCAGGATGTAGGCCTTGGCGCCGTCCGCGTAATGGAGGAGCGCAATCCGCGCAGACCGGTTCGGGTCGTACTCGATCGCGGCGACCTTCGCGGGAACCCCGTCCTTCGTGCGCTTGAAGTCGATCGTCCGGAAGCGACGCTTGTGGCCGCCACCTTGATGGCGCGTGGTGATCCGGCCGCGGTTGTTGCGTCCGCCCTTCTTGGTCAGCGGCTCGAGGAGCGACTTCTCCGGCTCGGACTTCGTGATGTCCTCGAATCCCGAGACCGTCATGAAGCGGCGCCCCGGGCTCGTCGGCTTGTACTTCTTCAAGGCCATCAGACGGCGGCCCCCTCGAAGATCTCGATCTCGTGGCCTTCGCGAAGCTGGACGATCGCCTTCTTCCAGCCTGGACGCCGGCCCTGGCTGGCTCCGCGGCGCTTGGGCTTCGACTGCACCTTGACGATGTTCACGGCCTGCACCTTGACCTCGAAGAGCTCCTCGACCGCCTGTCGGATCTGGGTCTTGTGCGCGTCCTCGTGCACCTTGAAGGTGTACTTGCGGTCGGTGATGAGCGAGTAGCTCTTCTCCGAGACCACGGGCGCCAGCAAGACCTGATTCGGATGAAGACTCATTGCGCTGCCTCCTCCACGCCTGCGCCTGCGCGCGCCAGGACGAGCGGCAGAGCCGCTTCACTGACGACCAACGAGCGCGCCCACAGCAGGGAGGCCACTTCGAGCTCACTCGGAGCGGTCACGAGGACCTTCTCGAGATTGCGGAACGACTTGACGAGAACCTCTTCGTCCTCGGTGACGACGACTAGTGTCGGGCGATCGCCCCAGCCGGCGAGCAGGTCTGCGGCCTTCCGCGTTGACGGCTCAGCGAAGCCGGAGCCGTCGAGAATCGCGAGCGTGCCCTTGGTTGCATGATCGCTCAGAGCGCCGCGCAGCGCCGCGCGCCGCGCCTTGCGGTTGACCTTGACCTCGAAGTTGCGCATTCCCGGGAGGAACGCGACTCCTCCGCCCGTCCAGTGCGGCGCCCTGGTCGTCCCTGCGCGCGCGCGACCTGTGCCCTTCTGACGCCATGGCTTCGACCGGCCGCCGGCGACGAGACCGCGGGTCTTTGCGCCGCGCGTCCCGGCGCGTGCCGCGTTCAGCTCGGCGCGGACCGTCTCGTGCAGAAGATGCGGCTTGACGTCGACCGCGAAGACGGATGCCTCGAGCGAGACCTCTTGCTGCTTCGCACCGCCGAGCACGGGTGCCTTGGGAGACGAAGCCATCAGGCGCTCCGAATCTCCACGAGACCGCTGGCTGCACCAGGAACCGAGCCCCGGACAAGGAGTAGGTTGCGCTCGAGATCCACCTCATGCACGACGAGCCCCGGCTGCGTGACGCGGGTGCCGCCCATGCGGCCGGACATCTTCATCCCTTTGAAGACGCGCGAGGGATACGCAGACGCCCCGATCGAGCCCGGCTTGCGGACGTTGTGCGAGCCGTGAGACACCGGGCCGCGGGTGAACCCGTGACGCTTGATGGTGCCCTGAAACCCCTTGCCGATTGAGATGCCCGAGATCTTGATCTCGTCGCCGGGCTCGAACGCCTCGACCGTGACCGTCTCGCCGACCGCGAGGCCACTCTCGCCCCGCAGCTCCACGATGTGGCGGTGCGGGCCGAAACCGGCCTTCTTGAGGTGCCCGATCTCAGCTTTCGAGAGCTTGCGCTCGGCGACCGCCTCGAACGCGAGCTGCACTGCGTCGTACCCGTCGGCGTCGGCCGTCTTGACCTGTACGACCGGGCACGGGCCCGCCTCGATCACGGTGACCGCGGTCATAACGCCCGAGTCCGGGTCGAAGACCTGGCTCATTCCGAGCTTCTTGCCGAGAATGCCCTTCATCTGACTCAGAGCTTGATCTCGATGTCCACACCCGCCGGAAGATCGAGCCGCATGAGCGAGTCGACCGTCTTCGGGGTGGGGCTGTGGATGTCGATCAGGCGCTTGTGCGTGCGTACTTCGAAGTGCTCGCGCGAGTCCTTGTCCTTGAACGGGCTGCGGATCACGCAGTAGACGTTCTTCTCGGTCGGCAGCGGAACCGGCCCGGTGATGGTCGCACCGGTGCGCTGCGCCGTCTCCACGATCTGGGACGCCGAACGGTCCACCTGCTGGTGGTCGTAGCCCTTGAGTCGGATGCGGATCTTCTGTTGCGCCATGTGCTGTATCGAATGAGGAGGGGCGAGTCGCCTCGCCCCTACGCGATGATCTCCGTGACGACGCCGGCGCCCACCGTGCGCCCGCCCTCGCGAATCGCGAAGCGGAGGCCCTGGTCCATGGCGATCGGCTGGATGAGGTTGATCTCCATGTTCGTGTTGTCACCCGGCATGACCATCTCCTGGCCCTCCGGCAACGCGATGGAGCCCGTTACGTCCGTCGTGCGGAAGTAGAACTGCGGCCGGTAGCCGTTGAAGAACGGTGTGTGGCGCCCGCCCTCGTCCTTGGAGAGGACGTACACCTCGGCCTTGAAGTGCGTGTGCGGCGTGATCGAGCCCGGCTTCGCGAGCACCTGGCCGCGCTCGACCTCCTCGCGCTTGACGCCACGAAGAAGCGCGCCTGCGTTGTCGCCGGCCTGGGCGTAGTCGAGCGTCTTCAGGAACATCTCGAGGCCGGTGACGACCGTCTTCGCCGTCTGCGGATGGATGCCGACGATCTCGACCTCCTCGCCGACCTTCATCTGCCCCTGCTCAATGCGGCCGGTAACGACCGTGCCGCGACCGGTGATCGTGAACACGTCCTCGATCGGCATGAGGAAAGGCTTGTCGACGTCGCGAACCGGCTCGGGGATGTACGAGTCGACTGCTGCCATCAGCTCGAGGATCTTCGGGGTCCACTCCGCATCGCCCTCGAGCGCCTTCAGCGCCGAGACCTGAATGACCGGAATGTCGTCGCCGGGGAACTCGTACTTCGTAAGAAGCTCCCGGACCTCCAGCTCGACGAGCTCGAGCAGCTCGGGATCGTCGACCATGTCGGCCTTGTTCAGCGCGACAACGATCGAGGGAACCTCCACCTGGCGGGCGAGCAGGATGTGCTCACGCGTCTGCGGCATAGGGCCGTCGGCGGCGGATACGACGAGTATCGCGCCGTCCATCTGCGCGGCGCCGGTGATCATGTTCTTGATGTAGTCGGCATGGCCCGGGCAGTCGACGTGGGCGTAGTGCCGGTTCTCGGTCTCGTACTCGATGTGCGCCGTGTTGATCGTGATACCGCGCTGGCGCTCTTCGGGCGCCTTGTCGATCGAGTCGAAGGACGCCACCTGCGTGTTGGTGCCGGAATCGGCGAGGACCTTCGTGATCGCGGCTGTGAGCGTCGTCTTGCCGTGGTCGATGTGGCCGATCGTGCCGACGTTGACGTGTGGCTTGGTGCGCTCGAACTTCTGCTTGGCCATCTGTTCCTATCCCTCCGGGCTCGTCGTCTCTCGATTTACGCTGTCTTGTCGCCGGCTACGAGCGCCTCGGCGATCGTGGTCGGAACTTCCTCGTAGCGGTCGAACTGCATCGTGAACGTCGCACGGCCCTGGCTCATCGAGCGCAGGTCGGTCGCGTAGCCGAACATCTCCGCAAGCGGAACGCTCGCTCGGATCGACTGCGACCCACCGACCGGCTCGAGTTGCTCGACCCGGCCACGACGACCACTCAGGTTACCAATGACGTCGCCGAGGTACTCGTCGGGTGTGACGACCTCGATGGCCATCACCGGCTCGAGCAACTTCGGCCTCGCGCGTTTCATGCCCTCCTTGAAGGCCATCGAGCCCGCGATCTTGAAAGCTCGCTCGCTCGAGTCGACCTCGTGGTAGGAGCCGTCGACCAGCTCGATCTTGACGTCGACGACGGGGTAACCGGCGAGGACACCCGAGCTCATTGCCTCCGCGATTCCCTGGTTTACCGCCGGGATGTACTCCTTGGGGATCTTCCCGCCGACGATCCGGTCGACGAACTCGTAGCCCTCACCCGGATTCGGGTAGAGGTGGATGAGTACGTCGCCGTACTGCCCCGAGCCGCCGGTCTGACGCACGAACCGGCCCTGGATCTTCTCGGCCGGCTTCGTGATGGTCTCGCGGTAGGCGACCTGCGGACGTCCAACGTTCCCCTCGACGCGGAACTCCCGCAGAAGACGGTCGACGATGATTTCGAGGTGCAGCTCGCCCATCCCGGCGATGAGCGTCTGCCCCGTCTCCTCGTCCGACGTGACGCGGAACGTCGGATCCTCCTCGACGAGGCGTTGCAGAGCCTGGCTGAGCTTGTCCTGGTCTGCCTTGGTCTTCGGCTCGATGGCGACCGAGATCACCGGGTCGGGGAACGACATCGACTCGAGCACGATCGGAGCGGAGCTGATGGCGATCGTGTCGCCCGTCGTCGTGAACTTCAGCCCGACGGCGGCCGCGATCTCGCCGGCACCGATCTCCTCCCGCTCCTCACGGTGGTTGGCGTGCATCTGCAGGATGCGCCCGATCCGCTCGGTCTTGCCATTGGTCGTGTTGAGGACGCGGTCGCCCGCGCTGACCTGGCCGGAGTAGACGCGGAAGTACGTCAGCTTGCCGACGAAGGGATCTGTCATCACCTTGAACGCCAGGGCAGCGAACGGGGCGTCGAGGTCGGCCGCCCGAGTCGCCTCCTCGTCCTTTTTGGGATCGAGACCCACGACGGGAGGGACGTCAAGAGGGCTCGGCAGGTAATCGACGATCGCGTCGAGAAGCGACTGCACGCCCTTGTTCTTGAACGCCGAGCCGGCCAGAACAGGGGTCATCGTTCCCGCGAGCGTCCCTTTGCGTAGCGCGCGCCGGATCATCTCCGGTGTGACCGAGCTCTCGTCCTCGAGGTACGTCTCCATCAACTCGTCGTCGAACTCGGCGACTCCGTCGATCAGCAGATGATGACCCACCTCGGCGGCGGCGGCGAGGTCGGCTGGGATGTCGTCGACGACGATGTCCGTTCCGAGGGCGTTCGTGTAGGTGATCGCCTTCATGTCGACGAGGTCGACGATTCCGGCGAATGCCTCCTCGTTGCCGATCGGCAAATGGATCGGCACCGGGTTCGCGCCGAGGCGGTCGCGCATCGACTGGACGGACGCATCGAAGTCGGCGCCGGTCCGGTCCATCTTGTTGATGAACGCGATACGCGGCACGCTGTAACGGTCGGCCTGGCGCCAGACGGTCTCGGACTGCGGCTGAACGCCTGCGACGGAGTCGAAGACCGCAACAGCGCCGTCGAGAACTCGGAGGCTTCGCTCGACCTCGACCGTAAAGTCCACGTGCCCGGGCGTATCGATAATGTTGATGCGGTGATCGCGCCACTCCGCGGTCGTCGCCGCCGACGTAATCGTGATGCCGCGCTCCTGCTCCTGCGCCATCCAGTCCATCGTCGCCGCACCCTCGTGCACCTCGCCCATCTTGTGGGTGCGCCCGGTGTAGTAGAGGATCCGTTCGGTCGTCGTGGTCTTGCCCGCGTCGATGTGGGCCATGATCCCGATGTTTCGGACGCGGTCCAGCCCGACCGGTGTTGCTACGGCAGACATCGGTGGTCGCTCCGGTGACGGCGGTGCCCTATGTCCGGCGAAAACCGAGCAGGCCAAGGACGCAGGGAGCGTCCATATTGAAATGTGGGCGCGACTGAGGACGCCGGCATGCGAGAGTTTGCAGCCAGACAGAGGGTGCCAGTTGTTACCGGAGCGACCACTTGGCTACCAGCGGTAGTGCGCGAAGGCCTTGTTGGCCTGCGCCATCCGGTAGATGTCGTCCTTTTTCTTGTAGGCGCCACCCTGCTGGTTCGCCGCATCCATGAGCTCGCCGGCCAACTTCTCCGGCATGCCCTTCTCGCGCCGATCGCGGGCGTTCTGCACGAGCCAGCGAAGCGCGAGCGTCCGCGCGCGGCGCTGTGGCACCTCGACCGGTACCTGGTAGTTCGCGCCGCCTACTCGGCGCGATCGAACCTCGAGCACCGGCGTCACGCTCTTGACAGCCTGCTCGAGCACCTCGAGCTGCGGCTTGCCGGTCTTCTCCGAGGCGATCGCGAGAGCGTCGTACACGATCTGCTCCGAGAGGGACTTCTTGCCGTCGAGCATCAGCCGGTTGATCACCTGGGTGACGAGAACGGAGCCGTGAACGGCATCGGGCTCGAGCTGGCGGGGCTGGATCTCGGCGCGGCGCGTCAACTCGTCCCTACGCCCTCTTCGCCCCGTACTTCGAGCGAGCCTGGCGGCGCTCGGAGACGCCGGCCGAGTCGAGCCCACCCCGAATGACCTTGTAGCGGAAACCCGGGAGGTCCCTGACGCGGCCGCCACGTACGAGCACGACTGAATGCTCCTGCAAGTTATGACCTTCGCCCGGGATGTACGCGCCGACCTCCACGCCGTTCGTCAGGCGAACACGCGCGACCTTACGGAGCGCCGAGTTCGGCTTTTTCGGCGTGGTCGTGTAAACGCGCGTGCACACGCCGCGCTTCTGCGGCGCCCCCCGGAGAGCCGGGGTCTTGGTCTTCCCCTTCGGGGTCTTCCTCCCCTTGCGCACGAGTTGGTTCACTGTGGGCACGCGCTGCTCCTACTACGGGTCGAATGCTTTCCTCAGACAGAAAGGAAGGCGGGCACGAAGACCCGCCGTCCGGGCCGCGAGATGGTAGCAGACAAGCCAGTTCCGGGCGGCGTTAGAGCCTCGCTGATCGAGCGTCGAGGGTCAGCCGTAGCCAACGGCCGTCTTCCCGAATACAGTGAGCGCCAGGGGAGTGGTTGGATTGAGATGGTGACTGCGGTAGTCGCCGCGGCTGCGGTCGCGGCAGTGCTCGTCGTGGCGGTCATTTTGGCCCGCTTCGCCGGCGCGCGCTCGCAGCGCCGGTTCGAGACCGTCGTCGGCCAGCTCGACCTGCACATGGAGGCGATATCGCTGAATCTGCAGCGTGCCGTCGAGCGATCGGATGACGCGCGCGAGCGGGGTCTCGGCGACCTTGGTCTCACCCTGGACCTCCGCGAGCTCCTCCAGCGGCTCGCCGAGGAGGCCGCGACCCGAACCGGTGCGCAGGCCGCGACAGTACGCGTGCGTGGGCCGGCAGACATGCCCGCTATCGCATCGTTTGGGACGGGCGACGGCGCCGCGCTGCTCGAAGCGACCCTAGGCCCTCCCGACTCGAGGCCGTTCCGGGCGTTGACGCTCAACTGGACCTACCCTCCCGCGCTCGAGGGGGAGGAGGTGGCGTATCGATCGGGGTTGGTGGTCCCAATCGTCGAGGAAGGAGTCGAGACAGGAGCGCTCGCTGCATACGCACGTGGAGCCGCAGCGTTCCGACCGGAGCACGCGCGCGCACTCCAAGCTCTCGCAGACGATGCAGCCCCTGGTATCGCCAACGCGCGCCGGTTCGCCGAAGCCGAGCTTCGCGCGGTCACCGATGGGCTCACGGGAGTTCGAAATCGGCGCGGCTACGACGAGGAGCTCGACCGAGAGCTCGCCCGCGCGCGACGGACTGGTCGACCGCTGTCGCTCCTCCTCCTCGACCTCGACAACTTCGCCGAGGTCAACTCCCGCTTCGACTACCCCGGCGGCGACCTCGTGTTGCAGGAGTTCGCCGACCTGCTCGAACGAGCCGCACGCGCGACGGACACCGTCTGCCGTCGCGGCGGCGAGGAGTTCGCGATCCTCCTCTCGGAGACGACGGGGGATGAGGCACGTCTGTTCTATGTGCGTCTCCGCGACGCGGCGGCCGTGACCGGCTTCTCGAATGTCGGGCGTCTGACGTTCTCGGCGGGGCTCGTCGAGTGGCGCCCGAACGAGACGGTCGAGTCTCTCGACGCGCGCGTTTCCGCTGCGGTCAACCGGGCGAAGCGTGCGGGCAAGGATCGGCTGGAGGCCGACTGGCCGTAGCCTCACGGACCGGACCGCCCCGGGCGGCCCTGTTGCTAGGGACGCCTGGCCGAAGCCCAGCGCGCGGCTTCGGCTTCGTGCAGCGAGAGAAACGGCGCGTACGTCGACAGCGTGACCACGCCGAGCTCCGGCAAACGGTCTCGCTCGCAGACCAGGCGGGCCCCAGCAGCTTTCTGCATGCGGATGCTCCACGCGGCGTAGGCGTCGCCGCGGCGCTCGCTCCGCAATGCATGGACGATCGCCGGTCGGGCAGCCTCGTGCGGATATGCGCCGAGAGCCCCAGGGTCATCGACTGCCTTGACCCTGAACACGCCCTCCGCTGTGCGTACCGTCAACCGCTGGCCCGTCGCGAGCCGGAACACGCTCTCGGGGGCAGACGTTGCAAGAGCGAGTCCGCTTCCCTCGGGAAGCCAACTCGGTGAGGGCGACGCGATGAGCCGGCGCGCAAGAACGGGGGCGTAGGTCGCCCGAAAGCGCGCGATATCTCCTGCTGACGGGCTCGACACGGCGAGACGATCGAACACGTCGCGGGCTCTGAGCTCGTCACCAATGATCCCGCGCGCGACGGAGAGGCTCGCCCCGGCCTCGGCCAGCGCCGACCGATACGCAGCCGCACTCCCGCCGAACCGAGCTTCGACGATGCGGCCCTCGACGGCGAGAGCATCCGTCGGAGAGACGCGCGCTTGCTCACGCTCGATCGCCCGCACGACAAGCGCAGTCAAGGCGAGCTCCCGATCTCTCGTCACCTTCGCGAGCGCTGCGACGCTCGACGCCGTGAGCGCGCTCGAGCCGTACATGCAGCGCGTTCCCGAAGGGAGGTCGAGCTGGCCGGTCTTCCGGTCGGTATCGAACTCGCGTCGGAGAACGCCCGGAGCGTCGCAGAGCCCCGGATCGCGCGCCCACAGCCAGACGCACGCGGCATACGTCTTGTCCGGGTCGTTGGAACGCTCGTTGCGCTGTGCCCAGCCCCACGACCAGAGATGGGCGAGTCGAAGCTCGCGCGCGACCTGTTGCACAGCCAACGCTTGCCACTTCGCGACGCTGAACCAGCGCGAGCGCGGAGTGAGTCCTTCGCGCCCGCCGGTTCCGGGTCCTGTCTGAAAGCCGATCATGATCCCGATTCGTGACGGCGGAATCCCGAGCGCCGTGAGTCGGGCAACCGACTGCCGGTAGCGGACGCGGAGACGGCGGGAGCCGTCGACAGGCCCGTCGCGCCAGATCAGGTTCGCGTTCGCGTAGTTCTCGAGGACGAGGTCGGAGACCGCTGCGATCGATTTCCACCACGCCGCCGCGTCACCGCCGGTGAAGGGATCGCTCGAAACGAGGAGAGCAGGCCGACCACCCCGGGCCGCCAGGCGGCTCACGAAGCGAAGAACGTTCGCGCGGTACCGCTCCGTCGTCGGAGTCAAAGGAGTCGGCAGCGACGCTCCCCACAGCTCGTTGAGGGCGATCACCGGCTGCTGGCATCCGCTCACGGAGACGGCGTAGTCGAAGAGCGTATCGGCCCGCTGTTCGATCAAAGCGGCGTCCGCGGGATCCGACGGTGTCCCGACCCGCTTGCGGAGGTACATGTCCCAGTGGACGGTCGCGGCCCCAGCCGCCCGAGCTTCGGCCGCAAGTTGGGGGCCGCCAGTTGCGATCACGACGCCCGGACGGGCAAAGCGCTCACGCCAGAAGGAGACGGAGGAGTCGGCGAAGTCGAGCCAGACCGGCTGCGACTCTGGGAGGCCGCAGGACAGCGCGGACGACGCGGCCGTGCCGGTCGACGGCCACGCCAGAAGAGTGAGAACGGCGACGACAGCCGCGACAAATCCCCTGCACATGCGCATCAGAGGTAGCAGAAAGACGTAAAGAGCGGGGTCAGACCCGTAGGGTCAGACCCCCAACGGAGTCAGTCAGGTCTGGCCCTTCGGGCCAGACCTGACTGCGTTCTTACTCTTCCGCAGGCGGCTCGAGCCCGGCTGCCTCACCGTCGACGTCGAGCGGGGGCCCCTCGTCGAGCGGGATATCGAGCGCGTCCAGATCGAAGCCGTCGCCCTCGCCGATCTCCTCGAGAGCGGCAAGAAGCTCGGCCTCGGCCTCGGGACGAGCGAACGTCACGGGGAGCGGCTCGGTCGGCTCGATCGTGATCCCTCGGTACTGCTTGAGACCAGTCGCTGCTGGGATCAGCTTGCCGATGATCACGTTCTCCTTGAGCCCATTCAGGTGGTCGACCTTGCCCTCGATCGCGGCGTCCGTCAGTACCTTGGTCGTCTCCTGGAAGGAGGCCGCAGAGAGGAAGGACTCCGTTGCGAGCGATGCCTTCGTGATTCCGAGAATGATCGGCTCGAATGTCGCCTGCTCCTTCTTCTCCTTCTTGGCGCGAACGTTCTCGCGCTCGAGGGCGACCCTGTCCACGAGTTGCCCCGGCAGAAGAGCAGTTTCACCGGCGCTCTCGACGCGAACCTTCTTCAGCATCTGTCGGACGATGAGCTCGATGTGCTTGTCGTGGATCTCGACCCCCTGCGACTTGTAGACCTTCTGCACCTCGCCGACGAGGTAGAGCTCGGTCGAAGTCGCCCCTTTTAGCAGGAGCAGGTCGGCCGGATTGAGCGAACCCTCGTTAAGCGGGTCGCCGGCTTCGACCATCTGTCCCTGGACGACCGTGAATCGCGTCCGGCGCGGGAAGCTGTACTCCTTGGGGTCGGGTAGCTCGCCGCTCGCGTCGAGTGCAGTCGGTGTAATCGTCAACTTGATCGTGCGATCCGCCGCTTCGATGTCGATCTTGCCGCCGACATCGGCCATCGTCGCGGCACCCTTTGGGTTCCGGGCCTCGAAGATCTCGACGACGCGCGGAAGGCCATGAGTGATGTCCGCACCGGCGACACCCCCCGTGTGGAACGTCCTCATGGTCAGCTGCGTCCCCGGCTCGCCGATCGACTGCGCGGCGATGATCCCGACCGCATCTCCGATCTCGGTCATGCCGCCGGTCGCCAGGAATGCTCCGTAGCAGCGCCTGCACAGCCCGTACTCGCTCCGGCACTTGAGCACCGAGCGAACGGGCACGGTCGCCGTTGCGCCGTACTCCCCGAACTCCTCGACGAGGAGTCGGAGAGCGCTCATCGTGATCTCGGCGCCTTTCTCGACGAGCATGATCTTGCCGGGCTTGCCGTCCTTGATCGGCTTGTGTATGTCGAACGCGGCGACGCGGCCGGCGACGCTCTTGTTGGGTGAGTCGTCGAGGATGAGCGCGAGTGAGACGTGATCGTCGGTTCCGCAGTCCTCCTCGCGCACGATGACGTCCTGAGAGACGTCGACGAGACGCCGGGTGAGGTACCCCGAGTCCGCGGTTCGAAGCGCGGTGTCCGCTAGACCCTTCCGCGCACCGTGGGTGGAGATGAAGTACTCGAGGACTGTGAGACCCTCCATGAAGTTGGCCTTGATGGGCCGCGAGATGATCTCGCCCTTCGGATCGGCCATGAGCCCGCGCATGCCGGCGAGCTGGCGGATCTGGTTGAACGAGCCTCGCGCACCCGAGTTGGCCATCATGTAGATCGGGTTCGTCTCCTCGAGGTTCGCCATCATCCGATCGGCGACCTCGTCGGTCGCTTGAGTCCAGATGGCGATGATGCGCTCGTCGCGCTCCTCCTCCGTCATCAGACCGCGGTCGTACTCGCGGCCGACCTTCGCGATCTCCGCCTCGTACCGGAGGAGGATCTCTTCCTTGTCCGGCGGAATGACGATGTCGTTCTTCGAGATGGTGATCCCGGCGCGGGTAGCGAAGCGGAACGTGAGCGTCTTGATCGCATCGAGAGCCGACGCGATCGTGTTCGGCCCGTAGAGCTCGACGAGCTCGCCGATGAAGGCGTCGAGCTCGCGCTTCGTGAGGGTCTTGTTCAGGAACGGATGATCCTCGAAGTTGCCGCCGGTAGCTTCGTCGAGCGCCCGCTCGACCTCCGTGTTGAAGATGACGCGGCCCGGCGTCGTCAGCAGCCGCTCACCGTTCCACTCGTACTCGATCGGATCCTGATAGTCGACCGAGCGCGCATCGACCGCGAGCTCAACGTCCTCCTCGGTGCGGAAGCGCGCAAGTCCCTTCTTGCCGAGCTTCTTGGCCATATCTGCTGCAGCGGTCGAGACCAGATCGTGCGCGCAGTACGTGAGGAAGTAGGCCCCGAGCACCATGTCCTGGCTCGGGGTTGCGAGCGGTCGGCCGCTCGCAGGCGAGAGGATGTTGTTGGACGAAAGCATCAGCACGCGGGCCTCCGCCTGCGCCTCGGCGGATAGCGGCAGGTGCACGGCCATCTGGTCGCCGTCGA
>JBCKBY010000031.1:0-19445 GCA_038910715.1 Gaiellaceae bacterium
GCAAGACCTGACCCTACAGCTCTCGGCGCATCGTGACGCTGTCGCCGCCGTCTTCGGCAACGCGCTCGAAGCCGTGCTTGGTGTAGTACGAGACCAGTGCATCGTTGTCGCGTTCCACGCTGAGACTGATGGCGCGATGTCCCTCCGAGCGCGCGCTATCGAAGAGTGCGTTCAGCAGCGCGTCTCCGACCCCCCGACCGCGGCGGCTGGGCACGACCGCGATCGCGAACTCCGGCGTCTCTTCGTCCACGAAGCCATAGCCCGGCTGGTCGCGCCGAAACAGCCTGTACCAGCCGGCGCCCACGGGAAACGCGCCCTCGACCGCGATGAGGGCCGTGTCGCCGGGGCGTCCCCAACCCTTCACGTAGCGTGCTACAGGGCCTGGCTCCTCGCCCGGACGCCGCTCGCGCCAGTAGTAGGCATGGTGCAGCATGTCGCGGAGGAACCGGACGTCCTGGCGGCCGCCTCGGCGAATGACCATGCCTGGAGGCTACAACGCCAGCGCTGGTGTTTCGACGAACGCCTTCACCGTGCGCAGGAACTCGGCGCCCTCCAAGCCGTCGATCGCCCGGTGATCGCAGCTCAAGGTCATCGTCATGGTTGGCGCGATAACAAGCTCGCCGTCGCGAGCAGTAGGTCGGTCCTCGATCGAGCCGACCGCGAGAATCGCGACCTGCGGTGGATTGAGAACTGCGACGAACTGCTCGATCCCGTACATCCCGAGATTCGAGATGGTGAAGGTCCCGCCCTCGAGATCGGTGAGCTTGAGCTTCCCGTCGCGAGCGCGCAAGACGAGGTCCGCTCGCGCAGTCGCGATCTGCTTGACCGTTCTCCGGTCGGCATCACGAATCACCGGAACGACGAGCCCACTCGGAGCGGCGACCGCGATGCCGATACTCGCGCCCGGGAACCGGAGGAGCTTCCCGTCGACGAAGTGGGCGTTAACGGGCCGGTGTCGCACGAGCGCGGACGCGACAACCCGCGTGAGGACGTCGTTCACCGTCGGCTTCGTCTCGCCCTCGCGCATGAGCTCTACGAGCCGTTCCCGCGTCGCAACGAGCTCCGAGGCGTCCGCCGTGACGGAGAGCTGGAAAACGGGAGCCTCCCAGGCCTCCGTGAGGCGCCGCGCAATCGTGCGACGGGTCGACGTGAGCTCGACGACCTCGACCTCGCCCTCGCCCGCCGGCGGTGCAGCGGGAGGCGTCGGCGCGACCGTGGCCACGTCGCGCGACACGGCGTCCTCGACGTCATCCGCAACGATCCGTCCCTCGGGTCCCGTCCCGGTGAGCCCCGTGAGATCGACCCCGCTCTCGCGCGCCATGCGCCGGGCGAGCGGGCTGGCCTTCACGCGGCTCCCAGAAGCCCCTGTCGGCGCGGCGGGAGAAGGCGCCGTGGGGGCTTCTGCGCCCGACTTCTCGCCTTGTAACAGTCTGCCACTTGGCCCTTCAGGCTCGGGCGTCAGTTCATCGGGTCCGACGGCAACGAGCGGCCCGCCGCCGTTTCCGCCTTGCGACGCAGCGAGCAGCTCCGACACGTCTTCATCCTGCGCGCCGATCACGCCAACGGTCGTGCCGACGTCGACCTCCCCGTCCGCGACGACGATCTTGAGCAGGACGCCTGTGGCCTCGGCCTCCACCTCCTGCGTCACCTTGTCGGTATCGATCTCGTAGAGCGGTTCGCCCTTGGCGACCGTCTCGCCTTCGGCTTTCAGCCAGCGCACGATCGTCCCCGACTCCATTCCCTGGCCGAGACGCGGCAGCTTGACCTCGGACGCCATGTCTAGCTCCGGGCGACCGTGCGCCGGATGGCCTCGAGAACGTCCTCAGCGTATGGGACGACCCACTGCTCCATCGCCGGCGCGAAGGGAAGAGGAGCGAACTTCGCACCGACTCGCTCGATGGGCGCATCGAGCCAGTCGAAGGCACCTTGCTGGATGATCGCGGCGAGCTCGGCCCCGAAGCCACCTCGAACGACGGCCTCGTGCGCGGTGACGCAGCGTGTGGTCTTGCACACAGAGCCGATGATGGTCTCCTCGTCGAGGGGGAGCAGCGTCCGCGGGTCGACGACCTCCACGGAGATACCTTCGCTCTCGGCTGCCTCGGCTGCCTGGAGCGCCTCGTGCACGAGGCGTCCGGTCGCTACCACCGTGACGTCCTCGCCCTCCCGATGGATGCGGGCCTTCCCAAGCGGGATCGGCTCGAGCTCGGTCGGCACCTCGCCCTTGATCGGGTAGAGCGTGCGGTGCTCGAAGAAGACGACGGGGTTGTCGTCGTAGATCGAGGACCAGAGGAGGCCACGGACGTCCTCGGGCGTCGACGGGAAGACGACCTTCAGTCCGGGGACGTGGACGAACCAAGCCTCGAGCTGCTGGGCGTGCTGCGCACCCGGCGACCAGCCGGCGCCGCCCTGCGTACGAATCGTGAGCGGAACCTTCACCTGGCCGCCCGACATCGTCCGATGCTTGGCCGCCTGGTTGACGAGCTGCTCCATCGAGAGCGTCAGAAAGTCCTCGTACATGATCTCGACGACGGGCCGCATCCCTTGGATCGCCGCCCCGATTCCGCTGCCGACGATGGCCATCTCGGAGATCGGGGTGTTGCGGATGCGCTTGGGCCCGAACTCCTCGAGCAGACCCTGGGTCACCGCCATGGACCCACCCATCTCGGCGATGTCCTCGCCCATGATGAAGACGCTCTCGTCCTTGCGAAGTGCCAGCGCGAGTGCGTCGCGGACCGCCTCTCTGTAGGTCAGTTCAGGCATAGACGTACTTGAGCGCGTCTTCGGGCTTCGGGTCCGTGCCTGCCTTGGCGAACTCGACCGAGGCCTCGACCTTGGCGGTGACCTCGGCATCGATCGCGGCGAAGTCGTCGTCGGAGAGCTCGAGCCGCGCGCTGAGGAGCCGGATCGGGTCCTTCGTCTCGCGCTCGTGCTTGAGCGCCTCCCGGTCGCGGTAGACCTGCGGGTCGCCGACGAAGTGACCGGTCAAGCGGAAGGTACGCAGGTGGAGAAGCACCGGCCCTTTTCCTGCGAGCGCATGATCGCGGGCGGCAAGAGCTGCGAGGTATACGGCTTCGACGTCCTGCCCGTCGGCCTCGATCAGCTTCATCCCGAACGCAGCGGCGCGCTTTCCGAGCTGATCGACGGGGAGCGGGAGCTGCTGCTCGGCGGGAGTCGACTCCGCCCAGCCGTTGTTCTCAAGAACGAAGATCGCCGGAACCTTCCAGATCTGCGCGAGGTTCAGCGACTCGTGGAACGTACCCGTGTTCGTTGCGCCGTCCCCGAAGAACGCGACCGCGACGCGCTTCTCGTCGCGCATCTGAAACGCGAGCGCGGCGCCGACGATCGCAGGCAAGCCGCCGGCGACGACGGCGTTCGCACCCAGGTTGCCGACCTCGAGGTCGTAGAGATGCATCGATCCGCCGTAGCCGCCGCTGCAACCCTCGGCCTTCCCGTAGAGCTCGGCCATGATCTTGTCCACCGACGTCCCCTTGGCGATGGCATGACCGTGCGCGCGGTGCGTCGAGGCGAAGACGTCCTCGCGCGCGAGCGCGGAACACACTCCGGTCGCAACGGCTTCCTGACCTATCGCAACGTGCAGGAACCCGGGGAGCTCGCCGGCGCGGAAGCGCTCCTCGACCGTCTCCTCGAAGCGCCGGATGAGAAGCATCTCGCGGAAGAAGCCACGCAGTGCCTCGTTGGAGACGCGCTTCTTCCCGGGCCGGGCTTTCTCCTCGACGGTCGCCATCGACCGGCCATTATGCTGATCCGCCGATGCGAGCCGCCGATCAGTGGGCACTTCTCGAGACGGATCTCGGATCCAATTGGACCGAGGCTCGCCTGGCTTTCGCTCCCGAGGGTTCGACGAGCGATGCCGCGGTCATCCTGGCGCCCCTCGGGCCGGGGCGAGTCGAGGGGGAGCTCAGATTCCACGTCACGCGGGCCGGGAGCAGCCCCGAGCGGCTTCGGAACCTCCTCGAGCGGCTCGACCGCAAACGCGTGTGGGGCACGCTCTCGCTGATCGACAGCACGCAGGGGGTACCGGCAGACGAGCAGACGCCAACTCTGCCGGCACCGCTCGCCGTCGCGTGGGACGACACGCTCGAGAAGCTCTCGCCGGACTGGAGCGACCTCCATTGCGAGCTCGAGCTCGACTCGAGCGACCACCTCCCTCGGGCGGCCCTGCTCGGCGGGCCCATGAACCCAACCCGCAACCCGGAGGCAATCGCCCTTCGGTTTCGAGTTTCCGGTAAGCAGGGTTACGGAGTCTCGCCCGACATGGCCCGGCGCTGCTTCGAGCGGATGGACGCGGACGGGATCACCGGGCGGATCTCGGTACTGAGCGGGCTTTCGGACACGCACAACGCCGCCACCCAGGGCCCGGTGTGGCGCGTCGCCGGACGGTCCGTGTGAAAAGGGGTCGGCGTAGACGATCCTCCGTGGCACGTGGAGCGTCCGCAATCCGATCGGCGACGGGAGGAGAGTAGGATAGGTCGTTAAATCGGATCGGACCGGGAGGCCGTGTGAATCTCGGAAGACTCGGAATAGGCGCCCTCACCGCAGCGGTGTTCGCGATGGGTTTGTGGGCGGGAATAGGCAGCGCCGACTGGCTGAACACCGACGCCCCGCAAGTCGGACTAACCGGCACGCTCGGGGCCGCGCAGGAGATCCCGAGGCCGAAAAGCGTGAGCGCGAAAGCCGGCGGCCGCTTCATTGGAGGGCTCACTCGGAAGGGCACCGGCGCGACCGTCTCTTGGCGACTTACCTTCCTCGGCCTGACGGGTAAGGCGGCCGCGGCGCACATCCATTTGGCCAAGCCCGGTAAGGCCGGCCCCGTCGCCGTCGCTCTATGCGGCCCGTGCCGCTCCGGGATCCGTGGCACAGCCAAGGTGAACGCGCGCACGAGGGCCGCACTCCTGGGTGGGGGCGCCTACGTGAACGTGCACACCGCGAAGAACCCAGCGGGGGAGATTCGGGCACAGATTCTGAAAGGCGGCTCGGGGCTCCCGTCCCCAACCACGACGACCCCCACGACCACGCCCACGTACACGGATCCGAGCTACCCACCGTAGGACGGACGGGGAAGATCCGCACGGATCGGGCCGCCTCGGGCGGCCCGTTGCCGAGGGAGAGCGATCAGGCGCGAAGCTCGGCGCCGAAACGATCGGTCAGGGCGGCGACGATCCGACCGCGCAGTTCCGCCGCCTCCTCGTCCGTAAGCGTTCGCTCCGCGGACTGGAAGACGAGATGGATCGCGACTGACTTGCGGCCCTCCCCGACCTGCTCCCCCCGATAGAGGTCGAAGACGCGGGCTTCCCGCAGCACCAAGCCCGTGGCCTCGCGAGCAGCGTCCACGAGCGCGCCAACCTCGACGTCGTCGTCCACCGCGACTGCGATGTCCTGCAAAACGGCCGGAAACGTGAGCACGTCTTCGTAGACGATTCGCTCCGGCACCCGCCCGAAGAGCGTCGCGAGATCGATCTCGAAGGCACCCCAGACGCCTTCGAGCAACGTCGGGTGCAGCTCTCCGAGCCAGCCTGCTTCGGTAGTAGCCGACTTCCCCGGATGGAGCAGTGAATGCCGCCCACGCTCAACCCGAAGCTCGAGTTGAAGCGTCGCGTAGAGCACCTCGAGGACGCCCTTGACCGCCTCGTAGCCTCCAGCCACGACACCGGCGACGCGCCAGTGCTCATCCGGGAGCTGCTCGTCCGAGGGCAGATACACGCGGGCGATCTCGAAAAGCGCGATGTCGACGGCGCCCGCGTCGAGCCCCGTACGCACCGCTTCGACGAGCCCCGGGATGAGCGTCGTTCGGAGGATCGTCTGATCCGAAGTCATCGGATCGGGCAAGCGGATCGCACTCGGGTCCGGATCAGAGCCTGCGAGGCTCCACGTATATGCCTCCGAGAGACCCGCTCCGACCAGCACGTCCTCGACGAGACGCCGAAGCCGCTGCTCCTTCGAGAGCCGTCCGCGAACATGCCGGCGGAGCGGCATCGTGTGCGGTACGCGGTCGAGAACGGCGCGCGCGACCTCCTCGATCACGTCGACCTCTCGCGTGACGTCGCGAGCGCGCCAGGTCGGCACCGTGACGTCCCATTCGGACGAGACGTCGAACTCGAAGCCCTCGAGGATCGAGCGCTGCTCGTCGGGCGCGACGTCGAGCCCGATCAGCCGACTCGCGCGATCCGTGCGCAGCCGCACGACCGGCCGCTCCGGGAGGCCCGCTTGGACATCCACGTGACCGGTCATCCGCGCACCCGCAAGGTCGACGATCATCCTGCTCGCAAGCACCGCTGCGGGCTCGGCGAGATGCGGGTCGACGCCCTTCTCCCAGCGGTTCGAGCCGGCCGTCCTGAGGGCAAGGCGCTCCGACGAGCGGAGGATTCCCAGGGGCTCGAAGTTGGCGGCCTCGAGGAGAACCTCGCTCGTCTCGGCGGTGACCTCGCTCTCCTCCCCCCCCATGATCGCGGCGAGTGCGACCGAGCGCTCCCCGTCGGCGATCATGAGGTCGTCCGTCGTCAGACTTCGCAAGGTCCCGTCGAGCGTGCGTAGCTCCTCACCGGGCAGCGCGCGACGCACGACGATTCGTCCACCGGCGAGCCTCGACCGATCGAAAACGTGGAGCGGGCTTCCCCACACGTGCATGACGTAGTTGGTCACGTCGACGATGTTCGAGATCGACCGCATCTCGGCGAGGAAGAGGCGCGACCGCAGCCACTGGGGCGACGGGCCGATCGTGACGTCGCGGAAGACCCGTCCGATGTAGCGAGGGCAGCCGCCGAAGTCCTCGATCGCTACGTCGACGTTCTCGTGATCCACGATCGCCGGATCGTCGGTTGTAGGTGGGTGGAAATCACCGTCGAGTAGCGCAGCGACTTCCCGAGCCAGCCCGACCATCGAGAGAAGATCGACGCGGTTGACCGTCGGAGTTACGTCGAGCACCCGATCGTGAATCGGCAGGACGTCGGCGAGCGGGGTTCCGGGCTCAGGCCCGTCGGCGAGCACCATGATCCCCGCGTGCTCGTCACCGAGGCCGATCTCGTCCTCGGCCAGGATCATCCCGCGCGAGTCCTGTCCCCGAAGCGCCCGCTCGTCGAGCGGGACGTCGAGGATCGGGAGGAGCGCTCCGGGCAGCGCCACAGCCACGGTCGCACCTGCCTCGAAGTTCCACGCGCCGCAGACGATCTGGCGTGCGTCGCCCTCTCCCACGTCCACATGGCAGACGCGCAGCCGGTCGGCATTCGGGTGTGTGTTCGCCTCGAGCACACGACCTACGAGGAAGCGACCCAGGTTGCCGTCAACGTCTGCAACGCCCGCGGCGAGCACGCGCTCGACGTCGAGCGACGAGACCGCGAGTCGGCGTGCGATCTCCTCAGCGGTCGCGTCGACCGTGACGTACTCACGCAGCCAGGAGAGCGGAGCGCGCATCAGAATTGCTCGAGGAGTCGAGGATCGTTGCGCCAGAGCTCGCGCAGGTCCGGGATCCCATGTCGCAGGACGGCGATGCGCTCGAGCCCCCAGCCGAAAGCGAACCCCGTGTACCGCTCCGGGTCGTAGCCGACGAACTCGAAGAGCTTCGGGTCGACCATGCCCGCGCCGCCGATCTCGATCCAGCCCGAGTGTCGGCAGACCGGGCAGCCCGAGCCGTCGCACATGTGACACGAGACATGCGCCTCGATGGACGGCTCAGTGAACGGAAAGTGGTGCGTCCGAAACTCCGTCCGGCGCGCCTCGCCGAAGAGCGCCTTCAAGAGGTAGTCGAGCGTCCCCATCAGATCGGCAAGCGTGATGCCTTCGTCGACCACGAGCCCTTCGACCTGGTGAAACGTCGGCGTATGCGTCGCATCCGGAGTGTCTCGCCGGTACACGCGGCCGAGCGAGACGATGTAGACGGGAGGCTCCTGCGCCTCCATCGTCCGGATCTGCGACGGCGAGGTTTCCGTGCGGAGCACGGTGTCGTCATCGAGGAAGAGGGTCTGGAGCGGCGATCGGGACGGGTGACCGTCCGGGAAATTGAGAGCATCGAAGTTGTAGCGCGTCGTCTCGACCTCCCGGCCGTCGACCACCGTGTACCCCAGTCCGAGGAAGATGTCCTCGACCTCTCGACGGATCTGCGTGATGAGGTGAAGGTGACCTCGTCGGACGGGCGCACCCGGCATCGTCACGTCGACGCGCTCTTCCGTGAGCCGCCGGTCGAGCTCGGCCCGAGCGAGCTCGGCATCGCGGCCGTCGATGGCCGCCTCGAGGCGTTCCCGGAGCGCGTTCAGCGCCATTCCGGTCTCGCGATCGCGAACCTCCCGGAGCGCCAGCTTGAGCTCGCTCTTCCGCCCGAGGTACTCGACGCGAACGCGCTCGATGTCGTCGGTCGACGAAGCGTTTGCAACTGCTGCGAGTGCGTCGTTCTCGAGAGCCTGGGCGTCCATGGGAGTGAGCGAGGTTACCAACGCCCCTTTCGCCAAGTTACAAGTTGCAACAAACTCTCGAACCCCGCGCTGCACAAAGGGCGCACCGCAAGTGACAACTTGTAACTTGGCGCTTCTGACGCTCTACGATCGCATCGCTTCCATCTACGACCCGTGGAGCCGCTCCGTCACGGAGGACGTCGGCTTCTATGTTGAGCAGGCACTCGCATCGGGCGGCCCGGTCGTGGAGCTCGCGGTTGGCACGGGTCGTATCGCCGTGCCCATCGCGCAGGCCGGGGTCTCGGTGATCGGAGTGGACTCCTCGCCAGAGATGCTCGGCGTCGCGCGAGCTGCTGCGGAGTTCGCGGGCGTCTCCGAGCTCGTCGACCTTCGTCTCGGGGATCTCCGAGATCCACCAGTCCCCGAGCGCGTTCCGCTCGTCATCTGCCCCTTCCGCTCGCTGCTCCACATGGAGACCGAAGACGAGAAGCTCCGCGCGCTTCGAGCCGCGCGAAGCCTGCTCGCAGCCGATGGGCACTTCGTCTTCGATGTCTTCTCGCCGAGCCGCGAAGACATCGAGGAGACGGACGGCCTCTGGCTCGAACGCGAGCCCGGGATCTTCGAGCGCGCGGACTGGGACGAGGGAACGCGAACGCTCTCGCTTTCGATCCGTTCTGGAGACGACGTGACGACGTTCGGCCTGCACTGGCTGTCCACTCCCGAGTGGCTCCATGTCCTCGACGAGGCGGGCTTCGCCGTGGACGCGCTCTACGGCTGGTTCGACCTCAGACCGTTCAACGACGAGGAAGACATGATCTTCGTCTGCAGAGCACGCTGACCAAAACGGTTGCCACCGACGCGACCTATCGCCTAGAGTCGGAGGCACCGTGATCTGGCTGCTCGCCATCGTTGGGCTCGTCCTGCTCGTCGTGGTGATGCTCGTCGGGCTGTACAACCGCCTCGTTCAGCGCCGGAACCGGGTCGACAACGCGTGGGCACAGGTCGAGGTTCAGCTTAAGCGCCGCTGGGATCTCATTCCGAACCTGGTCGAGTCCGTGAAGGGCTACGCAGCGCACGAGCGCGGGACGTTCGAGGCCGTGACCGAGGCACGAACGGCGGCCCAGAACGCGAAGACGCCTGCGGACACCGCCGCTGCGGAGGGAATTCTCGGTGCGGCACTCGGCAGGCTCTTTGCGTTGGCCGAGGCGTATCCCGAGCTTCAGGCAGACGAGAACTTCCGGCAGCTCCAGACCGAGCTCGCGGAGACGGAGAACCGGGTCGCCGTGAGCCGGCAGGTCTACAACGACTCCGTCCTGACGTACAACAACACGGTCCAGACGTTCCCGGGGCTCTTGGTCGCCGGGCCGTTCGGCTTCTCGATCCGCGAGTTCTTCGAGGTCGAGGACGACGCACAGCGGGAGGCACCGAAGGTCGACTTTTGAGGCTTCGCGACCGGACCCGACGGCCGCGTCGCTCCCGCGTCCTCGTCGCAGCTTTCGCGCTCACGCTGCTGACGGCACTCGCCTTCCCAGGCGTCGCGCGGGCCGACAGCTTCTCGCTCGTCTCCGCCGACGTTGCCGTCGACGTCCAGTCCGACGGCGCTCTCGGAATCAGCGAGCGGATCGAGGTCGCCTTCTCCGGCGACTTCCACTTCGGCTATCGCGACATCCCGTTGCGAGCGGGTGAGACTCTCGTTCTCCCGTCCGTTGCCGAGCGCGGCGTCGCATATGTACAGGGGGCGGCCACAGGCCTCGCTCCCGGCCCAGCGCGGACGTTCGGCGTCGCGCGACACGGGGATGGCATGCGGATCGTCTGGTACTTCGACGCTCGAGACCAAACGCGTGCCTTCACGATCTCGTACACGCTCCGTGGAGTCGCGGTCGCGTACGACGACGTCGTCGACGTGAACCTCAAGGTATGGGGAGACCAGTGGGCCGAGACGCTCTCACGGCTCGTCGCGATCGAGAGTGCGCCCGGGCAGATCCTCAAGGCCTGGGGCAAGCCCGTGTGGGTACGGGGAGACGTCGACCTCACGGGTCGTCGCGCGACGCTCCGCGCTGTCGGCGTTCCGGCCCATCAGTTCGTCGAGTTGCGCACCCTCATCCAGCGCTCGGCATTCGCATCGACGCTCGGCATGAAGGTCGTTCGAGGGAACGGTTTCGATCGAATCGTCGAAGAGGAGAGCGCCGATGCCGAGCGCTACGGGCGTGACAGCGAGCGCATTCAGGCGCTCAAGGATCACCCGATCCGCACGGGGTTGCTCGTCCTCGGACTCGCGACTATCCCCGCGCTGCTGGTCATTGCAGCGGTGTTCTGGTTCCTGGGCCGGGAGCGCCGAACGGGCTACGATCGGGAGTACGATCAAGAGCCTCCGACCGACACTGAACCTGCGCTCGTGCCGACGTTGCTTCGCCAAGGCGGCGGCGCGGGGTCGTACGAGTTCACGGCGACGCTGTTCGACCTTGTTCGTCGAGGCGTCTACAAGGCCGAGCCGACCATGACCGAGCGGCCAATCTGGGGCGGCCTCCGGTCGGAGCAGGTGTCCGACCTCGAGCTTTCGGCTGGCACTCCGCAGGATCTCACGTCGTGGGAGGCGGAGGTCGCCGACGTGATCGACGCGGTTCTCGACGGGTCGACCGAGCGGCTCTCGCGATTTCGCGAACGCATCGAGGACGAGCGGGAGTCAATGCACCCTCGCTTCACGTCGTTCAAGGAGGCCGTTGGTGGAGAGATCGCTCGGCGATCGTGGTTCCGATCACGCGGAGCGATTCCATTGGTTGCGGGCGCAGTCCTCTTCGGGCTCGCGGGCGGCCTCCTGATCTTCTTTGCGAGCAACGGCTGGCGCCCCCTGTATCCGAGGTACGCGGACGTGGTTCTCGTCGGCGTCGGAGCCTGCCTGATCGCGAACGCCGTGCTCTGTGTCGCAACGCTTGCGTTCAACCGCCGAGCCTGGCGCCGACGAACGAAGCGTGGGCAAGAGGAGGCCGAGCGCTGGGAGGCCTTCCGCCGGTACCTCACGGACTTCCCGCGGCTGCAGGAGGCGCCTCCCGCGACGCTCGCGCTGTGGGAGCGGTACCTCGTGTACGGGATCGCGTTCGGAATCGCCGAGCGAGTGCTCCAAGGCGCGCAGCTTCATATGCCCGAGGCGATGCACGACGCGAGCGCTGTCTACTGGATCTCCTCCAGCGGCGACCTCGGCTCGGGTGCAACCAGCCTCTCGATCGGAGACCTCGCGTCCGGCTTCGGCTCGGCGCTCGCGCCACCGAACTCGGGCTCGGGCGGAGGTGGCGGCGGGTTCTCGGGTGGAGGCGGAGGGGGCGGAGGAGGAGGCGGCGGCGGGTTCGGCTAAGTCGGCCACGTCCCAAAGAGCCATCTGGTGCTGCGCGAGCGCGCGTGGCACTCTGAAACGCATGAACTCGGACGACGCGGTCAAGGCGAAGCGCTGCGCCCTTCGACCTGCGTACCGAGCTCCGATAGGCACGTCGAACCGTTGACGTAGTCGACGCTGCCGCGACCACGCCGGGTGGATCCCCCATTGGGGGGTGTCCGAACCGTACCCCGGGCCGACAACTGAGCAATACCAGCCATCCACTCGAAAGGACATGCGGCTGTGTTCACCAAAGGAAATACCCGCTACATCGTCGTCTCACTGACGGCGTTTGCCGGCATCCTCGCCAGCCTCGGCGGGGGTTGGTTCGACGGCAGCTAGCAACAGACGATCGATTCTGAACTCCGAACGGTCTCTCGCCACCACGCACGTGGCGGGAGACCGTCGTTCGCTGCCCCGGGGGAGCGCCTACGCGTCCGCGGCTTGAAGCGCTCGTGCTGCTCGCCTGTACAGAACCGCTGCGACGCCGTCATTGCCTCGTTGGCTCTCGACGTCGCCCTGCGCGATCCACGCATAACTGCGATGGCCCGCGGAACTCGCCTGCTGAAACGTCTCGTTCGCTGCGGCAATCCACGTCTCGGCTTCATCGAGTCTGCCCTGCGCAGCGAGGGCCCTACCCAAGGCGAGCTGCGCCGTCCCGACCTCCTGCAGATGATCGACGCGGCCACCGAGTAGGCCGAGCGCCTTCTGAGCCTGCGCTTCGGCCATCTCGAACTCACCGCACTCGAGTCGAATCTCGGCGAGCGATGAGCAGACGTAGCCAGCGTCGACGGCGAGGTCCAGCTCGACGAAGACCTCGAACGCCTCCTCGAGCAGGGAGATCGCCTGGGCAACGTTGTCGAGAAGATGGTTGAGCCCTGCGAGGTTGTTCAGCAGCCGGCCCACCGTTGCTCTATCCCCCAGCGCCTCGAACAACGCCTGCGATCGCTCGGCGTACGTGCGCGCTAGTACCCAGCGTCCCCGCCGCTGAGCGACAAGCGACGCCTGGAAGAGTGCGTCTGCGACTCGGCGTGAGTCGAAGCTGGCTTCGGCCAGCTCGAGAGCGCGCTCGATGTCTTCTTGGGCGGCGACCCAGTCGCGGTTACGCCGGTAGCAACGCGAGCGCCAGTGAAAGATGTCCGAACGAAGTCGATCGGCAGGAGGCTCCGAGCTTTCCGCGAGTATCAAGGCCTGATCGAAGAGGACGACCGCCTCGGGAATGCTCGATTGCGAGTAACGGACGACGCCGACCTGAAACACCACCTCTGCGCGATCGACATCGGTGAAGCCTGCAGTCACCACCAGTGCCGCCGCTTCCTCGAGCAGCTCCATCGCCGTATCGAGCTGACCGATGCGAATCCGAGCCCACGCTTCTCCTCTTAGGAGGCGAAGGAAGAGTGGCGGAGCGGACACGGTGCCGGCGACTTCGCGCACGGCTCGAAATTCCTGAAGCGCGTCGTCGTATCGGTGCGCCTCGACCAGCAGCTCCGCGCTTCGCAGGGCGGCCTCGTACCGCTCAGCCTCGGCCCTGCTGACGCCATGCTCGAGAAACCTGCGATCCGTTGCCAGACGGCCGGCCAGCCACTCCAACGTCTCACGGGTTGGCCGCGTCTTCCCCCGCTCGATCTGACTCACGTACTCCTTCGAGAAGCGCCCGGCGGCGAGCTCCGACTGACTCAGGCCGGCCGACCGCCGCAGCAACCGGACTCGCGCACCCACCGCTACTGCGCCGCGCTCCTCCGGTGGCACCCACTCCGCCTCTGTCGCCACACCGGCATGGTCGCATGCTCGGGCTGATCCCACGAGGGAGCCCGTCGGTCCGTCATGTACGAGAGCGGCGCGAGAGCTCGTAGAGCGCAATCGCGCCCGCCGCAGCGACGTTCAACGACTCGGCATCCCCGGGAAGCGGAATCGTCGCCTTGTAACCGTCGGTTACAAGGTCGTCGGGCAGGCTCCCCCGCTCCGACCCGAGGAGAAACGTCAAAGGAGCCTCGAGGGGCACTTCTGCGAGAGGAGCGCCGCCGTGCGCAACAAGCGCGACCCGCCGACTCGGCAGAGCACCCCAGTCGACGAGCGGCACGCGAAAGATCGCCCCGGCCGACGCCCGCAGCGCCCTCGGGCCGAGTGGATCGGCACAGCCCTCGGATAAAGCGACGCCGGCGCCGAACGCATCGGCCGAGCGGATGAGCGTCCCCACGTTCCCGGGATCGGCCACCTGCCAGAGGCCGAGAACGACATCACGGGTGCCCACCGGGAGGTCCTCTCGACGGTAGACCCCGATCACCCGCGGGGCATGTCCGAGCGTCGATACCTCCCCGAGAAGCTCCGAAAGGACGTTCTCTCCGGCGACCAAGAGTTCGACCGGCTCCACGCCCGCACCGACCGCAGCGTCGACGAGGTCCTCGCCTTCGGCTGCGAACAACCCCGTCTCGACCCGGTGCTTGCGGGCAGCGAGAAGCTTCCGAACGAGCCGGAGCTTCTCGTTCTGACGCGACTCGATCAGGCTGCCTGCGAGCCGGCGTCGGCGTCGAGCGCAGCCTTCGCGCGCTCGGCAACCGCGGCGAACGCCTGCGGATCAGAGACCGCAATGTCCGCGAGCGACTTGCGGTCGAGCTCGATCCCGGCCTTCTTCACACCGTCCATGAACCGGTTGTACGAGAGGCCGTTCACCCGCGCAGCGGCGTTGATGCGCACGATCCAGAGCGAGCGGAACGTCCGCTTGCGTGCCTTGCGATCACGGTAGGCGTAGACGAGCGAATGCTCGACCTGCTCCTTCGCGAAGCGGTAGCTCGACTTCTTGCGACCGTAGTAGCCCTTCGCCTGATCGAGGACCTTGGCGCGCTTCTTGCGTGCGTGGACTGCTCTCTTTACGCGAGGCATGAGTGCACCTCCTGGTGACGATTTCGCGTCTCTGTCGCGCGAGGCGCAAGCAGTGCTAGGACGCAGGCCCCGTCCGGGCTAGATAGCCCGGACGGGGCCGAGGACGACGCAATGCGCCGCGGATCGCGCGTCAGAGGCGCACTAATTGTTGCCAGGAGGTGCACTATCTCAGCCTCCTCTGAGGAGCTTCGTGACGGCCTTCACGTCGCTCGCGGCGACGCCGTAGGCCTTACGGAAGCCGCGTCTACGCTTCGACGACTTCTTCTCGAGGTTGTGGCTCCTCATTCCGTGCCTGCGCAGGAGCTTCCCCGTCCCCGTCACCTTGAAGCGCTTCTTCGCGCCCTTCGACGTTTTCATTTTTGGCATCTGTCTTCGCTCCTACGTTCTTGTTCGGGCCGAGAACCATGACCATGTTGCGGCCGTCGAGGATTGGCTGTTGCTCGATCCAGCCGAGCTCCTTGACGTCCTCAGCAAGCCGCATGAGCAGATCTCGACCCCGCTCCGGGTGCAGCGTCTCGCGCCCGCGGAACATGATCGTGACCTTCACCTTGGCTCGCTGACCGAGAAAGCGCACCACGTGCCCTTTCTTGGTCTCGTAGTCGTGGATTCCGATCTTTGGTCTGAGCTTGATCTCCTTGATGTGGATCTGGAGCTGATGCTTTCGGGCCTGCTTCGCGCGCTGTTCCTGCTCGTAGCGGTACTTCGAGTAGTCCATGACCCGCGCGACGGGCGGATCTGCGCCGGCAGCGACCTCGACCAGGTCGAGACCCTTCCCGTACGCGAACTCCAATGCTTCCTTGGTCGGAGTGATCCCCACCTGCCCGCCGTTTTCGTCTACCAGGCGGACGTTTGGCACACGGATCTCCTCGTTGATTCGCTCGTCCCGCTTGCGCGGAACGACCCGGTCCATCGAGGGCCGGCGGCGGCGTGGTCTCAAAGGCCCTTCATCAAGCTCTCAGCTTCCTCCTTGTAAACGACAAAACCGCTGCAAGCAGCGGCTCGGATTCCCATCCAACCCCGGCAAGACGACACCGGCTCGGTTGAACCCCCGCGAGTCATGCCCGGGAGGTGAGGAAGCGGTGAGCTCCTGCTTGCAGAGCGGGGATGGTACCACGCTGCGCAAGACCGGAATCCGCTCACTCGCGGACTCCGGTCGCGCGAAGATCCTGAAGGCGTCCGCTTCGCGGCCGCTGCGTGAACGCCGACTCAATGCTGCGGTGGATCGGCCTCGGCGGCGAGGTCGTGGAACCTCGCGACGAGGTCGTCGAGGGACTGCGTGGACTGACCGGCGCCCCGCTCCCGCACGGCGAGCGAGTCTTCCGACTCCCGGTCGCCGTAGACGACCACGAACGGGATCTTCTCCAGCTCGGCGTCGCGAATCCGCCTTCCGAGCGTCTCGTCGCGCTCGTCGACCTCGACGCGAAAGCCTTCCGCGTCCAGGCGGTTCCCGAGCGCTCGTGCCGCCTCCTGGTGCCCGAGGCCCACCGGAAGCACCCGCACCTGAACCGGCGCGAGCCAGAACGGAAAGTCGCCCGCATAGTGCTCGACGAGGATCCCGATGAAGCGCTCGAACGAGCCGAAAAGGGCCCGATGGATGACGATCGGCATGTGCTCGGCGTTGTCGGTGCCCATGTACGTCAGCCCGAACCGAGCTGGCATCTGCATGTCGTACTGGATCGTCCCCATCTGCCAGGAACGGCCGAGAACGTCCGTCATGTGCAGGTCGATCTTCGGTCCGTAGAAGGTGCCCTCGCCCTCGCCGATGACGTAGCGCATCCCGTGCCGGTCAAGCGCATTTCGAAGCGCTTCCTCGGCCTTGTCCCACTGCTCGTCGGTACCGAGCCTGTTGTCGGGCCGAGTCGAGAGCTCGGCGTGCGGCTCCATGCCGAAGAGACCGTAGAGATACCGGACGTAGTCGATGACGGCGTCGACCTCGGCCGGCACCTGCTCCTCGGTGCAGAAGATGTGCGCGTCATCCTGGGTCACGTAGCGAACGCGGGTGAGGCCGTGCAGCGTTCCGGCAAGCTCGTTGCGGTGAAGCGGGGCGGCCTCTGCGTACCGGAGCGGGAGATCGCGGTAGCTCCGCAGCTGGCTCCCGTAGAGCAGCATGTGGCCCGGGCAGTTCATCGGCTTGATCCCGTACGTCTGCTCGTCCGTGTCGCCCGGAATGAGGAACATGTTGTCCCGGAACTTCTCCCAGTGCCCCGACGTGATCCAAAGCGCCTTGTCGTAGATCAACGGGGTCTTTACTTCGAGATAGCCGCGTCGCTTGTTCTCGCGGCGCCGCACCGCCTCCAGCTGGCTGTAGATCACCATCCCCTTGGGGTGCCAGAGGGGCGACCCCGGCGAGTGCTCGTCGAAATGGAAGAGGTCGAGCTGCCGGCCGATGCGACGATGGTCACGCGCTCTGGCCTGCTCGAGCCGCTCGACGTGAGCGTCGAGATCGGCCTGTGAAAAGAACGCCGTGCCGTAGATCCGGGTCAGCTGGGTGTTCTTCTCGTCCCCGCGCCAGTACGCGCCCGCGAGGCTCGTCAGCTTGAGCGCCTTGATGGGCGAGGCGTCCTGCAGGTGCGGCCCACGGCAGAGATCGGTGAACTCGCCCTGGGTGTAGAGGGAGATCGCACCCTCGGCGTCGTGGGCGAGCTCGACCTTGTACGGCTGGGATTCCGCCTCGAAGCGATTGACTGCCTCGTCCAGGGAGAGCTCCTCGCGCACCCACGCGCGACCGTCCTCGATCTCGCTTCGCATCTCGTCCTCGATGGCCGCGAGGTCGTCCTCCGAGATCGGCTCCGCGAATTCGAAGTCGTAGTAGAAGCCGTCCGCGATCGGCGGGCCGATCGCGATCTTCACGCCTGGGTAGAGCCGCATGACCGCCTCGGCGAGCAAGTGGGCGGTCGAGTGGCGGAGCACGTAGAGCGCATCCGGATCGTCGGTGTCGCGCGTTGTGAGGAACTGGATCCGCTCGCCGTCCATGAGCGGGAGCCGAACGTCGCGCGTCGTATCGTCGACGCGGACGAGCACGGCCTGCTCGGCGAGCTTCGGGCCGATCGCACGCGCAGCCTCAATACCGGTGGCGCCGTCGGGCAACTCGAGCTCAGAGGAGTCGGGAAGAACGACCTTCACGTCGCGGAGGATAGATCGGCGAGCCGCCTCCGTAGACTCAGAACGATGAGCGAGAGTCGCGCGGTGGAGTCTGGACGGCTGGCCCGCGCCATCCGCTGGCCGGTCGAACGGGTCGGCGCGATGGGCGGTGGGGTTGCACGGGCGCTTCCCAGAGCGATCGAGGATCTCTTCCGCGACCGTTGCCCGCAGTACGCAGCGGCGATCGCCTATCGCGTCCTCTTCTCGCTCTTTCCGCTGACGATCGTGCTCGTGTCCGTGTTCGGGCTAGTGCTCCAAAACGACGAGCTGCGGCAGAACGTCATCGACGAGCTCCTCAGCATTCTGCCCGTCTCGGAAGCGGGCCAGGCCGACGTCCAACGTTCGATCGAGGGGATCGCAACGCCGTTTTCGGCGATCGGCTTCATCTCGCTGATCGCGTTGATCTGGGGCGCCTCCGGGATGATGGCGTCGATCCGCATAGGGCTCGAGGCTGCTCTCAAGGTAGGACGAGGGAGGCCGGCGGCGCGCGCGAAGCTCGTCGACTTCGTGGTCGTCGCCGCCACTGGGGTGCTCGTGCTTCTCGTCGTCGGGCTCTCCGCCTTTGCCGCGTTTTTCAGCCGTCTCGCAAACCGGATCACGGAGGAGATCGGTGTCGGCGAAAACCTGACGGGCTTCCTTCTCAGAGACGGCATCCAGCTTCTCGCCATCGGAGTCATGGTCCTCCTCCTCTATCGTTTCGTCCCGGCCCGAAAGCTCCGCGCCCGCGGTGCGCTGGCGGGAGCGGTGCTCACGGCCCTCGGAACCTGGGGAGCCGTGCGGATCCTCGCAATCGTCTTCGCCGACTTCTCGCGCTACAACCTCATCTACGGGTCGCTGGCCGGAGTCATGACGTTCCTGTTCTTCGTCTACGTCGTCGCCTTGATCCTGCTCCTCGGAGCGGAGTTCGCGTATGCGTGGTCACAGCCGCCGGGCCCGCCCGGACCGCCCGTGCGCACGCGGATCTCGGGATTCTTCCGCGGCCTCTTCGTCCACCACGACGACGAGGAAGTTCGCGTCAGCGAAGCGCCGGCTCGTCGACCGTAAGCGTGCGAGCGTCGGCGTCGAGGGTGCACGTGACGCCGAGCGGGAGGGCCGCGAGGTGCTTTCCATGCCCGAGCGGGAGACCGTAGATCACGGGGACGCCGAGCGGCTCGAGTCGCTCCTCGAGAACATCCTCGATCGAACGCGAGCGCGCCCAGTCCGAGACCGGCCGGAGATCGCCGTAGTCGCACTTCTCCATCTGGCCGACGACGACGCCCGCCACGTTGGCGAGCTTCCCCGCATGGGCCAGTTGTACGAGTTCACCGTCGACGTAGTACGGCGGAACATGGACATCCTCGAAGAAGAGGATCGCGCCGTCGAGCTCGATCTCCCAGGGCGTCCCCATCGTCTGCATGAGGAGCCAGAGGCAGCCGCCGACGACGCGGGGCCGTCACACGTCCGCCGTGGATCGTCCGCACCCACGGGTCCTCGGGATCGCGCGGAACCTGGCCCAGCCCGCCGCTCCGTAGCACCTCGAGGAGCCGATCCTGCGTGAACTTGGACGTCTCTGCGCTGCCGACGCCCATGAGCCCGTTGGCGTAGATCGTCGCGAGTCCGGCTTTCTGCCGGAGCGCCACGTGAAGCGCGGTGAGATCCGAGAAGCCGACGAGTGG
>JBCKBY010000032.1:0-18967 GCA_038910715.1 Gaiellaceae bacterium
CGAGTTCTCGGATCGGATTGCTCAAAACTACGTACATGCGGGCTTCGTGCTGACGCCCGCAGGGCATTCGGTCATTCTGAAACGAGTTTTAACGTCGAGCTGCACCTCTTCTGCCCGGAGTGCTGAGAGCGGGAGTTCGGTCGCTCCGAGCAAAGATCGGTGGGCGGCCTCGACGAACAGCCATCGGCTGCCCGGGAGTCTGGGTCTAGATTGCGGTCTTCTCCGCTCCAGCTGCCGCGTTGCCGCGAGACTAGGTGGTGGTCGAGTTGTGCGGACCGCTTGAAGTCTGTCGAGCTGTAGCCCTACCGAACGGGGTAGGAGAAGCCCGCGGCCACCGACTTCCCGCCTGATCGCACCGTGATCGATCCGCGGACGGTCTCGCCCTTCGCGGATGCGGGTACCACGAACGCGCATCTCCCACCACCACCGACCACGCTTCCCTTGGCCGACAACCGCTTCCCGCTCACGAGCACGCGACACGAGACGGCCCCGGACGTGACGCCCTTCCCCGTGTCCGACCGCCGGACGGCGAGATCTACCGCGAACGGCTTTCCGGCGCGGGGCCGGGCAGGCGACGTGGACAAACGCGTGGCTTCGAGCGTCAGCGCAGCCTTGTTCGTAAAGGTGTAGGTGAAGAACGGGGCATCGTCAGGGGCGACGTCGACTCCCACCACCGCGTCCGCCGAGGTGTTGATGTCGGCGGTCACGACCGAGAACCCGAGGCGGTTGCTGCCACCGATTTCGCTCCGGTGAACGTCGGCGGCCACGACACCTCCACCGTTGTGCATCCGCACCCGCGTGAGCGCATCATCTGACGCCCAGCGCTTCGTTGCCGAAACCCAGCGCTCGAGTTGAAACTCCCCGCCGAGGCTGGTGATGCGCACCTCGGCTCCGCCGTCTCCCGTCGAACGCCGGTTGTCGGCGTCGATCACGACGCTGACGATCGACTCACTCGGAAGTGTCGCGTAGTTCGGAGTGGTGATCGCGAAGGTGACCCAGCCGTTCTTGGCATCGCTGACTCGAATCGACGCGATGTCAGGCGCCGCGTCGTGATCGTTCGCAGCGTCGGCAAAGGCAGCCAACGCAGGCCCGACGAACGCTGAGCGCCCACTGTCAGGCGCGTAGTCGGAGGCGATGAGCTCGTCGTCGCCGAGCTCCTGGCCGCGCGCGCTGACTGCGAGGATCCCGAATGCCGCATTAGCGCCAAGCACGCTCTTCGGCACCGAGAGCGTGAGCGTCCCCGCACCGAAGGTCGCCGTAATGCCAGTCGTCGGACCTTCGACGAGCTGCGAGCCGTTCCAGGCATGGAGCTCGACCACGCCATCCGAGAGGTACCGCACGAGCGCCTCGTCGCCGCCGTCGCCGGTCCTGGGGTCGGAGTCGAGGTCGAACCAGACATTGATCCAACTGTTCGTTGGGAGGCTCTGGAAGTTGCCCACCACAACCGTGATCTGAAGCGAGCCCGCAACGGGCTCCGCGACGGTCACCGAAGTGAGATCCGGCGCAGCGTTGGCGTCGCCCACGGTGTCCGAGTACGAGGCGGCGGACCACGCGACGCCGGCAAAGGCGAAAGCACACGCCGCGAGAGCGGCCGCGGTGGCCTTCTTCAACGTGTGTCTTCGATCGATGTCGGCCCGGGAGACGTCTCCGCACTCTCAAGCACTCCTACAGCGATGTCAATTGGTCCCTGCGAGAATCGAAACGATGACCGGTCTCATCGAGTCAGCGGCCCTCCAGCTTCGCGTCGCGAAGCGCCTGGCTACGCGACGCGGCGCTTCTTTCAGCGAACGCCTTGGGAGACTCGACGACCGGTTCGTATTCGTCGTCGGCTCGCCGCGCTCGGGCACGACGTTCCTGGCGGGCGCGATCGGGTCGCTGCCCGGATTCGTCGACCTCGGCGAGGTCGCTTCGCTAAAAGCCGCTGTCCCCGAGCTCGCCGGGGTCGAGCCGCACAAGGCTGCGCGTCGTTTGCGGCGGATTCTCGGTGTCGCACGGCGGGTTGGGCTGGTAGGCGCCGTACGTCCGGTCGAGCAGACACCCGAGCTCGCGCACCTCGTTGAAGTCATCCCACTGGCGTACCCGGAGGCCCGAATCGTCCACATCGTGCGCGACGGCCGCGACGTCGCCTGCTCGTTGCTCGAGAAGCCATGGCTTCGCCGAGAGCAGGCGAAGACCGACGACGCCGGCGTCGCCTACGGCTCCTACGCTCGATTCTGGGTCGAACCGGATCGTCGCGAGGAGTTCGAGACGGCTAGCGATGCTCGTCGGGCGGCTTGGGTGTGGCGGCGCTACGTCACAGCGGCGCGCTCGACCGACGTGCCGCTGCTGGAGGTTCGCTACGAGCGCATGACGGAGGATCCGGCCACCGCCGCCCAGGAGCTCGGTCGCTTCCTCGACACGCCCATCGATCCTCTTTCAACGGCGCTCGCTGGCGCCCATGCCGACTCGGTCGGCCGCTATCGAACCGACCTGACCGAGGAGCAGCTCGCCGACGTCCTCGCCGAGGCAGGTGGCCTCCTCCGGGAGCTCGGCTACACATAGGGGGTCAGACCCGTGGGGTCAGACCCCGTTGCCCTCAGGCGCTGTCCCACGGGCCTGACCCCGTGGTCCCAGGGGTCTGACCCCACGGGTCTGACCCATCGTGAATCACGTGAGCTCGGCAAGCGCCTGACGCACCTTTGCGAGGTGCGCCTGGAGCTCCGTCGTGCGCGCGAGATCCGCTCCGGACAGATCGCGCTTGAGCTTCCGCTCGCGCAGACGCAGCAGAAGCTCGGTTCCCGTACGTTCGTCGATCGCCTCGCGCGCGGCGCGCGCGTCGAGCTCCGCCTTGAGCGCGGTCAGCTCGGAATCGTCCTTCCCCGAGACGAGCGCCGCCCGGAAGCGCCGGTTCTCGTCCGAGTCGAAGTGCTCCGGCGTCAGTTCAGCAAGACCGCGGACGAGCGACGAATGAGCAAGGCAGGCGGCGAGCACGTCGCGCTCGAGGCGATCGCCGGCGCCGAGTAACCGCGGCGTCTCGGCCCCCCTTCGCGCCCCGCCTCCGCGCGCCGGTGCGAGCCCCGCCAGCGTGTCACGAGGAAGATCTAGCCGGTCGGCGAGGAGGCGCAGCGCCTCCTGCCGCTCCGGCGAGTCCTCGGCCTTTGCCAGAACCTCCCGCGCGCGGACGAACCCCTCCTGCCGATCCGCGGAGCGCTCGATCTCGAGCCGAACGCGATACACGAGGTAGCTCTCGGCACCCGCTAACCGCTCGGCGAACCCGCTTGGCGCATCAGCCGGATCCTGCCCCTTCGGCAGTGTGACCACCTTGACGTCGAAGCGCTGCGCCACTGCAAGCTCCATCCCGCGCAACGTCGCCTCTTGCCCGGCGGCATCGGCGTCGAAGCAGAGGTAGATCTTCCGCGTCATCCGTCCGAGCTCGCGCAGTTGGCGCTCCGTCAAGGCCGTGCCCATCGAGGCTACGACAGGCTCGAACCCCGTCTGTCGCAGTGCAATCACATCGGTGTTTCCCTCCACAACCGCCGCCTGGTCGAGCTTGCCGATTGCCGCCTTCGCGAGGTGGAGGCCGTACAGGATCGAACCTTTGTGGAAGAGATCTCCCTCGGGCGAGTTGACATACTTGCCTCGCAGCGGGTCGTCCTCGCGCAGCTTGCGCGCCTGGAAGCCGACCACCCGTCCGCGGGAGTCTGCGAGCGGGAACATGAGCCGCTGCGGGAAGTAGTCGCTACCGCGCACAGTCGCGAGACCCGCTCCGCGGAGCTCGTCTGTCGTAAACCCCTTCTCGGCCGCCTTCTCCGCAAGCCCTCGCCCAGGCGACAAACCGAGCCGGAACTCGCGCGCCACGGCCTCCCCCAGCCCGCGCTCCTCCAAGTACGCGCGGACGGAAGCGCCCACGTCTCCCTCCCAGAGCAGCCGCTCGAAGAAGATCGTCGTCTGCTCGAGCAGGGCGTAGAGCCGCTCGCGCTTGCGACGCTCGGCCTCGACCCGCGGCGACGCCTCCTCGACCTCGATCGGCACCCGAAACCGCTCGGCGAGCCACTCGACGGCGCCCACGAAGTCGAGGTTCTCCGTCTCGCGCACGAACGAGATGACGTCTCCGCCCTTGCCGCAACCAAAGCAGTAGTACAGCTTGTCGACAGGGTTCACCGAGAACGACGGCGTCTTCTCGTCGTGGAACGGACAACGCCCCGTGAAGCGCGTGCCGGACGCGCGACGCAGCTGCGTCTTCCCTGAGACGACCTCGACCATGTCCGCCGCGGCGACGACGTCGCGCACCGACGAGTCCTTGATTCGCGCCACAGGTTGAGACTACTGGGCGCCGACGCCGTACTCTCTGCGCGTGATCAGCTGTCCGAGTTGCGGCCAGGAGAACCCCGACGGGTTCCGTCTCTGCGGGATGTGCGGCGCGTCGCTCGCCCCCGAGGCAGCCGCCCGTGAGGAGCGCAAGGTCGTCACCGTCCTCTTCTGCGACCTCGTCGGCTTCACCGCGAAAGCCGAGCAACTCGATCCCGAGGACGTGCGCGCGGTTCTCGGCCCGTACCACTCGCGCCTTCGCGCCGAGCTCGAACGGCACGGCGGCACGGTCGAGAAGTTCATCGGAGATGCCGTGATGGCGCTCTTCGGCGCCCCTGTGGCCCACGAGGACGATCCCGAGCGCGCCGTCCGGGCGGCGCTCGCCATCCGTGACTTCGCGGTCGAGAAGGCACTCGAGCTCCGGGTCGGCGTCACGACAGGGGAAGCGCTCGTCTCGCTCGACGCCAGCCCTTCCGAGGGGGAAGGGATGGCCTCGGGCGACGTCGTCAACACGGCGGCCCGTCTTCAGAGCGCAGCCCCGGTCAACGGGATCCTCGCCGACGAGACGACCTACCGCTCCACGCGCCAGACGATCGAATACTGCGACGCGCCTCCGGTCGACGCGAAGGGCAAAGCCGAGCCGATCTCCGTATGGGAAGCAGTGGCAGCCCGATCGCGCTTCGGCGTGGACGTCACGCACTACGCGCGCGCCGAGCTCGTGGGCCGCGAGCGCGAGCTCTCCGTCCTTCGCGACACCCTCGATCACGCCCGGCACGAGCGGATCCCCCAGCTCGTCACGCTCGTCGGCGTGCCCGGAATGGGCAAGAGCCGCCTGGTCTACGAGCTCTCGCAGATCGTGGACAGTGATCCGGAGCTCATCACCTGGCGCCAGGGACGCTGTCTCGCCTATGGCGACGGGATCGCTTTCTGGGCGCTCGCGGAGGTCGTCAAGGCGCAGGCCGGGATCCTCGATCGGGACAGCGAGACGGAGGCCGCGGAGAAGCTTCGAGCTGCGGTCGAGGATGCGATCGACGATGCGGGCGACGCTCGCTGGGTCGAGTCGCATCTTCGTCCGCTCGTCGGGCTAGAGGTCGAGACAGGCCTCGGCGGGGACCGTCGCGGCGAGGCCTTCGCGGCCTGGCGGCGCTTCCTCGAGGCGCTCGCCGAGCAGCGCCCTCTGGTGCTCGTACTCGAGGATCTGCACTGGGCCGACGAGGGGCTGCTCGACTTCGTCGACGAGCTCGTCGACTGGCTGAGCGGCGTCCCTCTCCTCGTCGTCTGTAGCGCGAGACCCGAGCTCCTCGAGCGCCGTCCCGGCTGGGGCGGCGGCAAGCTCAACGCCTCGACGCTCGGGCTCTCCCCGCTTTCCCAGGAGCAGACAGCAGTTCTGATCTCGCACGTCCTCGAGCGCACGCTGCTCCCGGCCGAGATCCAGCAGGCGCTGCTCGAGCGCTCGGAGGGCAATCCCCTCTACGCCGAGCAGTTCGCCCAGCTCTACCTCGAGCGCGGCTCAGCGGAGGATCTGCCTCTTCCCGAGACGCTGCAGGGGATCGTCGCCGCCCGCCTCGACGGCCTCTCGGCCGCGGAGAAGGCAGTGCTTCAGGACGCCTCGGTCGTCGGCAAGGTCTTCTGGACTGGCGCGCTGCGCAGAGACGAAAGCGAGGCCACGCCCCTGCTCCACGCGCTCGAGCGCAAGGGGTTCCTCACCCGCCAGCGCCGCTCCTCGGTCGAGAGCGAGGGCGAGTGGGCCTTCGCACACATGCTCCTGCGGGACGTCGCCTACGGGCAGATCCCGCGTGCCGATCGAGGCCACAAGCATCGCGCGACGGCGGAGTGGATCGAGAGCCTCGGCCGCTCCGAGGATCACGCCGAGCTGCTCGTCTTTCACTGGAGCTCGGCGCTCGAGCTCGCCCGGGCCGCCGGCCAGGATGCCGACGATCTCGTCCTGCCGACGCGTCTCGCACTCCGCACCGCCGGCGATCGCGCCTTTGCCGTCAACGCCTACCCGGCCGCTTCAACGTACTTCGGCGATGCACTTGCGTTCTGGCCGGAGGACGACGAAGAGCGGCCGCAGCTGCTCTATCGGTACGCCGATGCTCTGTACATCGCGGACGAGGAGAACGCGCTGAGCGCTCCCGAAGCCGCTCGCGATGCGCTGCTCGCTGCAGGCGACCGCGAGACGGCAGCCGAGGCGGAGATCTCGCTCTCTCGGATCTGGTGGCACCGTGGGCAAAGCGATGAGGCTTCGGTGCACGAGGCGCGCGCCGAGGAGCTCGCCGGAAGCACACCCTCCCCGGCGGCAACGCGCGTCCTCGCCAGCATTGCTCGCACGCGGTCGATCGGTGGCAAGCCGGAGGAGGGGCTGCGCCTAGCGACGGAAGCGCTGGCGATGGCGGAGGCGTTCGAGCTCGACGAGCTCCGGGCGCATGCGCTTACGACGATCGGACTCTCGAGGGAATACCTCGGCGACCGCACAGGCGTGCAAGACATCGAGCGCGCACTCGAGCTCGCCCTCGCCGCCAACTCGCCTCTGGCGGGAAGCATCGCCAACAACATTGGTGTGCAGGCCTACCTCGCACTCGACCTGCGACGGGCGGGCGAGCTCTACGACGAGGGTCGACGTATCGCCGAGCGCTTCGGCGACGCGCCAGGGGCACGCTGGCTACGGGGCCAGCAGACGCTCATGGCCTTCCTCTTCGGCCGCTGGGACGAGGCGCTGCGAGGGGCCGAGGAGTTCATTGCCGAGTGCGAGGCGCGCTCGCCGCACTACAGGGAGTCGATGATCCGCATCCTCCGCGGCCGTATCAGAGAGGGACGGAACGACCGCGAAGAAGCGCTCGCGGACTACCGCCGAGCGGTCGTTCTTGCACGCGAGCTACAGGACCCTCAGGCGCTCCTGCCCGCGCTCGGAGCGGCGGTGGCGGCGTTCGAGACGCATGGAAACCCGGACGAGGCGCGCGGGCTCGCCCAGGAGGTGGTCGAGTTCGCGCGGGCGGATCCGCATGTAGCCGCCCCGGCCTTGTCCCGGGAGTTCCTCTTCTCGCGCGCGGCAGTCGACTTCGAGCAGGAACTGCGCGAGGCGCTCGACCTCGCCCCGGCCGGTCCATGGAAGGACCTCGCCTTCGTCTGCCTCGATCGTGACTTCGTGCGCGCCGCCGCGATCTGGGCCGAGGGCGGCAGCCCGACCTGGGAGGCACGACTGCGCCTGCGGGCGGAGGAGGAGCTGATCGAGACGGGCCGGCGCGCCGAGGGCGAGGCCGAGCTCCGGCGGGCGCTCGCCTTCCACCGATCGGTCGGCGCGACGTACTACGTCGAGCGGGGCGAGGCGCTTCTCGCCAAGATCGCCTGATGGCCGATCCACGCCGAGAGCGAAAGGTCGTCAGTGTCCTCTTCTGCGACCTCGTCGGCTTCACCTCGAAGGCAGAGTCGCTGGACCCGGAGGACGTCGAGGCGATCCTCCGTCCGTACCACGCTCGTGTCCGGAGCGAGCTCGAGCGCCACGGTGGCACCGTCGAGAAGTTCATCGGTGATGCCGTGATGGCGCTCTTCGGCGCCCCCGTTGCGCACGAGGACGACCCCGAGCGTGCGGTTCGCGCTGCGCTCGCAATCCGCGACTTCGCGGTCGAGGAAGGGCTCGAGCTGCGCGTCGGGGTCACGACGGGGGAAGCGCTCGTATCCCTCGACGCCAGCCCGTCAGAGGGCGAAGGCATGGCTTCCGGCGACGTCGTCAACACAGCCGCTCGGCTGCAGAGCGCCGCGCCCGTCAACGGGATCCTCGCCGACGAGACGACCTACCGCGCCACCCGAGCTGTCGTGCAGTACACCGAGGCCGACGCGGTCGAGGCGAAGGGCAAGGCCGAGCCGATCGAGGTCTGGGAAGCGACCGGAGCTCGTTCGCGCTTCGGCGTCGACGTTGCGCACGAGGCGCGAACCGAGCTCGTCGGCCGCGAGCGCGAGCTCGGCGTCGTGCGCGATGCCTTCGAACGCGCGCGACATGAGCGAACGCCGCAGCTCCTGACGCTCGTCGGCGTCCCGGGGATCGGGAAGAGCCGTCTCGTCTACGAGCTGTCACAGATCGTCGACAGTGACCCAGAGCTCATCACCTGGCGCCAGGGGCGCTGCCTCGCCTACGGCGACGGCGTCACGCTGTGGGCACTGAGCGAGATCGTCAAGGCGCAGGCGGGGATCGTCGAGCAGGACACAGCGGGCGAGGTCGAGCAGAAGCTGCGAAGCGCGGTAGCGGATGTCCTCGCGGAGACGAGCGACTCGAGCTGGGTCGAGTCGGAGCTGCGCTCGCTCGTCGGGCTCGCGGGCGAATCGGAGCTCGGAGGCGACCGTCGCGGAGCAGCGTTCTCCGCGTGGCGGCGGTTCCTCGAGGCGATGGCCGAGCAGCGCCCGCTCGTCATCGTGTTCGAAGACCTCCACTGGGCGGACGAGAGCCTGCTCGACTTCGTGGACGAGCTCGTCGACTGGGTCACGGACGTCCCGCTGCTGGTCGTGGCCACAGCGAGGCCCGAGCTCCTCGAGCGCCGACCGGGGTGGGCTGGAGGCAAGCTCAACGCGACGACCCTCGCGCTTGCGCCCCTTTCAGACGACCAGACGGCGCGCTTGATCGCGCAGCTCCTCCAACGATCTGTTCTCGCCGCCGAGTCGCAACAGGTGCTGCTCGAGCGCGCAGGGGGCAATCCGCTCTACGCGGAGCAGTTCTCCGAGCTCTACCTCGAACAGGGCTCGACCGACGAGCTCCCGCTCCCGGAAACGTTGCAGGGGATCATCGCCGCGCGCCTCGACGGGCTTCCCGAGTCGGAGAAGGGCCTCCTGCAAGATGCCGCCGTCGTCGGGAAGGTCTTCTGGACGGGTGGATTCGAACGCGACGCCGACGATGTCGCGTCCACCCTTCACTCGCTCGAGCGCAAGGGCTTCGTCCGGCGTCAGCGGCGCTCTTCGCTCGAGGGCTCGGGCGAGTTCGCATTCGCCCACGCGCTCGTCCGCGACGTCGCGTACGGGCAGATCGCGCGCGCGGACCGCGCCGCGAAGCACCGCCGCACGGCCGAGTGGATTGCAGGGCTCGGTCGTCCTGAGGATCACTCGGAGATGCTTGCCTACCACTGGAGCTCGGCGCTCGAGTTCGTCCGCGCCTCGGGCGGTGACGACGAGGAGCTCGCGGAGCGAACGCGACTTGCGCTACGCGACGCCGGCGACCGCGCGTTCAACCTCAACAGCTTTGCGGTGGCGGCCGCGCAGTACGAGGACGCACTCGCGCTGTGGCCGAGCGACGACCCCGAGCGTCCGAATGTCCTCTTCCTGAGCGCCCGCGCGCTGCACTACGCGTACGACGACCGGCGCGAGGAAGCACTCGGGACCGCGCGCGATACGCTGTTCGCTGCCGGTGACACTGATCTGGCAGCGGAGAGCGAGTCGTTCCTCGCCCTCGTCTCCTGGTATCGAGGGCAGGGCGAGGAGACGCGCGCGCACGTCGAACGGGCGGCGGAGCTGGCCGGCGACTCCGTCTCTGCGTCTGCTGCCCGTGTGCTCGCGGTCTCCGCGCGGCTGCGCGAGAGATCCTTCGAGCACGAGGCCGCCAGGGAGCTTGCCGAGTCCGCGCTCGCGATGGCCGAGGAGCTAGGCCTCGATGAGATTTGCGGCCATGCGTTGACCACGATCGGCATGACGAAGAACAGCCTCGGCGACACATCCGGTGTCGAGGACATGGAACGCGCCCTCGAGCTCGCCCTCCAGATCGATTCGCCGATTGCCGGGACCATCGTCCACAACCTCGCGGTCGAGGCCTTCCTGAAAGGTGATCTCGCGCGGGCCGAGGAGCTCTACGCGGAGTCGATTCGGCTCAGCCAGCGTCTCGGCGACCTCGAGGCAGCGCGCTTCACCGAAACGAATCAGATCTGGATGGACTTCGTGGTCGGCCGGTGGGACCTCGCGCTGCCACGCTCGGACGCGTTCATCGCGGCCTGCGAAGCGGGAGCACGTCACACGAACGAGTACGCGATGCGAGGTCTTCGCGGCTCGCTTCGCCTCGCGCGTGGCGATGCGGACGGTGCGCTCGCCGATCATCTGCGCGGTCTCGAGCTCGCGCGCGTCGTGGGCGAGGCGTTCGAGCTTATCTACGCTCTGGCTACGTGCGCCGTCACGCGCGCCGCCCGCGGCGAACTCGGCGAGGCTCGCGCCCTCGCAGACGAGGCGATCCCGATGATCCGAGAGACGAGCATTGCCCGGGGGGTCCTCGAGTTGACTCCATTCGTCGACCTGCTCGGTATTCGAGAAGCGCTGCTGGATGCCGTGGACGTGAATCCGCTGAAGCGTGTGGTCGTGTGGCTGAGCGCGACGCGTCTAGCACTGGAAGGCGATCTGCTCGCGGCTGCAGAGCTCGTCTCGCAGACAGGAAGCGTCGCGTGGGAGGCCTACCTGCGCTTCTACGCCGGCGAGCAGCTCATCGCGCTTGGCAAGCGGGCGGAAGGCGAGGCGGAGCTCCGCAAGGCCCTCGACTTCTATCGATCGGTCGGCGCCTCGTACTACGAGCGCCGCGCGGAGGCGCTGCTCGCCGGCGCTCAGAGCGAGTCGGCGTAGGCAAGCGCGAAACGGTCGGTCATCCCGGCGATGTAGTCGACGATCTCCTCGGTGGAGTCGCCGCGCTCGACGAGATGGTCGAAGATCGCGCGGATGACCCCGTGCGCCTTCTCGTGTTCCGGCGCTGCCTGCGGTCCGAGGTAGACGCGCTCGAACATGAACGCGCGGAGCGAGAGCATCGCCTCTCCCACGTCGGCCGACTGGCGGATGTCGTCGACACCGTCGGACGCCACCACAATGTCGTGGACGAGGCGGTCGATCCGTGACGACCCCGTCGGGCCGAGCACCGCGATCTCTTCGTGCGGAAGATCGTCATCGCTGAGCAGGCCGTACCGAACCGCATCGTCGATGTCGTGGTTGATGTACGCAACGCGGTCGACGAGCCGCACTATCTTCCCTTCCAGCGTCGCAGGCTCACGCTCACCGGTGTGCGTGAGGATCCCGTCGCAGACCTCATGCGTGAGGTTGAGCGAGCGCGCGATCTCTAGTGACTGCTCGTTGTGCCGGAAGCGCCGCGCGAAGCGCTCCCGGACGGCCGCGTCGAGCGCGTCCTCGCCCGCGTGCCCGAACGGCGTGTGCCCCATGTCGTGCCCGAGCCCGATCGCCTCGACGAGATCCTCGTTCAGCCGCAGCGCCCGCGCGACGACGCGCGAGATCGCCGTCGTCTCGAGCGTGTGGGTCATCCGCGTACGGTAGTGATCCCCCTCCGGGTCGATGAAGACCTGTGTCTTCCCCTTCAGGCGACGGAACGGCTTCGAGTGGACGATCCGATCGCGATCGCGCTGGAACGGCGTGCGCACGGCACACGCCTCCTCCGGCAACTCGCGGCCGCGGGTCTCGAACGAGCGAACCGCGTACGGCGACAGGCTCTTCTCGAGCGCACGGATCCGCTCCTCGAACGGCGTCATCAGATGATGATCGGGACGGTGCCGCCGTCCGCGCTCCAGGCCGCGCCGGTCACGTAGGAAGCCTGCTGGGAACAGAGGAAGACCACTACCGCCGCGATCTCCTCCGGGCGCGCAAGCCGGCCGAGTGGTCGGCCCGCACCCACCTTCGCGAGCACGTCCTCCCGATCTCCCTGCTGATCCGCCAGGCCGCCGTCGCCGAGCCAGGCATCTGTTGCCGTCGGCCCCGGCGTCACGGCGTTGCAGCGGATGCCGTCCTTCGCGTAGAGGTCTGCGACGAGTCGCGAGAGGGAGAGCACTGCAGCCTTCGTCACCGAGTAGTGCGGCATTCCCGTCGACGGGCGCTTTCCGGCGGTCGAGGAGACGTTGACGATCGCGCCTCCGCCGTCCCGAAGCAGAGGCAGCGCGGCACGGATCGCGCGCACGTAGCTCATGACGTTCAGCTGCCAGTAGGCATCCCATTCGTCGTCCGCCACGTCCTCGAATCGGGCTTGTCGCGCGATCCCGACGTTGTTCACGAGCACATCGAGCCCAGAGAGCGCCCCGACGGTCTCGCTCACTGCACGCTCGGGCTCGCCGGCCTGCGAGAGATCCGCGACGACGTGGGCGATCTCACCGATCCCGGGCGCGCCTCGTCGTCCGCAGGTGGCGACCCGCGCGCCGTCGGCGACCAGAAGCCGCGCTATCTCGAGCCCGATTCCTCCGGTCGAGCCGGTGACGAGACATCTCTTGCCTTCGAGCCCGAGATCCACAGCCGCGGCTAGGTTATCCCGCGTGCCGACGACGATCGTGATGGTCAGGCACGGCGAGACCGACTGGAACCGTGAGAACCGCTTCCAGGGCCACGCGGACACCGAGCTGAACGACGCCGGCCGCGAGCAGGCGCGTTCACTCGCACGGGACCTCGAACACGAGCGTTTCCACTTTGTCTACTCGAGCCCGTTGCTCCGCGCGCACGAGACAGCCTTGATCCTTGCCGCGAGCCTCGACCTCGAGGTCGAGCCGGCTGACGAGCTCATGGAAGTCGACGTCGGCTCCTGGTCCGGCCTCACGCGCACAGACATCGAGGCGCGTTTCCCTGACGGCTTCAACCGTTGGCTCGAGTACGGCCACGGTTGGGACGATGGGGAGAGCTACGACGAGCTCGGCGCGCGGGTCGTCTCAGGGCTTCTAAGAATCGCTGCAACACATCCACTCGGCAACGTTCTCGCGGTGACCCACGGGGGGCCGATTCGGTCTGCGCTCGCCGCTGCCGCGGGCGTGCCGTTCGACGAGGCACGTCGCTCGATTCACGTTGTCGGAAACTGCGCGGTCGTTCGAGTTGCCGTTCGGGATGGAGAACTCGAGCGAGTAGACTGATCGCCTCGTGGAGGACTACACGAACAAGTACAAAGGCGAGCAGATCGAGGTCGCCCTCTTCGGCGGCGAGTACCAGGAAGGCACGTTGACGGCCTACTGCTCGATCGAGGACGTCCCGCACATCGAGCTCAACGGCCACATCCTCATCCCGCTTCAGAACGTCGCGTCCTTGCACTGCTCGAGCCGCTGCGACGCACCCGAGCCCGACTGGCCTCCGCGCGGCCTCACCGAGGACGACGTCGGAGAGACGTAAGTCGTGGCGCGAGCGGTCGCGCTCAATCTGACGAAAGCGTTGCTTCTCGTTGCCGCTCTCGCCGCGGTGGCGAGCGGCTTCGGCTGGCTGATCGGAGGGCTGACGAGCGCGCTCCTCTTCGCGTTCTGCTCGCTGCTCGCAGCTACCGGTGTCTACCGCTACGGGGACCGGGCGTTGCTCGGGATGCTCGGGGCTCGCCCATTCGCCCTTGCGGAACACCCCGCTCTGCGCCCGATGGCCGACACGGTCGCCGCCAAGCTCGCGGTGCGACCGCCTTCGCTCTACCTGCTCCCGGATGGCTTCCCACGTCTCTTCGTCGTCGGCCGTGGCCCCTCGAGCTCGGCGCTCGCAGTGTCCACCGGAGCGCTCCGCTCCCTGCGGCGAGAGGAACTCGAGGCAGCAATAGCTCACGAGCTGGCGCATGTTCGCCGGCGCGATGTCCTCGTCCAGACGTTCGTCGTCCTGTTCGCCGCAACCCTCGTGGAATCGAGCCGGATCGGCGGTTGGTTCTCGCGGGTTCTCCTCTATGCCTTCGCCCCGATCGGCGCTGCGTTCGTGCATCTCCTGCTCTCACCCAGACGAGAGCTGCACGCGGACGCCCTCGCCGCGAGTGCGACGGGCGGAGCGCATGACCTCGCGGACGCGCTGATGAGGCTCGACCGGGCTTCGGAGCTCGTGGAGTTCGCGGCGTCACCCGCAACAGAGCCGCTCTATTCGTTCGATCCCTTCGAGAGCGAGGGCATCGCCCGCATGTTCAAGACGCACCCGCCGCTGGAGCTCCGGGTGCGGCGTCTGCGCGAGCTCGGCTCCAGTTCGAATGGTCGCGGCGACGACGCAATGGCGCACTTCGCCGGGTAAACGCCGCTCCGTAACGGTAGGAACGAACGAAGGCCGCCTTCCGGCGGCCTTCGTGTAAGAACTGGGCGGCGTCCTACTCTCCCGGGGGCTTGCGCCCCGAGTACCATCGGCGCTGGCGGGCTTAACTTCTCTGTTCGGAATGGGAAGAGGTGTATCCCCGCCGCTATGACCGCCCAAGGTGTCAAAGGCGCCGGCGTCACGGCCGTAGCCGCACGCGTCACCCTCAAAACTCCATAGCAACATTCGACGTGTTCAAAATCAAGACCTCGGGCAATTAGTACGGCTCCGCTAAACGCATTGCTGCGCGTGCACGTGCCGCCTATCGACGTGGTGGTCTACCACGGCCCTTACTCCCTCTAGGGGATGGGAGGTCTCATCTTGAGGTGGGCTTCCCGCTTAGATGCTTTCAGCGGTTATCCCATCCAGGCGTGGCTAAGCAGCGATGCCCTTGGCAGGACAACTGCTACACCAGAGGCCCGTTCATCTCGGTCCTCTCGTACTAGAGACGACTCCTCTCAAACCTCCAGCGCCCATGGCGGATAGGGACCGAACTGTCTCACGACGTTCTGAACCCAGCTCGCGTGCCGCTTTAATGGGCGGACAGCCCAACCCTTGGGACCTGCTTCAGCCCCAGGATGCGACGAGCCGACATCGCGCGTGTATCCGTCGTTACCGACGGCGCAGACTATGTCTTCACCCTGCCTGACCAAAGGCGAGGGGTCGGCGTGTTGTGGCGCTCACAGAGTGCCTCCATCTCGGAGGCGAGACACCACCTCGGCCCGAAGGCCTCAGTCGTTACGGGGTCACTGATCGGAAGCTCTGTTGCTTCATGGTCTTCGCTTCCGCGGACTTCCCACGGCATTACCCAACTTACGGAGGACGTCTCAACGACGCTCCCAGGCGTGGGTTCCACCGTTATTAGCCGATACGTGGCCGGCATCTCTGCCGACCCACCCCAGATATTGAGGTGCCAAACCCTTCCGTCGATGTGGACTCTTGGGAAGGATGAGCCTGTTATCCCCGGAGTACCTTTTATCCGTTGAGCGACGGCGATTCCACTCTCCACCGCCGGATCACTAAGGCCGACTTTCGTCCCTGCTCGACTTGTCAGTCTCGCAGTCAAGCTCCCTTATGCCTTTACGCTCTACGCACGATTTCCAACCGTGCTGAGGGAACCTTTGCGCGCCTCCGTTACATTTTAGGAGGCGACCGCCCCAGTCAAACTGCCCACCTCACGCTGTCCCCGACCCGGATAACGGTATCGGGTTAGAAGCCCAGAACACGAAGGGTGGTATCCCAAGGGTGACTCCGCGGAAACTAGCGTTCCCGGTTCACAGTCTCCCACCTATCCTGGACAACGAATACCAAACTTCAACGCAAAGCTGCAGTAAAGGTTCACGGGGTCTTTCCGTCCAGCCACGGGTACTCGGCATCTTCACCGAGACTACAATTTCACCGGATCCCTCGTTGAGACAGCGCCCAAGTCGTTACGCCATTCGTGCAGGTCGGAACTTACCCGACAAGGAATTTCGCTCGCGTCTTACCACTCGCAATTATCTCACCAATTGCGGTGGCGGATAGCACTTCCTTAGGATGCTATCCCTGCACGTCGCCGTGCAGAGGGGACCATATCTTCATCCAGTGGCCTGGATGTCTGGCGTATGGCCTCTGAGGATTCTGATCAGCTCGTGTCTGGGTTTGCGGTGATTCATGGTTTCGGCGATGCGAGCGATCTCGATGAAGACCGTCGCGGGTCAGATGCCGACCCGATGCAATCACGTCCATGCACGCCGCGAACCCTTCGAAGTCGTATCGCTTCGAGGTGTGTAACGGATGCTCGCGGAAGAACGGGATGATCGTTCCCACAAGATCCGATCGCTTGCTCACGACGTATTGGCATAGGTGTTCCTTGTCGCTGTCGTGCCGGTGGTTCATGAAGATCCGGCCTGCTCCAAAGAACTCCTGGAGCTCTTCGAGGCAGACCCGACTCCGTGCGCCTTGGGGTGACGACAAACGCATGGCTCACCTGGTAGCCGGTCACGTAGCCTTTTCGACTCGGGCGGCTTGGTTGCCGCACGAAGCCGATCGAGAAGCATCCTTCTCCGTCTACGAAACCGATTACCCAGCCACGGAACTCGATCAGTCTTTCCTGCTGATTTTCCGCACCCGACACGTTGTCACCATGGTATACGTCCTTCCGGACGATACGAGGTAGTGCGGGATACACGGGTTTTCCAGCATATAGCCAGATGCACACCGCGCCGTTACCGACGCGGGGGGCAGCGATTAATGCCTCAAAGGACAGCGTAATTGTCCTTTTCGGCCACGTTACCTTAGGACGGTTATAGTTACCGCCGCCGTTTACTGGGGCTTGGATTCAAAGCTTCGTCCGAAGACTAACCTCTCCTCGTGACCTTCCAGCACCGGGCAGGCGTCAGCCCCTATACGTCGTCTTACGACTTAGCAGAGACCTGTGTTTTTGGTAAACAGTCGCTTGGGCCGTTTCACTGCGGCCCCCTCGAGCTCAGCGGAGCAAGTCCGCGTCACTCTACTGGGGCGCCCCTTCTCCCGAAGTTACGGGGCCATTTTGCCGAGTTCCTTAACGAGGGTTCTTCCGATCACCTTAGTATTCTCTACCTGCCCACCTGTGTCGGTTTTGGTACGGGCACGCCCCACCTCCCTAGACGCTTTTCTAGGAGGCATGGATTCAGGGACTTCCCCCATTTCTGGGGTGGGCCTCCCGTCTCAGGCTTAACGGACGACGGATTTCCCTATCGTCCACCCTACGCGGTTGCCCCAGGTCGACCATCGCCTGGGATCCCTTATCCTACCCCGTCCCGCCATCGGTGATAGCGGTGGGTACGTGGTACCGGAATATCAACCGGTTGGCCATCGCCTACGCCTTTCGGCCTCGGCTTAGGTCCCGACTAACCCTGAGCAGATTAGCTTTACTCAGGAACCCTTGGGCATTCGGTGGAGGGGTTTCTCACCCCTCTTTCGTTACTCATGCCAGCATTCTCACTTCCCATGCCTCCACGGCTGGCTTACGCCGCCGCTTCACCGGCATGGGAACGCTCCCCTACCACTCCCTGCAAGCAGGAAGTCCGTAGCTTCGGCTCTCGGCTTGAGCCCCGTTACATTGTCCGCGCCCGACCACTTGACCAGTGAGCTGTTACGCACTCTTTAAATGGTGGCTGCTTCTAAGCCAACATCCTGGTTGTCTAAGCAATCGAACATCGTTTCCCACTTAGCCGAGAATTTGGGGCCTTAGCTGACGGTCTGGGCTGTTTCCCTTTCGACCACGGAGCTTATCCCCCGCAGTCTGACTGCCACGCTCTGGACTATCGGCATTCGGAGTTTGCCTGATTTCAGTAAGCTGGTAGGCCCCCTAGACCAAACAGTGCTCTACAACCGACAGTTAACGCGTGACGCTATACCTAAATATATTTCGGGGAGAACCAGATATCTCTGAGTTTGATTAGCCTTTCACTCCGACCCACAGGTCATCACCGCCGTTTTCAACCGACGTGTGTTCGGTCCTCCACGGGGTCTTACCCCCGCTTCAACCTGCCCATGGGTAGATCACTCAGTTTCGGGTCTGCCTCCAACGACTGAACGCCCTGTTCAGACTCGCTTTCGCTACGGCTCCGTTTCCTTAACCTCGCCGTTGAAGAGCAACTCGCTGGCTCATTATGCAAAAGGCACGCCGTCACAGGACCCAGCCAAAGACTGAGCCTGCTCCGACCGCTTGTAAGCACACGGTTTCAGGTGCTATTTCACTCCCCTTCCGGGGTACTTTTCACCTTTCCCTCACGGTACTAGTTCACTATCGGTCGCCAAGGAGTACTTAGCCTTGCGGGGTGGTCCCCGCGGGTTCCGACCGGGTTTCCCGTGCCCGGCCGTACTCAGGAGCTCGTCAAAGAAGGCTGCGCGCTTTCGCCTACGGGACTATTACCCGCTGTGGTCCGGCGTTCCAGCCGGTTCGACTAACACGCAACTTTGTAACTTCCCGACCCGCCGGCAGACGGATCCAGACGAGCCCTACAACCCCCATGCGACAACGGCTGCCGCCTATCACATCGCACGGGTTTGGGCTCTTCCCTTTTCGCTCGCCACTACTCAGGGAGTCGAGGTTTCTTTCCTTTCCTCCGGGTACTAAGATGTTTCAGTTCCCCGGCTTGCCTCTTCCTGCCCTATGTATTCAGGCAGGAGTACGCGCGCATTACCACGCGTAGGTTTCCCCATTCGGAAATCCTCGGATCAACGGATGGTCAGCTCCTTCCCGAGGCTTATCGCAGCCGCCCACGTCCTTCATCGGCTCTTGGCGCCAAGGCATCCACCGTGTGCCCTTGTTCTCTTGATTCGAAAGAACACGTTTTACTGCTGCTATGGAGTTTTCAAGGTGCGCGTGGGCCGGTCGCCCACGAGAAGAACCGCCCGCCCAAGTGCAATGAGCGCAGTGACGGTCTCTCAAAACTCAACAGCGATCCACGTCGAGGTCGACGTATTCCAGGCGAGCTCGAGCACGGACGGTTCCGAAGATCCATCAACGAGATCGAACGCCTGCCGGAGTAAGAGCTCCGGCATTCCCTAGAAAGGAGGTGATCCAGCCGCACCTTCCGGTACGGCTACCTTGTTACGACTTCACCCCAATCATCGACCCTACCTTCGACGGCTGCCTCCTTGCGGTTAGCTCACCGGCTTCGGGTATTGCCGACTTTCG
>JBCKBY010000033.1:0-18948 GCA_038910715.1 Gaiellaceae bacterium
GCTCGGCGCCGTGCGAGCCGCGCGCCGAACGAGCGACACCGTGGTTGTCTACCTCCACTGGGGGGCCGAGCTCGCGGGCTGCCCCACCGAAGATCAGACATCCCTCGCCCGCAAGCTCGTCGGCGCGGGCGCCGACATCGTCGTCGGCTCGCACGCTCACGTACTCCTCGGGGCCGGCAAGTTGAAGCGCGCCCTCGTCGCCTACGGGCTCGGCAACTTCGTCTTCTACGCCTCGCGCGAGGTCACCTCGCAGTCGGGCGTCCTCGAGGTCGCAGTGACCGGCCGCCGAATCGACCGCTATCGGTGGCTCCCCGCGCGCATCTCGGGCGGGATTCCCTACCCGACCTCGGGAGGCGCGCGAGCACAGGCGCTGTCGAGCTGGCGCGCACTTCGCTCGTGCACCGGCCTCAAGCCGTGACGCCGTGACGCTCCGAGACGACGGCGCTACCCTTGCCCGGCGCCCCCGTAGCTCAGTGGATAGAGCAGCGGTTTCCTAAACCGTGCGCGCAGGTTCGACTCCTGCCGGGGGCATCGCGCTCAACGAGGCGTCCGGCAACGAGGTGAGGCAAGCGCGGTGGCTACGATCCAGCCGGTGGCGCCAGGCAACGTTCAGTTGGCGTTCGCGCAGGCTGCAGCCGCGGACGGGATCGTGCTGGGGAATCAATCGTTCGACTGGCTGTGCGAACAGGGCCACGTCGGGCTCGAGCGCGTCGCAAGAGCCCGACGCGATCCGGCGCTCGTGGCGCCGGTGACGGCGGCGCTCGAGACTCTCGACACCATCTACGCTCGCCTCAAGGGCGACATCTCGGTCCTGCACGCGTCGCGCGAGAACCTGCTGCTCCCAGTGGATCTCGTGCACGAGCCGACGGGAACCGTGGTCGAGGTCGACGAGTCAATCCATTTCACATCGTCTCGTCTGACCACCCTCGAGCTCTACCCAGCCGATGTGCGAGTGGCGTTCGATCTCGACGAGCACAAGGAGCTGTGCCGCGCCTGGTGCTCGAGGACCGAGGACCTCTCACGCAGCCTGGCCGCAAAGGGTTTCGGATTCGGCGGGGTGCAGCGGGAACGGGCGTACCACGATGCGTTGCGTGACCTCGCCACTCCTGCCATGAGCCACCCACCGCTCGTTCGGATCGCTGCCGTGGACGGCGACGGGACGGCCGCCTATCGGCGTCACAGGACATCGCTGCTGCAGCTGCTCGGCTAGCGAGGCTTGGTGAGCAGTTCGTAGCCGTCGATCACAGAGACGTTGACCGTCGAGCACCGTCCGCACCGAACCCGGACTTTTTTCGTCATCTGCTCAGGGTTCATAGCCGTGGCGAGGACGTTGCCGCACACGACGCAGACGTAGTCGTCCGGGCCGTTGCCGTGGAATACGGGCCTGTCGACGTCGTCCTGGATCGCGGTCCCGCCGTCGGGAGGAACCTCGCCTTCGCGAACCTGTCGCATCGTGATGGTCGCCATCGATCTAGTGAGCGGCCTGTTCGACGATGACGACGCGCACCGGCGAGGTCAGAGCTCGGCGAGCTTTCCGGCAAAGTCCTGGATCAGCGCGTCCAGCACGCCGGCGACGACTCCCTCGCCCATCGACGCAGCCGTGCCCGTGATCTGCGCGTTGGTATGGATCGCACCTCCGCCGTCTGAGAGCGCTATTACGACGTTCGCGTTCGCGTACCCCTGACCGCCTGCCTCTCTTGACTTGACGTCCATCACCATGCGATGGGCCGCGGCGTCCTGCTCGACGATCTCAACTGTGCCGGTGAAGCTCATCGACATCGCTCCCATCTTGACCTTGATCTCGGCCCTGACGGAGTTCGGCCCGGTCTTCTCGAGGACGGTGCCTCCTTCGACGCACGGCACCAGGCGCTCGAGGTCGAGGATCGCCGCGTAGCTCTCGTCGATCGGCTTTGTGGTGGCGAAGGAATGATCCAGCTCTACAGCCATGATGCACTCTCCCCATCGATAAGTGAGTGGGCTAGTGCCATCTCCCTATCGTTCGGTGACCGGTCGTTGTCGGAGCATCTTAGAGTCTTCCCGATCTGTAGCTGACGCGGAGATCCTCTAGGCTCGGCGCGTGTCGATCCCGGCAGGCACGTACACGTTCGGGCCCGAGAACGGCGCCCTGTGGGTGATGACCACGCGCACCGGCGCCGCAGCGGCAGCCGGGCACGACCTCCTGATCCTCGTCACCGACTGGCAGGCGACGCTCGAGGTCGGCGAGGATCCTGCTCTGACCAGCATCGTGTTCGACGCAGACTCCACGTCGCTTCGCGTCCGTGACGGTATCGGAGGGATGCAGCCGCTCGGTGACGACGACAAGGAGAACATCCAGGAGACGATCGACGACGAGATCTTGAAGCGCACGGGCATCGAGTTCCGTTCGACGGCGGTGCGAGTTGCATCCGACGGTGCCCGGATCAGTGTGCAGGGCGAGTTGACGCTCGTGGGTCAGTCCCATCCGATCGAGTTCGAGCTCACGGCTGGCGAAGACAGCAAGCTCAGCGGCGCCGCCGTAATCAAGCAGACGAACTGGGGAATCACCCCGTACTCGACGCTGTTCGGAGCCCTGAAGGTCGGTGACGAGGTCAGGGTCGTAATCGACGCGTCCTCCGGTCCCGCCGATCCCGGGCGCGTCGCCGATGAGCCCGACTTGCCGGACGCCTTCGAGGTGGAGTGGCATCACGAACCGATCCTCGACCCCGGCGTCTCGAGCTTCGTCTGGTCGCTGATCTTCTTCCTCTTCCTCTGGTTCGGCATGGCCGCCGTCGGTGTGTCGCACGGTACTGCGCTGGCTCTCGCGCTCGTGGCGTCGTTCTTCATCTTCCTGTACGTCCGCACACAGGGCGTGGGCCGGAAGGACACCTAGCTTTCGGCAGGCGCCGAGGTCGCGTGCCTGCGGCTTCAGCGGTTCTGATCAGTCGCTGTAGACGGTTTGCGCGTCGAGTCCGCCCTCGACCCCTGGCGGCAGGGCGCCAGTCCCATGTGCGTAGAGGGCGAGCTCCTCAACCGTCTTGACCTGAGTCGGGTCGCTTCCGTCCGCACCGACCCACGCCCCGTTGAGCCACGTGAGGGTTACCGGTGAGGTTTCCAGCGCGGCGCCTGCGAGCAGCTGCGCCTTGGCGCGAATCTTCCCGGCGGCGCTGGCGATCGCCGCCGGCGTACCCTCTGTCGGGCTTGTGTTGTATCCGTGACCTACGCCGAACCGGTCGGTGTCCTCGGGAACGACCTTGACGTCGAGCGCAGGGATGCCGAGCTCGTCGGCGACGAGCTGAGCGTACTCGGCCTCCTTCCCTTCGGACTCAGTGGTCAGGCTGAGCACCATCTTTCCGGTCGGGTGCACGCGGAGAAAGACTGCTCGGTACGCCTCGTTAGCCATCGCTAGGTCTCCTCTTGGTTGCTGGATCGTTGATCATCGCTCGTTCTCGCGTGCGCCGCCTGAGCTTTTGGTCGCGAGGCGCTGGCGCTCCTGGTGGGCAGTCAGCGCGTTGTGCTCTTCCAGGGCGCAGAAGGACGGCTGCGGTCCGCCCATCGGGTGCGGCGGTACAGCCGGTCGCTCGCATCCTGGGTAGATGCACGTCTTGGTCGGCTGGGTCTCGGTCATCTTCCGACGGCTCGCTTCCGGCGGGCCGGGAGAACATCAGTTGGTCTCATCGATCACCCATCCCGGGGTGGTGTTGCCCCTGCTCGGGCCGTGCCCGCTGGGCATCCCGACCGAGCTGCCCGGAACCGGCGTGGCGCTGCCCCATGGCTCTTCGTCCCCGGTTTCGACAACCGGTGGCGGTTTCCAGCGCGCTGTCGCCGAGCTTCGGCGGCCCGACAGCTCCGCCCCGATCGCTTCGGCGACCTCACCGAGAGCCTGGAAGCTGTGACCGCTCACGAGCGCGTCGCAGTGCGGCAGCGCCGCCACCATGCCACCGGACTGCACGGAGAAGGCGCTGGCGCTGACCCTCGGATTGACCCATACGATCCGGTGGGCCAGGCGCCCAAGGCGTTCCATCTCGCGCCCGACGAGCATCGGGTCGCCGCGCTCCCAGCCGTCGGAGAGGATCACGATCACGGCGCCACGGGCCATGCCGCGACGCCCGTGCCGGTCGTTGAACGTCTTGAGCGCGTCGCCGATCCGGGTCCCGCTCGACCAATCGGGCGCGGCGGCGGCGGCGCGCTGGATCGCGCGCTCCGGGTTGCGAGAAGCCAACGCGCGGGTCAGGCGGGTCAGGCGAGTTGCGAACACGAACGCCTCGGCGTTCGGACCGCTGCCGGCGGCGCAGGTCAGGAACTGGAGGTAGGCGCGCGCGTAGGGCTCCATCGAGCCGGAGATGTCGCAGAGCATCACGAGCCTCCGGCGGGCGACGCGTCGCCGTCGGCGCGCGAGGCGGATCGGATCGCCCCCAGTTCGAAGGCTGGCGCGCAGGGTCCGCCGCATGTCGACGCGCTCCCCGTGGCGTCCCTTCTCGTAGCGGCGCGTGCGGCGCAGCGGGGTCGCGAGCTCCAGACGAGACATCAACCGGTAGAGCTGCGCGAGCTCGTGCGGCTCGAGTGCGTCGAAGCTCCTGCGTGCGAGCAGCTCCTCGTCGCTGGCCATCGCCAACGGCACGTCGACCTCGACCGGATCGTCGTCCTCGCCGCGCTCGCGGGCCGGTGACGGCGACATGCTTATCAGCGGGGCCTGCGCATCCGGCGCCCGCGGTGAGGTCTTGTGATCGGACTTCGGCCGGTCGTCCCGCGGCGAAGCGACGGTCTGCGCGTCGAGATCGAAGTCCTCGTCTTTCGCTCGACCGGCGAACACCGCGAAGAACACGGCGTCGAAGGCGTCGACGTGGGCTGGATCGGACACGAACACGGCACGGGCGGTCCAGTACAGCCGCCGCCGCGTGATCGGCTTGACGAGCGTGAGTGCCCTGGCGAAGTCGGCCGTCCGGCCAGGGGTGACGAGAACGCCGCCATCGTGCAGGCGCCGGCTCAACGCTCCTACGAACGGCGGAAGGTCGAGGGGGATCGTCTCAACCCCGAACACCGCGTTGGACGCACGGACGTCAGTCACTGGCTTGCACGAGCTGCTCGAGGCCAGCCGCGCGGATCACCTCCTGGTCCTCGTCGTACTTCAGCACCGACCCGAGGGTGAGATCCACCGCTGCGGCGTCCAGGCGCTCGACGCCGAGAAGGTTCAGAGCCGCCAGCCAGTCGATCGACTCGGCGATGCCCGGCGGCTTCTGTATGTCGCTGTCGCGCATGCGTGAGACGGCGTTTGCGACCTGTACCGCCAACGTCTCCGACGAGCCCTTGACGCGGCGGCGGACGATCTCCACCTCGCGCTCCGGAGTCGGGTACGAGATCCTGTGGTACAGGCAGCGGCGCTTGACGGCGTCGTGCAGGTCGCGTGTCCGGTTCGAGGTGAGCACAATGACCGGCGGATGCGTGGCTCGGATCGTGCCGATCTCCGGGATCGTCACGCTGGCGTCCGCGAGCAGTTCGAGCAGGAACGCCTCGAAGTCGTCGTCAGCGCGATCGATCTCGTCGATCAGCAGTACCGCAGGCCGCGGGCCGGGGTGCTCGAGTGCGCGCAGGAGCGGGCGGCGGATGAGATAGTCCTGACCGAATAGGTCTTCTTCGCTGAGCGTCGAGTCGCTGGAGTCCGCGAGACGGATGCTCAGCAGCTGGCGCGGGTAGTTCCACTCGTACAGCGCTTCCGCTGCATCGAGCCCCTCGTAGCACTGCAGGCGGATCAGCGGCGTGTCCAGCACGACCGCGAGCGCCTTGGCGGCTTCGGTCTTGCCGACACCCGCCTCGCCCTCGAGCAGCAAGGGTTGCGGCAGCCGCAGGCTCAGAAACATCGACGTTGCGAGGCCCTCGTCGACGAGATAGTCCGCGTCGGAGAGACGCAGCGCGAGCGTCTCGATGTCGGGCACGAGTGAGCGGATCTCGCCAGCCGCGTCGCCCGTTTCCTCGAGCGGACTCATCCGAAAGTCTGGGCGGAGCCGGTCACGGCGAGATCACTCGGCGGCGGCGGCATGCTCGTGTTGCGACTTGAACTTGGTCGCGCATCCCTCGCAGCAGAAGTAGACGGTCTCGCCGTCGTGCTGGACCGAAGGCGTGCCTGCGACGACTGCGACAGTCATCCCGCAGATCGGGTCGACTGCGATTCTCGGTGGGGTCGAGCTGGGACTGGATCCCGCTGCGAGGACTGTCACGCGGTCGGGCTCCGAGGCTCGTTCTCCGCGGCGCACCGCGACGACGTTCGCGAGGATCGACAGCGCGATCTCAGCGGGAGTGCGGGCGCCGATGTCGATGCCGGCAGGCACGTCGATCAGCTCGAGGTGCTCGTCGGGAACCCCATCCGCACGTAGATCGGCGATCACTCCGGCGCCGCGTTTGTGGCTGGCGACGAGGCCGACGTACGGCACGCCCACCTCGAGCGCGCGGCGCAGCGTGTGAAGCTCGTCCCGCCCGTGTGATGCGACAACGAGCGCGAGATCGCCGCGTGACGGTTCGGGGGCCCCCTCGGTCACGACGATGAGCTCGAGTCCGAGCCCTGGACCTAGCGCCCGAAGCGCGACCGCGATCGGCGTGTCGCCGACGACCAGAACGCGCGGCGCCGGGAGCACCGGCTCGAGAAAGACCTCGATCGCGCCGCCCGACAGGCACGTGTTCTGAACCGTCACGGCTCCCTCCTCGCTCGAAACGTCCTCGTCATCCCCGCCATCCCCGCCAACCGATCCGTCGGGAAGGATTCGCAACAACATCGCCTCGCCGGTCGCGATCGCCTTCAGCGAGTACACGCGCACGCTCTGCTGCACACACACGCCGCCTGCGAAGCCTTCGATCGTGCCGTCGTCGAGGACGAGCGCGGCGCTCCCTGCCTGCACGCTCGTCGGGCGCTGCGCGCGAACCACCGTAGCGACTACGAACGCCGTGCCCTGTTCGACGAGCTCCTGTGCTCGCGAGGACACGGCGCCTGTGGTCATTGCGGCGGTTCGGGACGCCCCTGCATCGCCGCCCAGACACGGGCCGGGGTGCAGGGCATGTCGATGTGGTCGACGCCGTGCGTGGAATGCAGCGCGTCGATGACCGCGTTTACGATCGCCGCCGGCGACCCGACGTTCGGGGACTCGCCGACGCCCTTGGCGCCGAGGGGGTGGTGCGGGCACGGCGTGACCGTCTCGCCGAGCTCGAAGTCGGGACACTCGAGCGCAGTCGGGATGAGGTAGTCCATGAAGGACGAGTTGAGGCAGTTGCCCTCCTCGTCGAACGTGAGGACCTCCATGAGCGCGATGCCGATGCCCTCGGCAAGGCCGCCGTGGATCTGGCCGTCGACCACCATCGGGTTGATGCGAACGCCGCAGTCGTCGACCGCGATGAAGCGCCTGACGGTGACGTGGGCGGTGTCGGGATCGATGTCGACCACAGCGATGTAGGCGCCGTAGGGATAGGTGAGGTTGGGCGGGTCGTAGATCACTTGTGCGTCGAGCCCACCTTCCATCTCGGCAGGCAGCGGCTCGCCGCTGTACGCGCGAACCGCGATCTCCTCGATCAGCGCGCCCTTCTCGGGGTCTCCCTTGACGTACCAGCGACCCTTCTCCCAGGCGAGATCCTCCGGCCTCGCCTCGAGCATCGTCGCAGCGATTAGACGTGCCTTGTCGCGCACCTTGCGCGACACGACTGCGACCGCGGCTCCGGACACCGGTGTCGAGCGGCTGCCGTAGGTGCCCAACCCGTACGGCGAGCGGTCCGTGTCCCCGTGGCGGACCTCGACGTCCTCAGGCGGGATTCCGAGCTCCTCGGCGACGATTTGCGCAAACGTCGTCTCGTGGCCTTGTCCTTGTGTCTGGGCGCTAACGCTGACCACTGCCTTGCCCGATGGGTGCACTCGCAGATCGGCGCCGTCGTTCATGGCCAGTCCGAGGATGTCCATGTGCTTGCGCGGCCCTGCACCGACACCCTCGGTGAAGAAGGACACACCGATTCCCATCAACTCGCCGCGGGCGCGCTTCTCCGCCTGTTCCCGACGCAGATCGTCGTAGCCGGCGATGTCCATGGCCACGCGCATCGTCTCGGCGTAGTTCCCGGAGTCGTACGTCCAACCGGTGGTGGTCTCGTACGGGAACTGCTCGGGGGCGATGAAGCTGCGCATTCTCAGCTCGATCGGGTCAACGCCCATCTCGAGTGCGAGAGCGTCAACCATGCGCTCCACGAGGTAGACGGCCTCAGTGATTCGGAACGAGCAGCGGTACGCGACACCGCCTGGCGCCTTGTTGGTGTAGACCGCCTTGACCTGGACATGGGATGCCTCGAGGTCGTACGAGCCGCAGACGATGTGGAAGAACCCTGCCGGGAACTTCGTCGGCTGCGCGGTTGAATCGAAGGCGCCGTGGTCGGCTATGACGTCGACCCGCAGCCCCGTGATCTTGCCGTCCTTCGAGCAGATCTCGCTGCGCATGATGTAGTCGCGGGCGAACCCTGTAGAGATCAGATTTTCGTACCGGTTCTCGACCCACTTGACCGGCACACCGGCCACGATGGAACCGGCGATCGCGCACACGTAGCCCGGATAGACAGGGACCTTGTTGCCGAAGCCGCCGCCGATGTCGGAGCACTTGATCCGGATCATGTGCTCCGCGAGTCCCGCGACGTGCGCGTAGACCGTCCGGTGGGCATGCGGCGCCTGGTTGCCGTTGTAGATGTCGAGCTGGCCGGTCTCGGGGTTGAAGTCGGCGATCATGCCGCACGTCTCGAGCGGCGCCGGATGGCAACGGGGATAGATGATGTCGCGCGTCACGACGGTGTCGGCCTCGGCGAACACGCGGTCCGTCGCCACCTGATCGCCGGCTTCCCAGGTTGGACTGGCGAGGTTGTCGCGCTGCCCGATCTTGTCGTCGCGGATTAGCGGCGCGTCGGGGTCCAGCGCCTTGCGGGCGTTGACGATCGCCGGCAGCGGTTCGTACTCGACATCGATCAGCTGGAGCGCGTCGTTCGCCGAGTACTCGTCGGTCGCGATCACGAACGCGACCTCCTGGCCCTGGAATCGGACTTTGTCGCCCGCGAGCACGGCCTGCGTGTCGTACGAGATCGTCGGCATCCACGCCAGCCCGAGCGTCTCGAGGTCTTTGGCGGTGACGACAGCGGCGACGTTGGGGTGGGCGAGCGCCCTCGACGTGTCGATCGAGAGAATGCGCGCGTGCGCGTACGGGCTACGCAGCATGGCGCCGTAGACCATCCCTGGCATCCGGATATCGTCGAGGTACGTGCCCTTGCCGCGAATGAAGCGCGCGTCTTCCTTGCGCTTCAGACGACCGAAGCCGATTGGGCGCTCGGTCTTGGCGCTCGGAAGGTTCTCGACCGTTGCCATGCGCAGTTAGACCTCCTGTTTCGTTGCGGCTTCGTACTCAGCAGCCCAACGCACGGCGCTGACGATGTTCTTGTACCCCGTACAGCGGCAGATCGCACCTGAGATCGCTGTACGGATCTCCTGATCCGTTGGATCCGGGTTCTCATCCAGCAGGGCGCGAGCCGTCATCAACATCCCCGGCGTGCAGAATCCGCACTGGAGGGCGTGCTGCTCGTGGAAGCCCATCTGGACCGGGTCCAACCGGCCGTTGACCTCGAGCGACTCGACCGTGCGAATCTCATGCCCCTCGCACATCGCTGCCAGGATCGTGCACGACTTGACCGGCTGGTCGTCCATCAGCACGACGCAGGCGCCGCAGTTCGAGGTGTCGCAGCCCCAATGGGTGCCCGTCAGGTCGGGAGTCTCCCGAATGAAGTGAATGAGCAGCTGACGCGGTTCGATCTCGCGGGAGACCTGCTCGCCGTTAATCGATATCGAGACGTGCATGCTCAGGCCTCCTGTTGCAGAGCGCGTGCGGTCGCGCGGCTCAGAGCGCGTGTGGTGAGGACGCCGGCGAGATGGCGCTTGTAGTCGATCGGCCCTCGTCCGTCCGCGCGCGGGGCGCAGTCCGCCGAAGCGATCTCGCCGGCCTGAGCAAACAGCTCCTCCGACGGAGGTTTGCCTCGCAGCAGCTCCTCGGCTCGCGAGAGATGGATCGTCGTCAGCCCAACCGCGCTGAGTGCGATCCCCGCATCGGCGATCGTGCCGCCCTCGATCCAAATGGCCGCCGACGCCGCGGCGATCGCCCAGTCGCCGGCGCGGCGCTCGACCTTCTCGTGCGCGCTGCCGCCTCCTGGGCGCAGCGGAATCCGGACCTCGGTGAGCATCTCGCCGTCGCCAACTGCGGTCACGTACGGCCCGATGTGAAAGTCCTCCATCGCCACCACCCGCTCGCCGTCCGCGCCGCGGATCACGGCCTTCGCCTTTACCGCCGAGCAGACAGCCGAGAGGTCCTCGGCCGCGTCCGCCTGGCAGAGAGAGCCGCCGATCGTGCCGCGGTTGCGCACGACAGGGTCGGCGATGACGTTCTCGGCGTCACGAAACACGGGAAAGTGCTGGGCGAGAAGATCTGACTTCAACAGCTCGACGTGTCGGGTCAGCGCACCGATCGAGATCTCGTCGTCCTGCTCGCGGATGTAGGAGAGCTCCGTGAGGTCGTTGATGTCGATCAGGTGCTCCGGGTTCGCGAGTCGGAGCTTCATCATCGGAAGCAGGCTGTGCCCGCCAGCGATGATGCGCGCCTCCGAGCCGAGCTTCTGTAGCGACGCGATCGCGCCCTCGACGCTGGTCGCGCGCTCGTACTCGAATGACGCCGGGGTCTGCACAGGGCTCCTTTCGGATCAGCTTTGATCAGTCATACACGGCCGGGGAGCCGCTTGCGCGGTTTCCCGATGTCATCCCGCTGCTCGTACTGCACGGGGGCATCGGTGCCGATGACCGGAGACCTGGCTAGAGACGTCGGCATCGTCTGACGGATCTCCGGGTACAGCAGTCGCGCGGCAAGACTTCCTCCTTCGACGTCCCGGAGGGCGGGACCCGCCGGGTTTCCGCTGGCGATCGGCGCTTCCCGGCCGAGCCGGGCGAGCGTCAGCGTGCCCTTCGTGTAGACCTCGCCGATACGCGGCGCCTTGACTGTGGAGCTCTCCGGAAAGTTTCTAAACCCGGCCGCGGCGGCACCGGCGTACATGCCGTCGACGAGGCCGACGGCATCGCTCATACCGGCCTTCTTCACGAGGAGACCTTCGAGCAGGTCGACGCCCGCATCGAGTTGCTGATTGATCGTCGTCACGACGTCGTTGACCGGTGCGCTCTTCTGCACGATCTCCCCAACGCTGGCGATGGTCTCATCCAGGCCGGCAGTGATCTTTCGAAGTTGCGCGATCACCGAGACGAGGTAGTAGACGAGAGCGACGACGATGAGCCCGACGGCGAGGATCGTGACCGCGTCCGCCGCCGCAAATGCCAACACCGGTGCCATCGCTCCCCCCATCATGCGTCGTCGAGAATCACGTCGAGTGAGCCGCCGTAGTTCGCGACCCCTGCAACCGTCTTGGTCACCTGGTCCTGCGTCGTCAAGAGCAGCGCAGCGGCATCGAGATCCTTCGACCCAGCGGCCGCCGCCTTGGCGATCTCCTGCACGCTAGGGACGATGCTCGTGGCAGTCTCCAAGACGCCGCGAAGCAGGTACACGACGACCGGAAGCACGACCGCGAGGAGGACGAGGTTTCCGATCCACCAAAGGATCATCGCAGTCGCCTCTCGGCGACTATCGCCGCCTTGCTGGCGATCCCCGGCAGGGCGCCGAGAATGATGTCGAACTGTGCGTTGATCGCCTTTACCGCGCCCTCGAGCGGGCGCAAGTGCTCGGACTCGACACCCTGCAGCGCCGATGCCAGCGTCGCGAGCCCTTCGGAGATCCTCGCCAACCCCCTGCGCACCTCGATCAGCGCGACAGCGAGCACGAGTACGACGCCCGCCGCCAGCACGACGCTCAGAAGAACCAGTGCGTCCGTGCTGCTCATCTTCCACCGAACCCGTCGGTGAGCGCGTTCATGTAGCCGTCCTGAACCACGGCTTCCTGCACGATCAGTGCCAGCACGGGCGCCGTCGCTTCGAGTTGTGGAATGTTTGCCGTGTTCGAGCCGACGTTGCCCGCGATCTCCAGCAAGCCGTCGACCGACCTCTCGATGCTCCCGACGGTCTCCACGAGCACGGTGAGCAGGATGGCGACGATCACCGCCGCGCCGAAAGCGATGCTCAGCGCTATCGCCCAATAGGCGTTGAAGGACAGTTCGGCGAGTGGGACTGTCATTTTCCTACCGCCACCTTCCGAAGGGACCGGGCGGCGTGCAGGATCCTCACCCCCGAGTCGTTGATCCGCGCGATGCCGCCGAGCTCGGCTGTCTGCTGGCGCACCACCTCGACCGCCTGCTCAGCTGTCTTCGCCTGCTGCGCGATCCTGATCGCCAGGCCCACGATCACGATCACTATCACCGCGGCAACCGCGATCACCGCGATGCCGACCGCGATGCCGAACTGCCACCAGCCGGCCGACGCGATCAGCGTGAGCACGCGACACCGTGCCGTTGGAGAGCCGTGGGGCTCTCAGCCCGTCTCGTCATCCGGTGTCCTTTCCCGCACTTGCTCGTTGAAAGGCCACCATAATCCGGGGACGAAAACAGGTCAAGGAATCCGACCTCGTTCGCTGCGTTCATGACGGCGGCGACGTCGCAGGTGTCAGTGAAGGTCTACTGGCCGGGCTCGAGTCGCGCTCCAGACGCCATGCCAGCAGCACCATCAGAAGCCCGTAGATGACCACGATGATCCCCACGATCAGCACCAGGGGCCCGATGAAGTCGATGTTGGAGATCGATACGAGGTTCTCGTAGTTCTCTCGCTGGGTCTCGAGCACAGGGATCACGTCCGAACTGAAGTACGAACGGACGTCGGGCACGGTCTTGACGGGCGTGCCGTCGAAGCGCGTGGCGGCACCGATGTTCTGGACGTCATTCCAACCGTTGGTTACCGTCGGCAGGCTGACGATCGACTGGGCGAGGCCCGGGAAGTTCGCGCCGAGCGCCTCGAGCAGCTCGGCGTTCGTCACGCCGAGCGTCTTCTCGAGGAACGCGAACAAGCCGGGCAGCTCCTCCGTCACAGACGACAGCGGGATCGCCAGCAGGAGCGCCGTCGTGTGCGGGAAGTTCTCCTGCAGCGCGGCCAGGACTTCGGCCTCCGAGAGCCCGGTCTGCTGTGACACGAACGCGATGAGCTTTGGCACCTCGGCAGCGGCCCCGCCCTCTGCGGTCATGATCGGATCCTCGGCGTCGACGATCGCCGAAACCATGGTGATCCCGTCCCGGTCACCCTGGACGCGTTCGGCGACATTGGCCGGCGCAAGAGCATCGAGCAGCTCCTGCCCGTCGCTGACCCGCGGGACCAGCGAGGTGCTGAGCACGAGTGCAACAACCCCCACACCGACGACGAGGACGACCGACGCGCTCGCGATGGCAAGCCTGCGCGATACCGGGCCTCTGAGGTTCAGCCAGATCATCAGCGCCGCAAACAGAACCACGACGATCCCGACGATCAGCAGCAGAGGAGCAATCCAGTCGACGGTCGATGTGCCGTCGAGGCTGTCGTAGTTGCTCTTTTGGCTCTCCAGAACGGGGATCAGATCCGCGCTGAAATACGTCCTCAGGTCGGGTACCGTCTTGATAGGAGTGCCGTCGAAGCGCGTAGCCCCGTCGATGTTCTGAATGCTGTCCCACCCGGCGGTAACCGTCGGCAGGTTGACGATCGACTGCGTGAGCCGCGGGAAGTTCGCGCCCAGCGCCTCGAGCAGCTCGGCGTTCGTCACGCCTAGCGTCTTCTCGAGGAACGCGAACAGGGCGGGAAACTCCGCCGACACCGATGACAGCGGGATCGCCTGGAGGAGCGCCGTCGTGTGCGGGAAGTTCTCCTGCAGCGCCGCCACGACTTCGGCCTCTGAGAGCCCGGTCTGCTGCGACACGAACGCGATCAACTTCGGCACCTCGGCTGCGCCAGTGCCCGATGTGGTCCCGATCGGGTCCGCCATGTCTACGTTCGCCGAGATGATGTCGATGCCGGCTCTGGCGCCGGTCACACGCTCAGAGGCGAACGCCGGCCTGGCCGCGTCCAGGACCTTCTGCCCGTCGTTGAGGCGCGGAATCAGATTCAAGGCGAGAACGACAGTCGCGACCAAAGCGCCGACCACGAGCACGACGACCCATTGGAGAACTCCGGACCGGCTCCCGCTCTTGTTTTGCATGACGAACCTCCTCGCACGCTGGTTGCCGGCGGACGTCGTCGAGGCGTCTCTGAAGCGCGAAGTGTTCAGCCTGCGATCGGTCGACAGACTGAGCCGATCTCGCTCTGTGGGCCGACCCTACCACCGAACGCAGGAGAATCAAGTCGCCGGACGTGGTGTCGCGCGGCGGCCCGCCGAGCCGCGGAAACCGCGCGTCCAGGTTCGACGCTTGCCGTCGGCACTTCCCTTTGTTGCCGCTCCGGCAGGATGATGGTCTTGATCTCGTCGACAGCCTCTCGCGAGCGCGCCCGCCGTTCGCTGATCTACACCCTCGGCCGCGTCCACCAAGCGGTCATCCGGGCGAGTGGCGGCCGCGTGCTGGGACGGGTCGCCGGCATGCCCGTACTGCTGATTACGACGGCCGGCCGACGCACCGGCAGGCCGCGGACGGTTCCACTCACGTACCTGCGCGACGGCGGCGATCTCGTCGTCGTCGGCTCGTTCGGTGGCTCCGACCGGGCGCCCGCATGGTGGCTCAACCTCGAGCACGACTCGCGCGCCACCGTGCAGCTCGGAGAAGTCACGATCGCGGTCAGCGCCCGGACGGCCGACGCGGAGGAACGAGCGCGGCTGTGGCCGACCGTCATCGGCACGTACCCGGGTTACGCGCGCTATCAGGCCCGCACGCGCCGACAGATCCCGATCGTGCTGCTCACCCCGACCGAGGACTCAAGTCCGGTGCGCTGACCTTCCAAGCCGGGTAACGGAGCCCTTTGCTCCGTCAGCCGGCGGCCGCGTCGTCGACCGCGGCCTTGACGTCGTAGTAGCGCCGCCGCGCCTCCTCGAGGGTGTCGCCGATCGCCGTGAGTCCGATCCTGCCCGCGACGGCGATCGCACTAATCATGTGCAGGACAACGCCCGTCTCGCTCTCGGCGTCCCACCCCAGCCCGCGCTCCGCGACGACATCGAGGAGATCGTCCGGCGTGAGCGACCGATACGCGGGCGAGTCGAGATGATCGGTCGCCGCGTAGTGCTTGATCTCGCCCAGCCGAGTCCGGTACTCGGCCGCGAGCGGGTCGTAAACCCCGTCGGTGAGCGTGGTCAGAGCAAACAGCGGATGCGTGGTACCGCCACAGCGCAGGTTGATCTCGAGCGCGTACGGACGCCAGCCGTTGTCGTCCTTGACTGCCGCGAAGTCGACCGCCGCCCGGCCGATGACGCCTTCGCGGGCCAGGCGTCGCCCGACCTTCAGCGAGTCCGACGCGATGTGCGCCGCGTACTCGGCATCGGCGGGGAAGTGGCACCCGAAGTAGGTGTGGCCGTGAAGCCCGCCGAGCACCTGATCGTGCGTGGACATCACATCGACCTGCCCGGCTGGGCTCATCCGGAGCTGGACGCTGGGGCTCCTGAACACATCCCCCTCGATGCGCTCCTCGAGGATGCCGCCTTCGTCGTCGAGCGCCGCGAGATACTGCTCGACGCTCAGCTCCTCGTCCTCGAGCTCGATCGCAGAGTGCAGATCGCGGCCGGCACGCTCGAGGTCGAGCAACGCGTTCCCGAGGCCACTCACGCCCTTGTCGAGCTTGAGGACGGCCCCGCGTGCTCGAGGGCTCCGAGCGCGAAGCTCCGCGAGAGCGCCCGGCAGATCAGCGGCGCAGGCGACGTCAAGACCGACCGGGTGAGGGACGCCCTCCTCCGCGAAGACTCGCCGGCTCCCCGTCTTCGAGCCGAGCCAGTTGAGATCCGGGTCGCTCCCATAGATGGGGATCTCGAGAGCCTCTGCGAGCGCGACTTCGTCGGCCGTCATGCAAAAGGGGAGGATCATCGCGAACTCCGGCGTCCCGATCAGCTCCTTGATCCGCCGTATCGCGCCCGGACGCGCGAGAAGCTTGCGCGAGAGTGGCTCGTTACGGCCGTCGACGAGCGAAACTGCCACGAAACGCGACCGCGCCTCAGGCGTGTCGAGCTCGGGGACGAGACCGAAGTAGTAGTCGAGCACCCGCGAGTGGATCGGCTGCGAGGTCACGTAGATGACCCGCGATCTCGGCGCGCGGAGGAGGCTCAACACCATGCAGAGGAACCGCTCCTCGTACGCAGGGAATACCGGGATCAGCTGATCCGGAACGTCGAGGCTGATCGAGTGCACGACGACGACCGTGCGCTCGACGTCGATCGAGCGCAGCGTCACTGTCGGCCAGAAGTCTCGGAACGTAGCCTGGAGCTCGGCGAACGACGAATCAGCCACGGGTGGACGCTACTCCAGGAGCGACCTTGGTTGCTAGCGTGCCCCCGTGGCGATGTCGCTCGAAGACCGCGTGCTCGCTGTCGCCGGAGGTACCGGCAACGTGGGCCCGACCGTCGTTCGCCGCCTTGCCGAAGCCGGCGCGTTGCTCTCTGTCGCAGGGCGCGATGCCGGGCTCCTCGAGGCTTTGCGGGCCGACATCGGTCAGAGCGTCGAGCCGGCCGTGGTCGATCTACTCGACCCAAAGGGAGCGCACGAGTGGGCCGACGGGGTCGCCGGGCGTCACGGGCGGGTCGACGGGCTCGTCCACCTCGTCGGCGGGTGGCGCGGCGGTACTCCGATCGAGGACGCGCCGCTCGAGGACTGGGATTTCCTGAGCGGTCTCCTCGTGCGCACGGTCCAACATGCGACGCAGGCGTTCGCACGGCACCTGCTCGAGGGCGGCCGCGGGCGATTCGTCCTCATCTCGGCCGGCCAAGCGCAGGCACCGACCCATCCGAATGCCGTATACGCATCCGCGAAGGCGGCGTCGGAAACGTGGACGCTCGCGCTCGCTGACCGCTTCCGGGGCAGCGGTGCGACCGCGAACATCGTTGTGGTCGGTGCAATCGTCACTCCAGCAATGCGCGCCGATAGCCCCGAGAAGGACTTCTCGACCTTCACGCCCGCGGAGGAGATCGCAGAGGTGATCGCCTATCTGTGCTCGGATGCCGCCGCGTCGATGAACGGCCAGCGCGTCACGCTTCGCGGCGCCGCGTAGCTACAGATTCCAGCCTCCTGCCACCTCGAGCACCTGCCCCGTGACGTACTCCGCACCCGGGGAGACGAAGTAGAGGACGGCTGCGGCGACCTCCTCGATGCGCCCCGCTCGGCCGGCCGGTATCTCGCCGAGCGGCTTCGTCGCAGAGTTCTCGATCACCCCGGGCGCGACGACGTTCGCGGTGATGCCGTTCGCCGCCTCCGCGCGCGCAATCGCCTTGGTCAGAAGCACGACACCGGTTTTGGCAATCGCATACGCGGTCATGTTCGGACGAGCGACGAGGTTCTGCGCGCCCGCATAGCCGAGGTTGACGATCCTGCCGCCCCCGGCCGCACGCATGAGCGGAACGGCAGTGCGACACGTTGCGAACGTCGCGTCCAGGTTCGTCGCGAAGACGTCGTCCCACTCCTCGAACGAGAGCTCGTCGAGCGGCCGATAGACGTAGTTGCCGACGTTGTTGACGAGAACGGCAAGGCTGCCGAGCTCGTCGCTGGCCTGCTCGACGAGAGCGGCCGCAGCGAGTCGATCCGTCAGGTCCGCCTGGAGCGTGATGGCGCGCGCGCCTAGAGCTTCGATCTCCGCCCGCGTGGCCTCTGCGTCTGCGGCTGAGCGCTTGTAGTGGACGGCAACGTCGTAACCGTCTCGGGCGAGCGCAAGCGCGATCCCGCGACCGATCCCGCTCGCCGATCCCGTAACGAGGGCGCCGCGGCTCACCGTTAGAGAGCTCGGCGCGCCAGGCGCTCGCGTCGCATCTGCAGCAGCGGAAGCACAGCGAGGCTGCCGAGCATCAGCCAGAGGTAGGCGACTGGCGAGTCGAGCACGAGGCATAGACCCAGGACGGCGAGCTGGGTCGACAGGCCGAAGTTCGCGAGGACTTTCACGGTGATCCGATCGTTGTAGGCCAGGATCACCGCCTCGTCCGAAGGCTCGTCCGCGCATACCCGCTCGAACCTCTTCGCGGAGAACGCACGGACAGTGCGGTCCTGCGGTGCGAACACAAGGCGGTAGACCCGTTCGAGCAGGTACTCGACGCGGCCTCCCAGCTGAGCCGGAGGCTGCTTCGCCTCGCCGCGAACCTCCTGGTACAGCTCCGAGATATTGAAGTCAGCGGCGAGAACGAGGGTGAGCGCCAGAAATGCGACGAGCGCGAGCCATGGCTGTCCCGTGGCGTAGCCGAGTGCGGCGAATAGTGCTGCGTTCACGACGAGGTCCGCCTCGGTGTCGAGGTACCTGCCCGTGAGCGTTACCCGCCCGGCGATGCGGGCGAGCTGACCGTCGGTGTTGTCGAGCAGCGTCTTCACCTGCAACAGGAGCGCAGCCAGTACAAGCTCGCCGTGGAAGAGCACAACCGCGGCGAGAATGCCGGCTGCCGCATTGGCCAAAACGACCGCCGGGGGCGAGATCCGGGCTCGAAGGAAGAGCGGTGCGAGGAGACCTGCCAGCGGGCGAAACACGATCTCGAGGACAAACTCTCGGCCGGCGCGTCGCTCGTGCTTGCGGGCAAGCGTCGGGGCGGGCGCGCTCTCTGTGGAGATGGTCATCAGGTGCGGTCGATGGTAGATACTGCCGCTGTGGCCACCGCGGATTGGAGCGAGGTCGACGACGCGCTCGAGCGGACGTTCCAGTTCGCTGACTTCGTCGCCGCACTCGCGTTCGTGAACCGAGTGGGCGAGCTTGCCGAGGCGGAGAACCACCACCCCGACATCGCGATCCACTACAACCGCGTGACGCTTCGCTGGTGGACGCACACGGCCGGCGGAATAACGGATCGAGACCGCGACCTCGCTGAGAAG
>JBCKBY010000034.1:0-18867 GCA_038910715.1 Gaiellaceae bacterium
GAGAACGGCATCTACCACGTCGCCGCGCGCGGGAACGAGCGGGAACGGGGTCAGGTCTTCCACGTTCCACGCTGCCCAAGGGAGGGGGTCAGGTCTTCCGGACGCCCTGCAGCCGCGGCAGACCCGTTTCCTGGGGCGCGCCGAGCTCAGGCAGTCGTGCCAATTCCGTGCCAGCGCTCCCCGGGTCGGATCTCCGACTCCCCGAGACGGCTACGGTCGAGGGCATCGCACGGGCGCCACGAATCGAGGTCGAGAACGGCATCTACCACGTCGCCGCGCGCGGGAACGAGCGCAAGGCCATCTACCGGGACGCCGCCGACCGGGAGCGCTTCCTCGAGATCCTGGGGCTGACCGAGCTCGTGGGTGGAACGTGGAAGACCTGACCCCGTTCTTGCACGCCGCGAGTTCGCATGTGGGCATGGTCGCCGACGGGATGAGCCAGGAAGAGATCCTCGCCGCCTACCCTGACCTGGAGGCCGGCGATGTCGAGGAGGCCCTCCGCTATGCGGCCGAGGCGGTCCGAGAGCTTGAGCTTCCCCTCGCCGCCGGTTGAGGTTCCTGGTCGACCAAGCGCTGTCGCCGGCAGTCGCCGAACGACTCGTCGCGGCCGGACACGACGCCGCCCACGTCCGCGACTAATCGCGAATCTGCCGGCCGTCGAGGTCGACCTCGTCGAGGGCGGCATCGTTGTGCTCGAGCCGGATCGCGTGCGTGTCCGCAGGCTCCCCCTCGGTCGGTAGCGCTCGTCACCATCTGTGCGGAAGACGTAACTCGCGCCTTCGGTGTCTGGCGCGCGCCCAAAGTGGTGGTGACGCCCGAACGCCTCGGCCTCGCCGTGGAACGGGCTGCGCATGGACGCGGAGTCGTGAGCGATCAGGGGGCGGGCTGATCCGTGACCTGGAACTCGATCCTCTTGCCGAGGGCGGCAGCGAAGCGCGAGATCGTCGAGAGCTTCGCATCGGCGTTACCCGACTCGAGCCGCGCAACCTGGGACTGCGAAGTCCCGAGCACAGCGGCCATCTCCGTCTGGGTCAGGCCGGCGGCCCGCCGCTCGGCGGCGAGCGCACGCAAGAGCTCGCGGCGGTCGAGGGCCGCCTCGACGAGCGCGGGGAAGTCGGGATTCCGCTTCGTCCGCTCGTCGATCATCTCTGCCAGGAAGTCCTTCATCTCAATAACTCCTTCGCCTCTTATACCATGCGGAGTATCTCACGCATGGCTTAGACCTTAGTCGAGCATCACCTTCCCCCACGGGCGCGCCAGTCGCGCAGCCGTCGTTTCGCCAGCTCGATCTTGCTGCGTGGCGTCTTCTGCGTCTTCTTCGAGAATCCCTCGAGCGAAAGCAGCACTTGATCGTGCTTGCCCTGAGGCGCGAACAGAATCCGGAACGTCTGGCGATCGCCCTCGGCCTTCACCTCGTGGATCTCACCTTCGAGATGCTCGGCGATCGAGAGACCGTTCTTTTCGACGTCCTTCATCGCCGCCAGGACATCAGCGGCATCGTCGTCGCTCAGCCGGTCGAGGAACTCGCGGACGGGTCGACGCCCGGCTGCCGTCTCGTAGTCGCGCCAGCGCCGCTTCGGCTCCGACCGTGGTCGCTTCCGCCGTTGGGGCACTCACCGACGATAGCCCGCTGATCCGGCGCGAGCGACCGCCATCGCGGGTTGGCACGTGGACGTCGTGACGGTCAGCGTCGCCTGAGGAGCGGCCGTCAGCCGGCCGGCTCGGGCACGGCAGCGGGCGGCCGACGGGCAAAGAGAATCACGAGCGCGGGCGCGACTACCGCAAGCGTGGCGCCGACCGCAAGCGCCGCAACCCCCCACTCCGTGTACGCCAGCCCTCCGACGAGGGCGAGCGCCGCCGCGAGAAGCCCCGCGCAGAGATCCGTAAACCCGACGAGGCGGCCTCGCTCGACCGGAGTGGCATGCGTGACGAGCTCCGCGGACGCAGCGACGTAGGAGACGTTCCAGCCGAGCCCGAGCAGGAAGAGCGAGAGCGCCATGCCCGGGATCGACACGACCCAGGCGAGCATCACGGTCGAGACGGCCATGATCGCGAGCCCGGCGATCATCGACGGTCTCCGTCCCACGCGGTCGACGAGCTGACCCACCACGAGTACGAGCCCGAACATCCCGACGATGTGGAGGCTGATGACCGTGAACACGTCGGCTTGCTCGTGGTGGTGCCCGACGACGATGTAGCCGGTCAGGTTCATCACACCCGCCATCACCGCGAAGCTGGCGAGCGCCGCGATGACAGCCGAGGGAACGCCCGGCCTCCGCAGGATCTGCCTGAGCGGAGCGGCGGGCTCGCTCGTGTCCGGTTCTCCTGGGTCGAGCCCGGCCCGCTGGAGCTCGAGCGCGATCGTTCGCGGATCAGGCCGGATCGAGAGCGCGATGACGAGCCCCACGACACACATCGCTGCGGCGGCGAACCAGGGGATGACGAGTGTTTCGAGCTCGAGGTCCTTTCCCGCGAAAAGCGGCCGGAACACGAGAGGGCCGAGCGCAGCACCGAAGAGCGCACCGAAGAGGACATACGAGATCGCTCGCGCCTTCTTTTCCGGTGGGTACATGTCTGCGGCGGCCGTGCGCGCGAGGAGCACGGCGCCGTTCATCGCGCCGACGCCGACGAAACCGAGGATCACGAGCGGCGCGCTGTCCACGACGCAGCCGAGCGCCGTGAACACGCATCCGACCATCCCGATGACGAAGCCGCCGGCGATCACAGGAACGCGGCCAAACCGGTCCATGAGGCGGCCCGCAGGCAGCGCGGCGAGGGCTCCGGCGGTGAGGAAGATCGCGGGCCCGAGGCCGAGGATCGACTCGATGCCGGTGACGAGGACGAGCGTGATCGTCGCGACAGCCACCGCGAGCTGAAGGACGCCCGAGAGCAGGACCAGAGAGAGGCTGAGCAGGAAGGTGTTACGCCGGATCTGGTGCGAGGTCGCCGCGATCGCGTTATTCAACCAGCGCCGCCGACGGTCAGTACGCCGGTTCGAGACCCTCGAGCATCGGGAAGTGCTTCACGTTCGTCGTGAGCAGCTCGGCATCGAGAACGAGCGCAGTCGCCGCGATCAGGTAGTCGACGTCCTCGATCCCGCTGTGACTCGGTCGGTAGCGCCGAGCCAGCTCACCACCGACGCGGGCAACCTTTCCATTCACCGGTACCCAGTCGAGTGCTGCCAGGAAGCGCTGCATGTCCTCGAGCTCGTGCTCTCGCGCGCCGGCGAACAGCTCGAAGCGGAGGAGCTCGCTCGCGACGATCTCATCGGACGTGTCGGCCAGACCCCCCAGAAGCGCAACAGCGGGCGGCTGCCCTCGCAGATAGTCGACCGCGACCGTCGTGTCGAGCAGCTTCACTCGATGCCAAGGCGGCGGAGACCGGCGTTCATGTCGCCACCGCGGATCGCATCGACGTACTCGGCGCCCGTGAAATCACGATCAGCCCAAATGCCTGCACTTCGGCGAAGTGCGTCGAGCTTCTCTTCCTTCGTCAGCTCGAGGCGATATGTGCTGCGGATGGCACGACGTATGAGCTCGGATGCCGATGCACCCGTTGCTCGGGACATGTGGTCGAGGAGCTTGCGCTCGTCATCGCCGAGATAGATCTGTGTCCGAGTCATAGCCATCGTTATACACCACTAGATGTTACAGAAGAGAGACCGGTTCGAAACGTTTCGGCGCCACCCGAGCGAGGGGGGATGACGGCCGCCCTAAGCTGCACGGCACCATGGCCGGCTCGCGCCTGACGCACGAGCAGAATCTCAGCTCTGCTGGGTTCACCTGTGCCACGATGTGCTCAGAAAGGAGCTCGAAATGGCTCGTGGACGGCGCACTCGGAGGCATGTTTCGTTGCGGGTGGACGTGCCTGCGCTCGAAAATCTCGAGCGGCGTGCGCGTGAGGCAGGCATGTCACGAAACGCGCTCGCCGAGCGCTACCTCGCTGAGGGGACTCGGATGGACGAGCACCCGCAGGTGTTCTTCCGCGACGGCGCGCTCGGCCGACGTGCGGCGCTACTCGGAACACGCCTCGATGTCTGGCAGGTGATGGAGACAGTGCGCAACCACGGCAACTCGGTCGAGCAGGCTGCCGAATATCTCGGCCTGCCCGTGGAGCGGGCTCGAGCCGCTGTCCGCTACTACGCGGCCCACCGCGACGAGGTGGACGAGTTCGCGGCGCGCGCTGGCGAAGTAGCAGAGCGAGCGGAAGCACTCTGGCGCTCGGAGCAGGAGATCCTCGCTTATTGAGGCTCCTGCTCGATGAGCTTTACTCGAGACGGATCGCGGAGCAACTGCGCGAACAGGGCCACGATGTCAGCTCGGTAACGGAGCGACCCGACCTACAGGGGCTTCTTGACGTTGAGCTGTTTTCGCTGATGCCGGCGGAGCGGCGTGCGATTGTCACCGAGAACTGGGGGAACTTCCAGCAGTTGATCACGCAGGCCGCTGTAAGCGGGATTGCGCACATCGCGCGAGCAGCTACCGCGCAGCCGAAACACGATCGGGCTGTACGTTCGCGTCCTCGACGACTTTCTCGGCCGTCATCCCGCTGAGGACGCGCTGATGAACAGCTATCGGTGGCTGCCCGACCATCCGCTGGTGTAGCCGCGTAGCTGGGCTGACCGTAGGCCCGCGGCGCGGCGGATCAACGCGTAGGGCGGCGTCGGCGCTACGATGAGCTGAGCGTTTACGGGGAGCTCGGGCGACCGGGCTGAGAGGGCGGTTAAGCGCGCCGCCGACCCGCAGAACCTGATCTGGGTAATGCCAGCGGAGGAAGGCGTGTCGAACGAGGTCATTGTGGTGGTGGCAGGCGGGGATCCTCCCGATCCCGAATCTGCTCTTGCCGTGCCGCTCGGAGCGCGCGTGATTGCGGCGGACAGCGGGTTGGAGCACGCCATCGCTCTCGGGCTAGAGGTCGAGATCGCGGTAGGCGACTTCGACTCGGTCTCACCGCTAGCGCTGGCGCAAGCCAAGGCCGCCGGAACGCGGATCGACCGGCACCCGGCGGAGAAGGACGCAACCGACCTCGAGCTCGCGCTCGACGCTGCGGCCTCCTTCCGGCCGAAGCGGATCCTTCTTCTCGCCGGCGACGGAGGCCGGCTCGACCATCTCTTCTCGACGCTGCTCCTTCTCGGATCGAGCCGCTACGAAGCAGTGGAGATCGATGCGTTCATCGGGCACGCACGCGTGCACGTCGTCCGCGGGGAACGAGCGATCGAAGGCGCGGTGAGTGAGCTGGTCTCGCTCCTCGCGCTCCATGGCGCTGCAGAGGGCGTGCGCACGGAAGGGCTCGCGTATCCGCTTGCGGGTGAGACGCTCGACCCGGGCTCGAGCCGCGGCGTCTCGAACGTGTTCGCCGCGAAGACGGCGCGAATCAGCCTGGACCGAGGCGTCCTCCTCGCGATCCGCCCCGGGAAAGACGCGGGAGCTGGCAAGTGACAAGTTGTTACAAGGCGGCGATCCGGCTCGGCACAGGGCGCTGCGGCCAAGTTACAAGTTGTTACAAGGTCGCGGTTGCGCTCGCCATTGCGCTTGTGGCGCTCGCCGGAGCGGGTTGTGGCGGTGGGGGTGGCGCGCCGACGGAGGTCGTCCTCGTCACGCACGACTCGTTCGTCGTCTCCAAGAGCGTCACGCTCGCGTTCGAACAGGAGACCGGCCTGGAACTGACGATCCTCAAGTCCGGGGACGCCGGCGAGACCGTGACGAGAGCCCTCCTCACCGCTGGGAACCCGCAGGGCGACGTGCTCTTCGGGGTCGACAACACGCTTCTCTCCCGCGCGCTCGCCGGCGACGTGTTCGAGCCGTACGAGTCGCCGGCGCTCGCAGACGTCGACGCGCGGTTCGTCCTCGACTCGGAACATCGCGTCACGCCGATCGATCACGGCGAGGTGTGCCTGAACGTCGACAAGGCCTGGTTCGCGGCGCACAGAATCCAAGCGCCCCGCTCGATCGACGACCTGAACGAGCCGCACTACGACGGCCTGCTCGTCGTTCAGAACCCCGCCACCTCGAGCCCCGGGCTCGCCTTTCTCCTCGCGACGGTCGCGCGCTACGGCGAGGGAGGCTGGCAGGACTACTGGCGGGATCTCCGCGAGAACGGCGTCCTCGTCGTCGACGGCTGGGAAGAGGCCTACACCGTGAGGTTCTCGGGTGCTGCCGGAAGCAGAGGGAGCCGCCCGATCGTCGTCTCATACGCATCGAGCCCGCCCGCCGAGGTCATCTTCCGCACGCCGAAGCCGGCGACTGCGCCCACGGCCGTGATCGAGGACTCGTGCTTCCGCCAGATCGAGTTCGCCGGTGTCCTGCGCGGCGCACGCAACGAGGATGGCGCGCGGAAGCTCGTCGACTTCATGCTCTCGACGCGCTTCCAAGAGGACGTGCCGCTCTCGATGTTCGTCTTCCCGGTCAATCGCGCGGCGCAGCTCCCGCCCGAATTCGTGAAGTTCGCGATCGTGCCGGAGAGCCCGCTCGACCTGGCACCGGAAGAGATCGACGCAAACCGCGACGACTGGATCAGGGAGTGGACGGACATCGTCGTTCGGTAGCTGGGGTCAGACCCCACGGGTCTGACCCCTCGAGGTTGTGGCGTGCAGCAACGTACGGCGTTCCGCTCGCGTTTCTAGGGCTCTTCTTCGTCTATCCGCTCCTGTCCATCCTCGAGCGCGGCCTTCGGTCCGACGGCTCCCTGGCGTCTCCCTTCGACATCCTCACCGACCCGCTGACGCGTGACGTCGTCTGGTTCACCTTCTGGCAGGCGTGTGCATCAACGGCGCTGACGTTCGCCGTCGGGCTACCCGCCGCCTACGTCCTCGGGCGGTACTCGTTCCCCGGCCGGAGCCTTTTCCGCACGTTGGTGATCGTCCCGTTCGTCTTACCGACCGTCGTCGTCGCTCTGGCGTTCCTCGCGATCCTTCCCCCGGGGCTCGAGCGAAGCTGGGCCGCGATTCTTATCGCCCACGCCTTCTTCAATGTCGCCGTCGTCGTGCTCGTCGTCAGCACGTTCTGGGCGGGACTGGACCGGCGCGTGTCCGAGGCCGCAGCGACGCTCGGGGCCGGGCCGTGGCGAAGTTTCCGCGAGGTCACGCTGCCGCTGCTCGCGCCGTCTCTCGCTGCGGCCGGGGCGATCGTCTTCCTCTTCTCGTTCACCTCGTTCGGAATCGTCTTGATACTCGGCGGGCCGGCGTACTCGACCATCGAGGCAGAGATCTACAACCAGGCGGTTCGCGCCTTCGACCTGCGCGCGGCCGCGATCCTCTGCTTCGTCCAGCTTCTCTGCGTCGGCCTTGCAGTGTGGGTCACGCTGAGGCTGGAAGCGCGAGCCGGCGCGAGTCGCGCCCTGCGTCCTGAACGAGACGTGCTCCGGGCGCCGCGAAGTGCTGGCGAGAAGACCGTCGTCATCGGAAGCCTCGGCATTCTCGCGATGTTCCTCGGGCTTCCGCTCGCGGTGCTCGTCGAACGCTCGCTCTCTGTCAGCGGCGGATACGGCTTCGACGCGTACCGCGCGCTCTCCCACTCCACTTCGGTTCTCCTCGCCGCACCGTGGGAGGCCGTCTGGAACTCGATCGTGTACGCCGGAGCGGCGACGCTGATCGCCGTCATCGTCGGAGGTCTCGCCGCCTTCGCGGTCGCGGGCTCGCGAGGCCCTCGCACCCTCGACGTCCTGCTCATGCTCCCGCTCGGCGCATCGGCGGTGATGCTCGGGTTCGGATTCGTGATCGCCTTCGATCGAGCTCCGATCGACTTCCGGGCCGCTCCCTGGATCGTCCCTGTCGTGCAAGCGCTCGTGGCCATCCCGTTCGTCGTTCGGATCGTTGCGCCGACGCTTCGAGCGATCGACGAGCGCCAGCGGGAGGCCGCTGCCGTACTGGGTGCATCGCCCGGCCGCGTGCGGCGCGAGATCGATCTCCCAATCGTCGGCCGAGCGCTGGCGTTAGCGGCAGGCTTCGCGTTCGCCATCTCGCTCGGAGAGTTCGGGGCCACAGTGTTCCTCGCCCGCCCGGACAACCCGACGCTGCCGGTCGCGATCTTCCGTTTCCTCGGCCGACCAGGCGAGCTGAACGCCGCGCAGGCCTACGCGCTCGCCGTTGTGCTCATGGGAGTGACCGCGGCCTCGATGTTCGCGGTCGGGCGACTTCGTGTGCAACGCCAGGGCTGGTTCTGATGCTGCGGGTCGAAGACGTCACGGTCCGATTCGGTGAGAAGGTTGCGCTCGACGAGGTGACTCTGGAGGTCGCCCGCGGCGAAGTGCTGGCTGTGCTCGGCCCGAGTGGCTCGGGCAAGAGCACGCTTCTGCGCGTGATCTGTGGGCTCCAGCAGCCGGACGAAGGTCGCGTCCTCATCGATGGCGAGGACATCACGTCGGCGGCGCCCCACCGACGCGGCATCGGGCTCGTCTTCCAGGATCACGCGCTCTTCCACCACAAGGACGTGGCCGGCAACATCGGCTTCGGCCTGCGCATGCGGAGAGACACGCCGGCGGAGGTCGCCCGCCGGGTCGCGGAACTTCTCGATCTCGTCGGACTCGCCGGATTCGAGCACCGTTTCGTCGCGACGCTCTCGGGAGGCGAGCAGCAGAGGGTCGCTCTCGCGCGAGCCCTCGCGCCGGAGCCGCGCGTGCTCCTCCTCGACGAGCCGCTCGGATCCCTCGACCGCCGCCTGCGCGATCGCCTGCTCGTGGATCTGGGGGTGCTGTTCGCCGAGTTGGAGGTGACGGGGGTCTACGTCACGCACGACCAGGCAGAGGCGTTTGCACTCGGCGACCGTGTCGCGATCATGCGCGCGGGCCAGGTCGTGCAGCACGGCACGGCAGACGAGCTGTGGGCGCGTCCGGCGGACGAGGACACCGCTCGCTTCCTGGGGCTCGGCAACGTTCGCGACGGCACGGTGATCCGGCCGGAAGCCATCACCGTTCGCCGGACCGAAGGCTCCGAGGCGGGCGAGGGTGTCGTCGAGAGCGCTCGCCGACACGGCCCCACCGTGCACCTAACCGTTCGACTCGACGACGGAACGCCGCTCGATGCGGCGGTCACCTCGCTCGAACATCCGGCTACAGGCGAACGGGTGTCCCTCGAGATCGACCCCGAGGGAGTCGTGCGGTTGTGACCTACCGAACTTACGCTACTCGGCGTCCTCCTCCTCGTCCTCCTCGGGATCATCGAAACCGTCCTCGATGTCGGTCTCGATGCTCTCTTCGCCTTCGTCCCAGTCGTCCTCGCCGTCCACGCCCTGGGTCAGCCCGCTTCCGCTGCCGAAGCCTTCGTCCTGCCACAGATCGGCCATTACTCCTCCTGATCGAGGTAGTACGCGAGGGCGAGCTTAGCGCTCGCCGGCGCAGATCCGGTCGCCGGCCATGACCTTGTCGAACGCCGAGTTGAACTCGGCGTCGCGCGACCGGTCGTTCTCGCTCAGACCGGAAACCTCGACCTGCATGACGGGCAACACTCCGGGCCCGCCTACGGTGACGCGATACCGCTCACCGTTCGCCGGAGGTCGCATCTCCTGGTTCGGGTAGCCGACGAACGGGCGCTGCGGGACGAAGCTGTGGCAGAACGTCCCGGTCCCCTTGTGCGTGAGGATGCCCGATTCGCGCTTCCAGCCGGGCCCGTACGCGGAGTTGAGGGTGTCGATGTAGAGGTTGCGGCCGTACTTGTCCTTGGGGACGCCTTTGGCGTTCGAGCCGAACCCGAAGATTGGGTTGCCGAGGTAGCTGTACCGCCCGAAGACGCCGTGCCAGCGCCCGTCGTACGTCCAGTTGGGGAAGACCTCGAGTGAGGGGAGCTCGCCCGACCAGTGGGCGATGCGAAGCTCCCAGTTCGTGTGCTCGGGGAGCCACGGCTCGAAGCCGAGAAGCGGCAGCCGGCGCTGCCAGGCCTGCACCGTCCAGTACGTTCCGTTCGGCGCTTTGCATGACGCTACGAGCATCGGCAGGGGCGGGCCGTCGTATTGACGGCAGCGGTTCTTGAAGCTCTGCCAGTACTTGCCGTTGCGGTACTTCCCCCAACCGCCGGCGTAGTCCCACTTGAAGCGCACTTGTGGGACGTCGGCCGAGGGGGCACGGGCGTTGATCGCTCCCCAGACCAGGACGTTTCGCAGCTGGCCGTCGCTCTTGCGATAGGTGAACAAAGCCTCGCCCTTCCCGTTCACCTTCAGCGAGAGGAGCTTGATGTTCGCGTCCTGTAGCGGCTCGCTACCGGTCGCAGATGAGACGGCGACAGCCGAGAACGCCACGAGCAGGGTCGCGAGCACGCACAGCCGCATTACCGCTCAGATCGGCGCGGGATCGCAAGTGCCGCACCCCCGCGCGAGGGAGCGCTATTCCCACTCGATCGTGGCGGGCGGCTTCGAGGAGACGTCGTAGACGACGCGGTTGACGCCGGGGATCTCGTTGATGATCCGACTCGAGATCGCCTCCAGCACCTCGTACGGGAGACGCGCCCAGTCGGCTGTCATGGCGTCCTCGGACGTAACGGCTCGAATGACGATCGGGTAGGCATAGGTGCGCTCATCGCCTTGAACGCCGACCGAGCGGATCGCCGGAAGAACGGCGAAGCTCTGCCAAAGCTCTCTGTAGAGATCGGCGCGGCGGATCTCCTCGAGGAGCACGGAGTCCGCGCGCCTGAGGATCGCAAGGCGCTCCTCGGTCACTTCGCCGATGATCCGGATCGAAAGGCCCGGTCCGGGGAACGGCTGCCGCCAGACCATCCGCTCGGGCATCCCGAGCTCCTCGCCCACCCGGCGCACCTCGTCCTTGAAGAGCAGGCGCAACGGCTCGACGAGCTCCATGCGCATGTCGGCCGGGAGACCGCCGACGTTGTGGTGGGACTTGATCAGGGCAGCGATACCGTCCTCGCCTCCGCCCGACTCGATGACATCCGAGTAGAGCGTCCCCTGCACGAGGAAGCGCACGTCCCCGAGTGAGCCGGCCTCCTCCTCGAAGACTCGAATGAACTCCTCGCCGACGATCTTGCGCTTCTCCTCCGGATCCGAGACACCGGCGAGCCGCGTGAGAAACCGCTTCTGCGCCTGGACGTGGACGAGCGGAACGCCGAAGTGACCGGCGAAGGTCTCCACGACCTGCTCCGCCTCGTTCTCGCGGAGAAGACCGTGATCGACGAAGACGCAGGTCAGCTGATCGCCGACGGCTTTGTGCACGAGCAGCGCTGCCACGGCAGAGTCGACGCCTCCCGAGAGAGCGCAGAGGACGCGCTCGGAGCCGACCGTGGCGCGAATGCGCTCGACCTGCTCCTCGATCACAGCCGCGGGTGTCCACGTCGGCGGGACACCGGCGACCTCGTACAGGAAGTTCTTGAGGATCTCCTGGCCGTGGGGCGTGTGGACGACCTCGGGGTGGAACTGCACTCCGTAGAGCCGGCGTTCGCGGTCCTCGAACGCGGCGATCGGCGTCGACTGCGACGAGGCAGTCACCTCGGCGCCGGCGGGCGGCGCGGTCACCGAGTCGCGGTGGCTCATCCATACCGTCTGCTCGGGCGGCAGGTGATGGAAGAGCTCCGACTCGCCCGCCTCGAGCTCCGCCTTTCCGAACTCCGAAGCGCCGGTGCGCTCGACGGCTCCGCCGAGATCGCGCGCCATGAGCTGCATTCCGTAGCAGATGCCGAGGGTCGGAATCCCGAGCTCGAAGATGTCCGGGTCGATATCCGGCGCACCCTCCGCGTAGACCGATGCCGGGCCCCCGGAGAGGATGAGCGCTGCCGGGTTGCGGCGTGCGATCTCGGCGGCGGAGAGCCGATGTCCGACGAGCTCCGAGAAAACGCGCGCCTCGCGGACACGCCGTGCGATCAGCTGGCTGTACTGGCCGCCGAGGTCGACGACGAGGACCGGGCGCTCCTCGGGAATGACTTCCGTGGTCGGGAGCGGTACGACGTCGCCCACGTCAGCGCCGGTAGTTGGGGGCGTCTTTCGTGATCGTGACGCCGTGCGGGTGACTCTCCTGCAGGCCGGCGGGCGTGATCCGCGTGAACCGCGTTCGCGTCTTCATGTCCTCGATCGTTGCCGCACCGCAGTAGCCCATGGACTGCCTGAGACCACCGACGACCTGGTGGACGATCGGGGGAAGCGGGCCCTTGTACGGGACGCGGCCCTCGATGCCTTCGGGGATCAGCTTCTCGACGTCCTCGACGTCGCCCTGGAAGTAGCGGTCCTTCGAGAACGAGCGCGCCTTCATCGCGCCCAGCGATCCCATCCCGCGGTACTCCTTGAAGCGCTCACCTTGCGCAACCATGACCTCGCCGGGCGCCTCGTCGGTGCCGGCGAGCATGGAGCCGAGCATGACGACATCGGCTCCGGCGGCGATCGCCTTGGCGATGTCGCCGGATGAGCGCACGCCGCCGTCGGCGATCACGGGAATGCCCTGGTCCGCGAGCGCCTGCGCGGCGTCGTAGACCGCGGTCACCTGCGGAACGCCGACCCCTGCGACGATGCGGGTTGTACAGATTGATCCAGGGCCCTGGCCGACCTTTATCGCGTCAGCGCCTGCATCGACGAGCGCCAACGCGCCGTCACCCGTTGAAATGTTCCCCGCGATGAGCTCGATATCGTGCGCCGCGCGGATAAGCCGGACGACGTCGAGAACGCCGTGAGAGTGGCCGTGCGCGGTGTCGACGACCAGCACGTCCACCTCGGCGTCGACCAGCGCGGCGGCCCGCTCGAGCGCGCCAGGACCTACGCCCACCGCGGCACCTACGCGCAGGCGGCCCTGGTCGTCCTTCGTCGCGTCCGGATACTTGATCTTCTTCGAGATGTCCTTGACGGTGATGAGGCCCTTGAGGCGACCGTCGTGATCGACCACCGGGAGCTTCTCGATCTTGTTGCGGTGGAGGATCGCCTCGGCTTCCTCGAGCGTCGTACCTACAGGCGCGGTGACGAGGTTGCGGCTCGTCATCAGCGCCGAGACCGGCTGCGAGGTGTCGGTCTCGAAGCGAAGGTCACGATTCGTGAGGATGCCGACGAGCACACCCTCGTCGTCGATGATCGGGACGCCCGAGATCCGGTAGCGCTCCATCAGGTCGAGGGCGTCAGCGACGAGGTCGCCCGCCCGCAGCGTCACGGGCTCCACGATCATCCCGGACTCGGAGCGCTTGACTTTGTCCACCTCTGCGACCTGGTCCTCAATCGAGAGGTTGCGGTGGACGATCCCCATCCCGCCCGCGCGAGCGAGCGCGATCGCGAGCCGCGCCTCGGTGACGGTGTCCATCGCGGCCGAGACAAGTGGGATGTTCAGCGAGATCGACGGCGTCAGCCGCGTGACCGTCGAGACGTCGTTCGGCAGCACATGCGACTCGGCCGGGAGCAGAAGCACGTCGTCGAACGTGAGGCCCTCCTTGCCGAACTTGCGCTCGAAGGCGACGAGCCGCTCGATCTCCTCCTGCCGGTACTCGGTGTCCACCCCGCGACGTTAGCAGCGCCACTCGACGTTCGATCAGCCGACCTCGATGCCGAGCTCGGAGAGCCGCGCACGCTCGTAGGCCGCCGCGGTGACGTCGCCCTTCGCCTCACGGATCGACAATCCCACACGCGCGGGCACAGCGGCTTCTTCGATCCGACCAGCGAGACCGAGCACTTCCGCGAGAAGCGCGCGAACGGCCGCACGCGCCTCAGTGAAGTCGATCGCGTGCGTTCGCTCGAGTGCTTGCCGGGCGAGCTTCTCCGCTTCGTCGAACCTCCCCTGCCGCGCGAGCAGACATCCCTCTATCGCCTCGAGGAAGACGAAGTTCACGAGATCGTCGGCGCCCGTTGTCTCCCGGACCCGGTCGCACCACACGAGAGATTCGTCGTAGCGCCCCTGCTCGTAGAGCACCCACGCAAGATCGACGGCAGTCGTTGGGTAGTACGAGCGATCACCTACTTGCCCGAGCACGTCGAGGCCCTCGCGCAGAGCCGTTTCGCCGGACTCGAGATCGCCAGCCCGCCGTTCAACCATGTACTCCAACATCGCGTATCCGCCGGCACTTACGAGCAGCCCGGCGTCGAGGTTCACCTGGCGCGCGACGCGGACAAGTGCACGCGCACGCTCGATATCACCCTGCATCGCGTAGAGCACTCCGAGACCCGCCTGGATCGAGGCATCGCCGAGGACTCCGACGCCCACCTGACTCATGGCTTCTAACCGCTCGATCGCGTCGTCGACCGGGGCCGGCCCGTATACAAGGCCGGCCATGACCTTCCCTCGAATCGGAAGCACAAGCCGATCGTGGGGAGATCCCGTCCGCCTCAGGTGCTCGAGTGCCCGCTCGCACGCCTCCGCAGTGCTCTCTGCCCGCAACTCAAACCAGGACTCGTTGGCAGTGCTCAACCAGTAGCGGGCGAGGCCATAGTCGTGACCAGCCCGCTCGAAGACGGCACGGGCCTCTTCCCGCCATGCCGTCCGCTGATCGGGCCCGGCGTCACCTGCGGTGGACAGATCGAACCACGAGTCCGTGACAGAGACGAGCGCTCGGATTACCGGCTCCGCGGCCCCACGAGCCTCGATGAGCACCGCCTTTGCCTCGTCGACATCGCCAGACTCATAGAGCGCCTCGACAAAGTCTGGCGCGAGCGCAAAGCGGCGGTCGTCTCCGGGCGGGAGCACGCCGATGGCGCGCCGATAGAGGGACCGACCCGCGTTGTAGTCCCCGCGGTCGAGGGCAGCCTGGCCGGCGGCCGCGAGATGCTCCGAGGCGCGCGCCGCAAGCGCCGGGAGCGCCGGATCGTCGGGATCGAGCTCAGAGCGGTACCGATGAGCTTGCTCCACGTGGTAGCCGAGGATCTCGTCCCGTTCGACGAGCTCATGCTGCGCGAGCCAGTCCGCGAACTGCTCGTGAAGCTGCGCCCGGGTCGCCTTCGGAAGCGACTCGTAGGCGGCGTCCCGGATCAACAGATGGCGGAAGCGGAATCCTTCGTCTTCGGGAAACGTCGGTGCGACCGAGCGGATCAGCTCCTTGCGGACGAGCGTCGAGAGGTGTGAGCCGAGCTCGGGACGGACGAGCTCGGGTGAGAGCTCCGACACGGATCCGCGATGGAACACTTCGCCCTCGACCGACCCTCGCTCCATGACGACCCGCTCGCCGGCACCGAGCGTGTCGAGGCGCGCCTGGAGCAGCGCGTGGATCGTCGGCGGTACGACGATCTCGCCGCCGCCGCCTTGCTCGCGCACCATTGCGAGCATTTCCTCGACGAAGAGCGGGTTGCCCTCCGACGCCGCGGCTATCCGGCCGCGCGCTCCCTCGTCGAGGAGCGCGCCGGCGAGGAGATTGTCGATCAGCGCATCGCACTCCTCGCCCTTGAGCGGCTCGAGCATCACTGACGTGGCATTCGGCTTGCCCCCGCCCCACCCCGGACGGAGCTCGAGCAACTCCATGCGCGCCACGCAGAGGAGAAAGATGGGTGCATCGCGGGAGAAGTCGGCCACGTGCTCGACGAGGTCGATGAAGACCGGCTCGGCCCACTGGAGGTCGTCGATCACGAGGACCTGCGGACGCTCGGCCGCGCGCGCCTCGAGCAGACGTCGGAAAGCGAGCTGGGTCTCCTGCGGCGACGAGCCGATGATCGAGTCCGGGTCAACGCCGATCGCGATCAGGATCTCGACCAGCGGCCAGTACGAGATCCCTTCCCCGTAGCTCAAGCAGCGGCCGCGCAGCACGTCGGCCGCCTCGCCGACGCGCTCGAGGAAGTCAGCCACGAGACGCGACTTGCCGATCCCCGCCGGGCCGAGCAGCGTGACGAGCCGGCACGACCGTTCGTCCAGGACGTCCTCGAAGTCGCGCCAGAGCCGGTTGCGCTCGCGCAGCCGCCCGACAAGACGCGCCTCGGGATGACGTGCGAGCGCTTCTGCCTCGGGAAGCACCTCGAGCAGGCGGTACGCCTCGACGGGTTCAGCCTTGCCCTTGAGCGCGAGCGGCTCGACTTGCTCGACACGGACGGCGTCGCGCACGAGCTGATGCGTCTCTGCGCCGATCAGGGTGCTGCCGGATGGAGCCGCTTGCTCGAGGCGGGCGGCGACGTTGACCGCATCGCCTGTGACGAGCGTCTCGCCCTCGCCGCCGACGACAACCTCGCCGGTATTGATCCCGATCCGCGCCTCGAGCCCGTGCGCTGCGATCGCGGCGCGCATCTCCCAGGCGGCGCGGACCGCGCGCAGGGCGTCGTCCTCGTGCGAGACGGGGATCCCGAAGACCGCCATGACGGCGTCGCCGGCGAACTTCTCGACCGTGCCGCCGTGACGCTCGATGATGACGCGAAGATCCTCGAAGTAGCGGCGCATGCGGGCACGTAGCGCCTCTGGGTCCGTGGACTCCCCCAGCGCAGTCGAGCCGACGAGGTCGCAGAAGAGGACAGTGACGACCTTGCGCGACTCTCGTGCAACCTCGGGTGTAGCCAGCGGCGCCGCGCACGACATGCAAAACCGTGCCTCGGCCGGATTGTCCGTCCCGCAGTTCGCGCACGCGGGCATCAGCCGACCTCGATCCCGAGCGTCGCGAGGCGCGCCCGGGCGCGCGCCGCACCGGTCACGTCTCCTTTCGCGTCGTAGTGGGCGAGGCCGGCGGCCGCGTGCTCGGATGCCTCGTCCATCCGGCCCGCCAGCGCGAAAGTCTCGGCGAGCATGTGGCGCGCCCAGGCGCGGGTCTGGAAGAAGTCCGTGGTCTCCGCACGCTCGAGGGCTCGGCTCGCGTGCTCTCCGGCCTCCTCGTGACTTCCGCGCCGCGCGAGCAGGCCGCCCTCGAGCCCGTCGAGCTCGACGAAGTTGATGAGATCGTCGGCGCCCGTAGTCTCCCGTGCCACCTCACACAGCCGGCCGACCTCGTCGTAGCGTTCCTGATCGTAGAGACGCTTTGCGAGGTTCAGAGCGACCGTCGGATAGTACGCGCGGTCTCCGATGCGCTCGAGCAGCTCGAGACCCTCGCGCAGGACTGCCTCCTCGGCAGCGGTGTCGCCGGCCCGGAACTCGACGGTAGCCTCGGACATGCTCATCCCGCCCGCAGACATGAGCAACCCGGCGTCGAAGTACGCCTGCCGCCCGCCACGGACGAGTTCGCGCGCACGCTCGATCTCCCCCTGCATCGCCAGCAGCCGGCCGAGAACGGTCCTCGACCACGCCTCGGCGAGCGCGCCGTGCTCGCCCTGACGGATCGCCTTCACCCGCTCGATCGCCTCTCCGACGGGAGTGGGGCCGAACGAGTAACAGGAGAGCAGCCTGCCCCGGACCGGGCTCGCAAGGCGCGCGCCGCCGGCTTTCTCGAGGTACGCGAGCGCCTGCTCGCAGGCGACCGCAGTCTCGACTGCACGGAGCGCAAACCAAGCCTCGAGGGCGACGCCCCACCAGTAGAGGGCGAGCCCCTCGTCATGGTCGGCCCCCTCGAGAACGGCGCGGGCACCCTCCCTCAACGCCCGCCGCTCGTCCGCTCCGATGCCGCTCGCACCCGCCAGCGCCCCGATGGTCTCGTGGAGCGCGACGAGCGCCCGTGTCACCGGGTCAGAGGCTTCGCGAGCCTCGACGAGAACAGCGTTCCCCTCAGCGTGATCGCCGGACTCACGGAGCGCCACGGAGAGATCCGGGGCGAGGGCGAGACGCAACTCGTTTCCAGGTGGGAGGACGGCGCTTGCCCTGCGCAACAAGCCGCGACCCGCATTGAAGTCGCCGCGATCGAGAGCACCCCTGCCGGCGGCCGCGAGGTGCTCGGCCGCCCGGGCGGATAGGGCCGGTAGGGCGAGGTCGTCCGCATCGAGCTCCGCGCGGTAGAAGCGCGCTTGCTCGAGGTGGTAGCCGAGGATCTCGTCCCGCTCGATGAGATCGTGACGTCCGAGCCAGTCTGCGATCTGCTCGTGCAACTGCGCCCGGGTCGCCTTCGGAAGCGACTCGTATGCGGCGTCGCGGATGAGCAGGTGCCGGAAGCGGAACGCGTCGTCATCGGGGAACGTCGCCGTGTCGGGCCGGATCAGCTCCTTGCGGACGAGCGCGGATAGGTGAGACTCGAGCGCGAGGCGCATGGGCTCCGGAGCGAGCTCCTCGACCGAGCCGCGGTGGAACACCTGACCCTCGACCGACCCTCGCTCCATCACGACGCGCTCGTCGGCGCCGAGCTGGTCGAGCCGGGCCTGCAGCAGCGCCTGGATCGTTGGCGGCACCACGATCTCGCCGTCGCCGCCGTGCTCGCGCACCATTGCGAGCATCTCTTCGACGTAGAGCGGATTCCCGGCCGAGGCGATCGTGATGCGGTCCCGCAACCCCTCGTCGAGCACAGCGTGAGGGACGAGGCTGTCCATGAGATCGGCGCATTCCTCTACTCCGAGCGGCTCGAGCAAGAGCGACGTCGCGTTCATCTTTCCGCCGCCCCATCCGGGACGGACGTCGAGGAGCTCGGTGCGCGCGACGCAGAGTAGGAAGATCGGTGCATCGCGCGACAGATCCGCGATGTGCTCGACGAGGTCGACGAAGACCGGCTCGGCCCACTGCAAATCGTCGATGACGACGACCTGAGGTCGATCGGCGGCGCGCGCCTCGAGAAGTCTCCGAAAGGTGAGCTGCGTCTCCGGAGGAGAGCCTCCGATCACCGAGTCCGGCTCGACTCCGATCGCGATGAGGATCTCGACGAGCGGCCAGTAGGTGATTCCTTCGCCATAGGAGAGGCAGCGGCCGCGAAGGACATCCGCCGCGTCGCCGACCCGCTCGAGGAGGTCGGCGACGAGGCGCGACTTGCCGATCCCCGCCGGGCCGAGCAGCGTGAAGAGCCGGCAGGTCTTCTCCGCAACGGCGTCCTCGAAGTCGCGCCAGAGTCGCTCCCGCTCGCGCGTGCGGCCGACGAGCGGAGCGTCGGGGTGCCGTGCAAGCGCGTCGGTGTCGGCGAGCACCTCGAGCAGCCGGTACGCCTCGACGGGC
>JBCKBY010000035.1:0-18822 GCA_038910715.1 Gaiellaceae bacterium
CATCGAGCGCGATCCGGCGGCCGGTCTCGATATGCGCGCGGATCGCGCCCTCCACGGCGCCGGCGTCACCCGCTTCGAACGCCTCGACGATCCGCCGATGCTCTGTGACGAGGTTCGCGTGGCCCTCGACGCGGCCCGCTCGAATCACCTGCATCATCAGATTCACGGAGAGCTCGCGGTAGAAGCTCGAGAGGAGTCTGTTACCCGCGAGGTCGATCTGGTACTCGTGGAAGGCTGCGTTCGCCGAGTCCCACTGCTCGTGCGAGATTGCGGCGGCCGTGCCCTCGAGGAGCGACTCCAACGCCTGCAGCGCGGAGTTCTCGAGCGAACCGACCGTCCGCTCGGCGGCGAGCAGCTCGAGAGCGAGCCGCACGTCGTAGCCTTCCGCCACAGCCCGAGCCGTCACAGGCGTCACGTAGTAGCCGCGCCGCGGCTGGACCGTGAGCAGGCCCTCGGAGACGAGCCTCGTGAGGGCGTGATGAACGGGGCTGCGAGAGACGCCGAGTTCGGCGGCGAGCGCGTGGAGGCTGAGCTTCGCGCCGGCCGCGTGGTGCCGTGCCAGAACGCGCGCGCGGAGCTCGTCGTACACGCGCTCGTTGAGATTCGTTCCGGTTAGCGCTGCCGCCATGTGCGGGACCTAACATGTCACGGGTCGAGAGGCAACCCGGCGGCTACCCTCCTGCGGTGAAGGTGAACGTGAGGCTGTTCGCGGCCCTCCGCGAACGAGCAGGGGCGCCGAGCGCCGAGCTCGAGCTCGGGGACGGTGCGACCGTGGGCGACGTCTGGCCTTTGCTCTACTTCGGCGACGAGCCTCCCGGCTTGCTCTACGCGGTCAACCGCACGTATGCAGGACGCGACACCGAGCTATCGGACGGCGATGAAGTTGCTGTCATCCCCCCGGTGTCGGGAGGCGACTTTCGCCTTTCGGAGACGCCGCTGTCGGTCGACGCCGCCGTTGCGGAAGTGCACGACGCTGCAGCCGGCGCCATCGCGACGTTCATCGGCACGACTCGCGCCCATTCCCGTGGACGTGACGTGCTCCACCTCGACTACGAGGCATACGAGGGGATGGCAGAGCAGGTCATGGCCGACCTCGCGGGCGAACTCACGCGCCGGCACGAGTTGTGCAAGATCGCCATTCACCATCGGGTCGGGCGCGTCGATATCGGGGGGATGAGCGTCGTGATCGCCGTCTCGGCCCCGCATCGTGCCGCCGCCCTGGCGGCGTGCCAAGAAGCGATCGACGAGTTGAAGGTGTCCGTCCCGCTGTGGAAGAAGGAGACGTACGTGGGTGGTGAGGAATGGATCGGCCAGGGGTCGTAGCTGACGATGACCGGGGGTCTGGCTTTAGCCAGACCCCCGAAACGCGCGACCTCTCTCCGCGTGAGGCCCCCGATGCCGGCACGCTCCCGAATCCGGAGACCTCGACTGACGGCGGCCGCGGCTACGAGCCCGTGCAGCCGCGCTGGGGTCTTGGCGACTTCGTGCGGAAGCTCGCGGCGCCGCTCATCGCTCTCGGTTTCCTCGTCGTTAAGTTCGGTGGGCTGCTGCTCAAGCTGAAGGTCGTCACGACCGGCGCCTCGATGCTCGTCTCCGTCGCCGCCTACGCCTGGTTCTGGGGACTGCCGTTTGCGGTCGGCTTCGTCCTCCTGATCTTCGTCCACGAGCTGGGGCACGTGCTCGAGCTGCGTCGACAGGGCATCCCGGCGAGCGCGCCGCTCTTCATCCCGTTCCTCGGGGCCGTGATCGGGATGAAAGAGCTTCCCGACGACGCCTGGAAGGAGGCGCGGGTCGCGTTGGCCGGGCCGATTCTGGGTTCCGTCGGAGCCGCCGCGTGCTGGATCGCGGGCGAAGCGACGGGATCGGATCTTCTGATCGGGCTGGCGTTCGTCGGGTTCTTCCTGAACCTCTTCAACCTGATTCCGATCGTCCCGCTCGACGGCGGCCGCGCGGCGGCCGCGCTGCATCCCGTGTTCTGGTTCGTTGGCCTGCTGATGATGCTCGCGTTGGTCGTCCTGCGGCCGAACCCGATCCTCGTCCTGATCGTGATCCTCGGCGGGCTCGATCTCTGGCGACGTTGGCGCGAGCGCGGGGACAACGCGCGCTACTACGACGTGCCCGTGCGCCGACGGGTGGCGGTCGGAGTCGTCTACCTCGGGCTCGTTGCCGTCCTCGCGCTCGCGATGTCGGCGACGTACGTCGAGCGCGATCTGTGACCCACGACGGAAGGGCCGCCCGCCGGATCTTTCGCCGCAGTCAGGAGACCCCGGCCGCCGATGTGTCGCTGATCGCCGCGGAGTTCCTCGCGGGGTTTCAGCTCGTGCAGAAGATCGATCGCCCGGCCGTCTCGATCTTCGGCTCGGCCCGCGTCTCCGAGGACTCGCCCACGTACGAGAGCGCGAGGGCGACCGGAATGGCATTTGCCGCGGCCGGCTTCGCCGTCGTCACCGGAGGTGGGCCGGGCGTCATGGCTGCGGCAAATCGCGGCTGCAAGGAGACTGGCGGCCTGTCCGTCGGCTTCAGCATCGACCTGCCGCTCGAGCAGGGGCTGAACGAATGGTGTGACCTCTCCATGACGTTCGATCACTTCCACGCTCGCAAGGTGATGTTCGTGAAGGCGGCGGAGGGGTTCGTGATCTTCCCGGGTGGGTTTGGTACGCAGGACGAGCTCTGGGAAGCGCTGACGCTGATTCAGACGGGAAAGATCGGCGACTTCCCTGTTGTCCTCTTCGACTCGGACTACTGGGGAGAGCTGCTCGCCTGGGTGCGCGACGAGATGCTGGCGGACGGGCTGATCTCGGCCGAGGACCTCGAGCTCCTGCTCGTCACTGATGACCCGCACGAGGCTGTTCAGCTCGTTGCCTCGCACTACGACCGTCGCGTCGCGGAAGGTTCGGCCTAATGCTCGACGACGCCGTTCGCCGCATCAGAGTGGAGACCGATCTCGAGCCTCGAGTCGGCGTCGTGCTCGGCAGCGGGCTCGGCGGACTGGCCGACGCGCTCGAGAATCGGGTCGAGATTCCGTACGGTGAGATCCCGGCCTGGCCGGTCTCGACTGCCGTCGGACATGCCGGCGTGCTTGTTCTCGGCGAGGTAGACGGCGCCCCCATTGCGGTCATGCGCGGACGCGCTCACCTCTACGAAGGAATCAGCGCCGACCAGGCCGTGTTCGGCGTACGCGTACTCGGCCGGCTCGGCGTACGGACATTGGTAGTGACCAACGCCGCCGGTGGGATCAACGAAGCATTCCGACCGGGGATGCTCGTTCTGATCTCCGACCATGTGAATCTGCAGGGAACCTCGCCGCTCGTCGGAGCGAACGACGAGGAGCTCGGGCCGCGCTTTCCAGACATGAGCGACGCCTACGACCCCGAGCTGCGACACCTGGCGCACGAGGCTGCGGGGCGGCTCGGCATCGAGCTTCCCGAGGGCGTCTACGCCGCCTGGCTCGGGCCCCAGTTCGAGACACCGGCCGAGATCCGCTTCATGCGCGCAGTCGGCGGCGACCTCGCAGGCATGTCGACGGTTCCCGAGGTGATCGCCGCTCGGCACATGGGTGTTCGCTGCCTCGGCATCTCTGTCGTCACGAACATGGCCGCCGGGGTCCTGCCGGAGAAGATCGACCACAGTGCCGTTCTCGAAGTAGGCGCGCGCGCGGCAGGCTCTCTGACCGCGCTTCTGCGCGAGCTCGTTCCTACACTCTCTGCGTGAAACTCCGCGATCTGCCCTCGATCGACGAGCTGCTGCGGGACGAACGGCTGGCCGCCGAGCCGCACGAACTGGCCGTCACGGCGGCGCGCGCCGTGCTCGATCGCGCTCGCGACGAGATTCAAGCCGGCGCCAGCCCTGGCCCGCTCGTCGATGCGGTGCTCGCTGAGCTGTCCCGCGCTCGGGAGCCATCACTTCGCCGTGTCCTGAATGCCACCGGCGTGCTCGTGCACACCAATCTGGGTCGCGCCCCTCTGGCCGAGGCTGCGCTCACGCGCGTCCTCGAGGTCGGACGCGGCTACTCCAACCTCGAGTACGACCTCGAGCGCGGCGAGCGCGGCTCGCGGCAGGACCACCTCGCGCCGCTTCTCCGACGGCTGACAGGAGCGGAGGCTGCGCTCGTCGTCAACAACAACGCGGCTGCGGTTCTTCTCGCTCTCGCTGCGCTTGCTGAAGGGCGCGAAGTCATCGTGTCTCGCGGGGAGCTGATCGAGATCGGCGACGGCTTCCGCATCCCCGACGTCCTCGCACGCTCCGGGGCGCGACTCGTCGAGGTGGGGACGACGAACCGAACGAGGGCGGCCGACTACGAGCGCGCGATCGGGCCGGACACTGCAGTCCTGCTCCGCGTGCACCAGTCCAACTTCCGCGTCGTCGGTTTCTCCGAGCGGCCGCAGCTCACCGAGCTCGCCGAGATTGCGCGGCGCAACGAGCTGCCGCTCGTCGACGATCTCGGCTCAGGTGCGCTGGCGACGGTCGGAGATGAGCCGACCCCGGCCGAGAGCCTGCGCGCGGGCGCGGATCTCGTGTGCTTCTCCGGCGACAAGCTCCTCGGCGGGCCGCAGGCGGGCGTGGTGGTGGGACGCGCTGATCTCGTCGAATGCCTCCGGCGGCACCCCCTCCAGCGAGCACTGCGTGCCGACAAGCTCACTCTCGCCGCCCTGGAGGGGACACTTTCGCTCGCTCTCGATCCAGCCACGCGAGAAGAGATTCCCGTGCTGCGGATGCTCCACGAACCGCTCGAGTTGGTGCAGGCGCGGGCCGAGCGTCTGGCTGCGCTCGTCGGCGGAGAGGTCGAAGAGACCGTGGCGCGCGTCGGCGGCGGAGCGCTTCCGCTCGCCGAGCTTCCGAGTGCGGCGTGCGCCGTCGAGGAGTCGCTGGCCGAGCCGCTCCGCCTCGGCGATCCGCCGGTGATCTCCCTCGTCCGCGACGGCCGCACGCTCCTCGACTGCCGCACGCTCACAGACGCCGAGATCGACGAGGTCGCTGCGGCGGTGCGGGCTGCGCGATGACCGTCGTCGAGGTCGAGCTGCCGGCGGAGCGATCCCGGCTCTGCGAGCAGGTCCTCCGTGCCCTTCCGGAGTGGTTCGGTATCGAGGAGGCGACGGCGACGTACATCAGAGACGTCGCGGAGCTCCCCACCTTTCGGATCGGCGACGACGCCTTCCTCTCCCTCAAGCTGCACACGCCTCTGGCCGCCGAGGTTTACGTCATGGGAGTTCGGAGAGCCCAGCACGGGCAGGGCCTCGGCAGCACATTGCTTCGCGCCGCTGAGGCGTACCTGAGAGCCCGCGGCGTCGAGTACCTGCAGGTGAAGACGCTCGGGCCGTCTGATCCCGACGCCGGCTATGCGAAGACCCGGAGCTTCTACCTGGCGCGAGGTTTCGTGCCGCGCGAGGAGATCCACGGCCTCTGGGAGCACAACCCGTGCCTGCTGCTCGTCAAGCGTCTCTGACATGCCGCTGACGGTCGGCACGGCGGGGCACATCGACCACGGGAAGACCTGGCTCGTCCGGGCGCTCACCGGGAAGGACACGGATCGCCTGCCCGAGGAGCAGCGCCGCGGCATCTCGATCGATCTCGGCTACGCGCCGCTCGATCTTGGCGGCGGCCGCACGCTTTCGGTCGTCGACGTTCCCGGACACGAGCGTTTTGTCCGGACCATGGTCGCGGGCGCGACCGGGATCGACCTCTTCCTGCTCGTCGTCGATGCCGGCGAGGGCGCACGCCCACAGACGCACGAGCATCTCGCCATCCTGGGGCTGCTCGGCGTCCAGACCGGCGTCGTTGCGGTGACGAAGATCGACGCGCTCGATCCTGAGACGGTCGAGCTCGCTGTGGAGGAGAGCCAAGAGCTCTTGCCAGGGGCCGAGGTCGTGCCTGTGAGCGCCAAGACCGGGGAGGGGCTCGACGAGCTCCGCGCTGCCCTCGGTCGCGCGGCTGATCGTGTGGAGCGCGTGCGCGCGAATCGGCCGACGCGGTTGTATGTCGACCGCTCGTTCTCGCTGCGTGGGTTCGGCACGGTCGTCACGGGCACGCTGTGGTCGGGCTCCATTGGAGAAGGTGACGAGCTGCGGGTCGAACCGGCCGGTCGTTCCGTCCGCGTCCGCAGCGTCCAAGTCCACGACCGCGACGTCGAGCGGGCCGAGTCCGGGCAGCGGGTCGCCGTCAGTCTCCCAGGCGTCGAGCGCCGAGAGTTGAGAAGGGGAGACGCTCTCGTGGAGCCGGGCGCATATCCGACCTCTTTCCGACTCGACGTCACCCTCGAGGAGCTCGAGCCGATTCCGCCAGACGCTCGCCTCCAGATCCACGTCGGCACGAGTCAGGCCGCCGGGCGTGTGATCCGGGTCGGTGATCGTTTTGCACAGCTTCGCCTTGCTGCCCCAGTCGTCGCAGCGCGTGGCGACCGCGTGATCCTCAGGGGTGAAACCACCATGGGCGGGGGGACGGTGCTCGATCCCGCGCCGCCGCGGCACCGTGACGAGACGCGCATGGAGCTCCTCGAGCGCGGCGACGTCGCGGTGACGATTCATGCGCCCGTCCTCGTCGAGTCGCTTCGTTTTGTGCTCGACGGTGAACCGGAAGGCGTCGCGCGCGCCGGGCCGTGGGTGTTCTCTGCCGAGTGGCTGTCCGAGCTCGAGCGCGAGCTTCATGCTCGCTTGGAGGCCGCCGATCCGATCGACCCGGGCATCACGCCTCCGAGCGCGCCGTGGGCTGCCGACGTGCTTCCGCTGCTGCCGTTCGAGCGCCGAGGCGCGCAGCTGTACCTTCCGGGCGCAACGGCCTCTCTCGGTGCTCGAAGCGAGGATGCCGAGGCGCTCGAGCGGCAGTTGACGGCAGCCGGCGTGAGCGCGACGAAGATCGAGGACGACGAGCTCGCGCGATTCCTGGAGGCGAGCGGTCGCCTCGTGAGATTGGGCGACGGGTACGCGATCGGCGCTGGGGCCTACGCCGTGGCTGCGGACGTCATGCTCGCCGAGTGCCGTAGCGCGGGCGGGATCACGCTCGCGCGTTTTCGCGATCTCGCAGGAACCGGCCGGCGCGATGCCCAGCTTCTCCTCGAGCGCTTCGACCAGGACGGGCTGACGCGCCGGCTCGGAGATCGCCGAATCCTGCGGCGCGCGGCCGCCGGCGGGCTTACGGACAGGCCGTCGACGTGATCGGAGCGCCTGGGCCGTTCTTGTACCAGGAGCGCCCATCGACGGTGCTCGAGATGCAGTAGGAGGAGGCCCCGGCCGACAAGACATGGATGCCCTGGATTCCAGGGCTGTACGTGTCCTGGAGGATCGTGATCGTCATGCCGGTGTACGCGCCGTGGTCGCCGTAGTACGTAGCGATCGCCGGCTCGGCGATACGGATGTTCGCCTGCGCGGTCGCGTCCCCCGCACGGGTACGCGCTCCGGTCTGAAAGCCCACTGCGATCGCGAGGAGGATCCCCAGGATCACGACGACGATAAGTAGCTCGCTGAGCGTGAAGCCGTCCTCGTTTCGCGGCATGCGCTGCCTATCGGCAGCGCGCATCACTCGCATGAGTGATGTCAGCTGATGTCCACTCGCGAGCCCCGCGGCCGGTAGGCGGCCGCGTTATTTAGGGATTTTCGCCTGACGCGAAGTCGGTGCTAGCGGATTCCGGTCTTGCGCACCACTCGGGCTCGTCCTCGATCCCGACCCCGTCCGCCACTCTCGTGACGTAGTTGAAGTAGCCGATCACCTGGATCGCGTCCGAGATCGCCGCGTCATCGAGGCCCTGGGAACGCAACGCGTCGATGTCGGCTTGATCTATCTCCGCCGCCAGATGCGTGAGCTTGACGGCGAAGTCGCAGAGGGCCCGCTCGCGCGGTGAAAGGTCGGCCGTCCGGTAGTCGTGCATCGCATGTTCCGCCAGCTCGTCTGTGGCGCCCTCGGCACGGAGGTCGTTGGCGTGTGCCTTCGCTCAGTAGTGGCAGCTCTGCTCCGCGGAGGTTACGGTCGCCAGGAGCTCGCGTTCTGTGCGGGAGAGCCCCGACTCGCCGAACATGATCTCCCTGTAGAGGTCCATCGACGCCCGGAGCACCCCGGGCCGCAGGCTCATCGCCTTCAGGATGTTGAAGACCTTCCCGGCGCGCTCGACCGCGGCGTCGTACTCCTCCGCGAGGAGGCCGTCAGCCTCGTTCTCGTTGATCAGCCGGATGTATGCCACTACCTGGTCTGCGGGAACCCGAGGTCGACCTTGCTCGTGGCTGGATCGGGCCAGCGGCTCGTGACCGCTTTCGTGCGCGTGTAGAAGTCGATCCCCTCCGGTCCGTAGATGTGCCGGTCGCCGAACAGCGAGTTCTTCCAGCCGCCGAACGAGTAGTACGCGACGGGGACGGGGATCGGCACGTTGATCCCGACCATGCCGACGTTCACGTCGAACTGGAACTGGCGCGCGACGCCGCCGTCACGCGTGAACAGCGCGACACCGTTCCCATACGGGTTCTCGTTCACGAGCCGGAGCGCCTCGTCGTACGTCTCGACGCGGACGACCGAGAGTACGGGCCCGAATATCTCGTCGCGGTACGCGTCCATCTCGGGAGTGACGTTGTCGAGCAGCGAGACGCCGAGGAAGAAGCCGTTGCCGTCGGGCGCCGTCTCGCGTCCGTCGGCGACGATCGTGGCTCCCTGCGCAGGCCCCGAGTCGAGATAGGACGCGACCTTGTCGCGATGCTGGCGCGTCACCAGCGGGCCCATCTCGGACGTGGGGTCGAGGCCGTCGCCGACCTTGACGTTCGGGAGCCGCTGCTGGATCGCCCCGACGAGCTCGTCGCCAACGCCGCCCACGGCAACGAGCACCGAGATCGCCATGCACCGCTCGCCGGCCGAGCCGTATCCCGCGCTCACAGCGGCGTCCGCGGCCATGTCGATGTCGGCGTCCGGGAGGACAATCATGTGGTTCTTCGCGCCGCCGAGCGCCTGGACGCGCTTGCCGGCCTTCGTTCCCGTCTCGTAGACATATCGCGCGATCGGCGTCGAGCCGACGAAGCTCACCGCGGCGATGTCGGGGTGCTCGAGGATCCGGTCGACCGCCACCTTGTCGCCGTTGACCACGTTGAAGACGCCGTCGGGAACGCCTGCCTCCTTGAGGAGCTCGGCCGCCAGGACGGAGGCGGACGGGTCCTTTTCGGACGGCTTCAGGATGAACGTGTTTCCGCAGGCGAGCGCGGGGGCCCACATCCACATGGGCACCATCGCGGGGAAGTTGAAGGGGGTGATCCCGGCGACGACGCCGAGTGGCTGGCGGATCGAGTAGACGTCGATCCCGGTCGAAACCTGCTCCGAGAAGTCGCCCTTGAGGAGCGTCGGGATGCCGCACACGAACTCGATGACCTCGATGCCGCGCTGCACCTCGCCCATGGCATCGGAGAGCACCTTCCCGTGCTCGGCGGTGAGCAGGCGCGCGAGATCCTCGCGGTGCTCGTCGAAGAGCTGGTAGATGCGAAACATGAGGTCGGCGCGCTTCGAGAGCGACCATGTGCGCCACTCCGGGAAGGCAGCCTTCGCGGCGGCGACGGCACGATCCATCTCCTCGACGGACGCGAAGTCGACCTCTCCCGACTGCTCGCCCGTGGACGGGTTGTAGACCGGGCCCTTTCGCCCGGACTCGCCCCGCACGCTCTCGCCACCGATCCAGTGGCCGATCAGCTTCAGCTCTGTCGTCACCGCTGCGTTCATTCGCCTTGCACCTCCTGCCCGACAGGCGCTCTTGGGCTCTCGTGTACTCGGCGAAGCGTAGCGCCGCTACGACCCCGGCGACTTGGCGCGCCCGCGCGTCGGCCGCCGGACGATGGCATCCTCGCCCGGGAAGAAGATCGACTCGTGGCCGTCCTCCCAGCGGACGCGGAAGCGCTCGTGGCCCGGATCGCCTAGGACCTCGACGATCACTGCCATCTTGGACGAGTCGCCGACCGAATGGCCCGTAATGACGATCTCGTCTCCTGCGTGGGCCGGCTTGCCCTGCACGGTCTTGGTCATCGCAACCTCCGTCTCGTGTGCATCCCGAGTGTGCCGCGTTCTGCGCGTCCGTGCATCGCGGGTTTCCCGCGCATCGAGACTCAGACGGGGATGATCAGGCTCGCGAGGTCGCGAGGGTAGTACGTGAGGATCTCGACTCCGTCGTCCGTGACGAGGACCGTGTCCGAGTGGCGGAATCCACCGAGCTCGGGCGCATACAGGCCGGGCTCGACGGTGAAGACCATTCCGGGCCGGATCTCCGTGTGATCGCCCGAGTCGAGGAACGGGCCTTCGTGATAGCGCAGGCCGATGGCATGGCCTGTGTGGTGGCGCCAGTTCTCCATGAGGCCGTGCTCGTCGAAGTAGGCGCGCACTGCCATGTCGACGTCAGAGCACGGTCGGCCCGGTCGAATTGCATCGAACGCGATGTCCTGCAGGGCGACCATGTGCTCGAACATCCGCCCCTGCTCGGGTGTCGGCTCACCGATCACCATCGTTCGCTCGAGCTCGGAGAGGTAGCCCCACACCGGAGCGCTCGCGCCCGTCACGAGCACGTCTCCCTCCTGGAACACGATGTTCCCTGCGAGCGCGTGGGGGATCGCGGAGTTCCGCCCGATCTGTCCGCGATAACCGGCATGGGCGCCGCTGAAGAAGAAGCTCTGCGCGCGGTAGATCTCGCCGATCGCGTCGAGCATGGCGAACGTAGCCTCGTCGCTCGCGCGCTGGGAGACTTCGGTCTCGGTGGCCCCGACCTCCGTGTACCGCTGCAGGAGGCGGTGCGCGAGGTTTCCCCAGCGCACGCTCTCGCGGATCAACGCGATCTCGGCCCCGGACTTGACCGCCATCTGCGCATCGAGCTGCTCGACGATGCGAACGACGGACGCGCCGGAGAGCTCGGAGAGCGTAGGCCCGCGGTAGCCGAGGATCCAGGGGTACCCATCCTGGTCGGCGCCGATCCTCCCCGATAACCCCAGGGCCGCGACGACCCGTTCGATCGCCGTCTCGGCGCGGGGCTCGCCGGGGTACTCGAGGTAGTGCTCGACCCGGTCGAACATCGCCTTTGCCTCGGCATGCTCGACCTCGAGGCGCGGGACGACCAGAGCGCGCGTGCCGTCGGCTCCGAGGACGAAAGCGATCGGCCGCTCCGTCGGCGCGAACGCGAAGCCCGCGTAGTAGAGGACGTAGTAGGGGTCGAAGAGCACGACCCCGGAGAGCCGGTCGAAGCTCACGCGCTCGAGCAGCGCGTCGCAGCGAGCGCGGTGCTCTTCCGGCGTGATGGCGATCGAGGTGACCAAGACCGCGGAGCCTAGTGGGCGTCGTGCGTAGCGGGTGTTGAGATACGTGGTTCTCTGACCCGAAGAGGGGCTGGAGGTGACAGCAAGCGGGTCTACATTGAGTGAATGAAGAAGCTCTTCATCGCCCTGTTGATTGCCGGCGCGCTGGCACTCGTTGTGCTCGTTGCCGGCACGGCGCAGAACAGAGGCTGTTTCCCGTGGCAAACCGCCGTCACGACCGGAGGCGGCGTGTTCTCGGAGGGCGACCGCAGCCAGACTTTCTGTCGCTGACCGGTCGCTGACGGAGCGGCGCCGGAGTCGAACCGACCGAGCCGTGGGTTGCACGACCGCACGAGTTTTGAAGACCCGCTGGGCCACCGGGCCCATGCCGCTCCGCCGCGCAGCGTAGCTTCGAACGTAAGCAGGCATGGCCGCTCTGGGCGATGATCCGACACGTGACCGAGCGCGAGATCGCGTACCTCACTCCCGAAGCCAAAGCGCGCGTCGAGATCGACCGCCAGCTCGTCGCCGCCGGCTGGGCGGTTCAGGACGCGTCCTGCGCCAACCTCACCGCCTCTCGCGGGGTCGCTATCCGCGAGTTCGTCTTGCGCTCGCCGCACGGCCGCGCTGACTACCTCCTCTTCGTCGATGGCGCCGCCGCGGGCGTGGTCGAGGCGAAGAAGGAGGGCCAGACCCTCAGCGGCGTCGCCTGGCAGACGGCAAAGTACGTGGAGGGCGTCCCCGCCGAGGTCCCGACGGCACTCGAGGGGGCGCTCCCCTTTGCCTACGAGTCCACCGGCACCGAGACGCACTTCACGAACACGCTCGACCCGGAAGCGGCAAGCCGAGAGGTCTTCTCGTTCCACCGCCCCGAGACGCTCGCCGGCTGGATCGCGGACATCTCGAAGCACCCGACAGCACCCACGCTGAGGCACCGCCTCCGCACGCTGCCCCCGCTCGCAGAAGCCGGGCTCTGGTCAGCCCAGGTCACCGCCATCCAGAACCTCGAGTCTTCCCTCGCGGCGAATCACCCTCGCGCTCTCATCCAGATGGCGACCGGCTCCGGGAAGACGTTCACCGCCGCGAACGTCGCCTACCGCCTCGTCAAGCACGCAGACGCTCGCCGCATCCTCTTCCTCGTCGACCGCGCGAACCTCGGCCGGCAGACCCTCAAGGAGTTCCAGGGCTTCTCCACACCGGACGACGGCCGCAAGTTTACGGAGCTCTACAACGTGCAACACCTCTCCTCGAACTACGTCGATCCCGTCTGCCGGGTGACGATCTCGACGATCCAGCGCGTGTACTCGATCCTGCGCGGCGAGACCGCGATGGACGCGGAGCTCGACGAGCACTCGGCGTTCGAGGTCGCCTCGGGGCTGCTCCCCGTCGAGTACGACCCCGACCTCCCGCCCGAGTTCTTCGACGTCGTGATCGTGGATGAGTGCCACCGCTCCATCTACGGCCTCTGGCGGCAGGTGCTCGACTACTTCGACGCCTTCACGATCGGGCTCACGGCGACGCCGAACAAGCAGGCGTTCGGCTTCTTCAACCAGAACCTCGTCATGGAGTACCCGCACGAGCAGGCGGTCGTGGACGGCGTCAACGTCGACTTCGACGTCTACCGCATCCGCACGGAGATCACCGAACGTGGGTCGACGATCGACGCCGGCATGTGGACGAGGTTCCGCGACCGCCAGACGCGCCGTTCGCGCTGGGAGCTGCTCGACGACGACATCTCCTACGGCGCAAACGAGCTCGATCGCGCGGTCGTCGCCCGCGATCAGATCCGCACGGTGCTCGAGACGTTCCGCGACCGCCTCTTCACCGAGGTCTTTCCCGGTCGCTCCGACGTCCCGAAGACACTGATCTTCGCCAAGGACGACGCGCACGCCGAGGAGATCGTCCAGATTGCGCGGGACGTGTTCGGGAAGGGCAACGACTTCGTCGCGAAGATCACCTACAAGGCGACCGGCCGCAAGACGGACGACCTCATCGCCGCCTTCCGCAACTCCCCGAATCCGCGGATCGCGGTGACGGTGGACATGATCGCGACCGGCACCGACGTGAAGCCGCTCGAGTGCGTGTTCTTCATGCGCAGGGTTCGCAGCCGCACGTACTTCGAGCAGATGAAGGGCCGCGGAGTCCGCGTCATCTCGGACACCGATCTGCAGGCGGTCGTGCCCGGCGCGACCTCGAAGGAGCGGTTCGTGATCGTGGACGCAGTCGGTGCCACCGAGACGGAGCTCCAGGAGACCCCGCCTCTCGACCGGCAGCCGACCGTGCCGCTCGACCGGCTGCTCCGCCAGGTGTCCTTCGGCGTCCGCGACCCGGACACGATCTCGACGATCGCCTCCCGGCTCTCGCGGCTCGATCGCCGACTGTCCGAGACGCAGCGAACGCAGCTCACCGTGCTCGCCGGCGGCACGACTCTGCAGGAGATCGCCCGCGGCATCGTCGGCGCGCTCGACCCGGATCGCCAGTTGGACGCCGCGCGTGCTCTTGTAGGGGCGAGGCTTGCCTCGCCCTCGGTGGAGGAGATAGCTGCGGCTTCGAAGGCGCTCCTCGACGAGGCGGTGGCTCCGCTCGCCACGAATCCCGAGCTCCGCGAGCGGATCGTCGAGGCTCGCCGTGCATTCGAGCAGGCGATCGACGAGATCTCGGCCGACACCGTGATCGACGCCGGCTATTCGGCTGCTGCGACCGACCGCGCACGCGCGACGGTCGAGTCCTGGGAGCGCTTCTGCGAGGAGCACCGCGACGAGATCACCGCGCTCGAGCTTCTCTATACCCGCCCCTACATCCGTCGGCTGACCTTCCGCGAGGTGAAGGAGCTGGCGCAGGCGATCGAGCGGCCCCCGCACGGGTGGACGCCGAAGCGGCTGTGGCAGGCCTACGAGACGCTCGACCGCTCGAAGGTGCGCGGCTCGGGCCAGCGAGTGCTGACGGACCTCGTGTCCCTGGTGCGAGTTGCGCTCCACCAAGAGGACGAGCTCGTGCCGTACCCGGAGAAGGTCCGCGAGCGTTATCGCGCCTGGCTCCTCTCCCAGGAGAACGCCGGGCGAGTGTTCACGCCCGAGCAGCTCGCGTGGCTCGAGCGGATCTCGGACCACGTCGCCACGTCGCTCGGGATCACGAGGGACGACTTCTCGTACACGCCCTTCGTCGAGTCGGGCGGCCTCGGGAGGGCGGCGCAGGTGTTCGGCGACGACCTGGGCCCGCTGCTCGACGAGCTCAACGAGGTGCTCGTCACGTGACGCTTCGAGTCCACCCGGATGAGATTGTCCGGACATCTACGTCGTCGCTTCTCGCGATCCACGACTCGTGGGAGCGAGTGCGCCTTGCCGATGTTGCGGACGTTCTCAACGGCTTCGCCTTCAAGTCGGAGTTCTTCGGTCGCGATGGAGGCATGCCGCTTCTCCGCATCCGCGATGTCGGGAAACCCGACACGGAGACGTCGTACTCAGGCGAGTACGACCTCACGTACGTCGTCGAGCCCGGGAGCATCGTCGTTGGGATGGACGGCGACTTCAGAGCAGCTCGCTGGACTGGACGTCCAGCACTCCTGAATCAGCGGGTCTGCAAGATCACAGTTCGGGATCAGGACTTGTTCGAGCCTCGTCTCCTGTTCCACGTCCTCCAGGGCTACCTCGACGCGATTAACGCGCACACGTCATCGGTCACGGTCAAGCACCTGTCATCACGGACGGTGCAAGACATTCCTCTCCCGCTGCCGCCGCTGAACGAGCAGCGGCGGATCGTGGCGGCGATTGAGGAGCACCTCTCCCGCCTCGACGCCGCCCACGCCTCGCTCGCCGTCGCGTCGCGACGCCTGAACGTGCTTCGCGACTCGGTGTCACGAGCAGTTCATGGAGAGTTCCCAACAGTTCCGCTTGCCGAGATTGCCGTAGTAGCCAGCGGGCAGACGCCCAAGGGTCTTGAGACGTCATCGGTCGGTCCGATCCCTTACTACAAGGTCGGCGACATGAATGCCGCCGACGGACGACGGATGGGCCCGTCGCGTGCGTACGTGACGGAGGCCGGGGCGGCTGCGGCCAAGCTCCGAATCTATCCCGCCGGAACGGTCGTTTTCCCGAAGCGGGGTGGCGCGATCGCCACGAACAAGAAGCGCGTCCTCACAGTGCCGGCCGCCGTTGATCTCAACACGATGGCGGTCGTTCCTGGCGATCAGCTGCTTCCAGAGTTTCTTCTGGCGTATCTCGAGACCGTTGACTTAGCTTCGCTTGCCGACGGCTCGAATGTTCCGCAGATCAACCACGGAGACATCACGCCGCTCGACGTTCCGTTCGCGCCGCTACACGAGCAGCGGCGGATCGTGGCGGAAATCGAGGCAAGGCTTGGCGCGATCGACGCGCTCCGCGCGGCGATCGAGCGTGCGCAGCGCAAGGGCGCCGCGCTTCGCCGGTCCGTCCTCGAGCGTGCCTTCCGCGGCGAGCTCGTCCCGCAGGACCCGTCCGACGAGCCGGCGAGCGTCCTCCTCGACCGCATCCGCGCCGAGCGAGATGCGCAACCTGTCCGCACAGGTCGTCGTCGCATGCGTGAATAGCGCCCGTGGCTAGGTTCGTCGTACAGATGCGATATCGGCTCGCGCGGACTCGTGCACTCGCAGTTCGATCTGCTCACGAGACGAAGGACGAACTGGGGCCAAGCGTGTGGGTCGTCGTGCCGGCCGCGATCGTGGTTGCTCTGGTTCTCTTCGCGGCGAACGACTTCACTTGGGACTGGCTTGTGCTGATTGGCGGTGTCGCGGCCTACCCCGCCCTATTCCTCGCTGCGTTCATGTGGCGATTCCTGGTCAACCTTCGGCATCCGGACGTACACGCAGAGTGGCTGTTCCAGCAGACCCGCATCGCGCTTGATCCTGCTCCATCCTGGACGTTCGTCATAACGCACAAGATCGGCGCGCCATGTGTCGAGGAACATCGTTGCGTTCTACGTCTTTCCGACGGCACCAGTTACGAAGCCTGCTCCGAGCACCCAGGACGCGGGCACACCTTCTCGTTCACATACCCACACGACTTTGGAGCCCCTGTCCTCTTGCCGCCCGGCTCCTGTGCGTGCGAGACGATCTGGACCATCGATCGTCGGGAGGTTCTCCGGCGAACGGAGTCACTCAGCGTTGAGTGAGTACGGCGGGGACCGATGACTGTCCGCAACGGACCGTTTCGGCCGACAGGCGCAGGAAGTACCATCGAACGGCGAACGAGAGGAGGCGATGAAGGCCGCGAACGATGAGATGCGCTTCGGTGCGCCGTTGTACACAGTTGCGGAGGCGGCGCGGTTCCTCGGCGTCCCGACGTCCACGTTCTCGACGTGGGCAAAGGGCTACGTCCGTCGTCCGCCTGGTCGTCCGGTGGTGCGTGGAGCTCGAATCCTCACGAGCATCGATGCAGCGCAGAACTTTCCGACGGTTCCCTTCATCGGACTCGCCGAGGGGATGGTACTGGCGGCGTTTCGACGCGCGGGGGTCAGCCTTCAACACATCCGCCAGGCCGTAACGGTGCTCGAGAAGGAACTCGGGCTTGCCCACGCATTGGCATCGGAGCGCCTCTACACGACTGGTGCTGTGATCCTCTTCGACTACGCCGAGAGCACAGATGAGCACCTCGTCGGTCTCACCGAAGTCGTGTCGCGGCAGAAGGTATTCGCCCCCACCGTCGAGGAGTATCTGAAGCGCATCGCGTATGCGGAGGACGGATGGGCGGAGCGACTCGTGTCGCCGACGACGGCCCGTTCCGTGGTTGTCGCCGATCCGAAGCGGGGTTTCGGTCAGCCCATCTTTGTCCAGGGCGCGGCACCGGTCGAGAGCGTGGTGGGCCGGTGGAAGGCAGGGGAGTCGATCGTTCACGTCGCGGAGGACTTCGGCGTTCCCGCATCGGACGTCGAGGACTACCTCCGTGCCACCTTCCCACTCGCTGCCTGAGTTCTTCATCGATCGCAGCCTCGCTCGACGGGATGTGGCCGAGGCTCTGCGCAGCGCGGGGTGGCTGGTGTGCACTCATCTCGAGGTCTTCGGCGACCGTGACCAGGAGGTCACGGATGTCGAGTGGCTCGAGCTGTGCGGTCGGGAAGGTTGGATCGTGCTGACCATGGACAGGCGGATTCGGTACCACCGCGCAGAGATTGCTGCAATCAGGCGACACCGCGTACGGGCGTTTGTCCTCACAAGCGGGAACCTCAGCGCCTCACAGCAAGCGCAGCGCTTCGTCGCTAACGCGGAACGAATCTACGCTGCATCTGAGGCGCGTGGCCCGCTCGTGTACACGGTTCATCCGACGCGAATCGTGCGGATCTTCCCCTGATGAGCGCGCAGAACGGCCTCGTCCAGCGGCTCGGGGCGATCGACGCGCTCCGCGCGGCGATCGAGCGCGCGCAGCGCAGAGGCCGCGCTTCGCCGCTTGATCCTCGAGCGTGCCTTCCGCGGCGAGCTCGTCCCGCAGGACCCGTCCGACGAGCCGGCGAGCGTCCTCCTCGACCGCATCCGCGCCGAGCGAGAGGCCGCTCCTACTCCTCGCAGGCGGGCCCGGACGTAGAGCCTACGCCGGGACGAGCTCGCGACTGCGACGAGAGTCGTCGTCGAACTGGACGGCCGAAATGGCGACGTCGATGATCGGCGTGGGCGCGAGTTCCGACTGCTTGAGGCCAGTGGCGAAGATCCGCGATGCAAGATTCCCGGCCGCCCACGGATCGGTCGCGTCAAGTGCGATGGTCACCGAGAGAGTCCCTGCGCTCGGATTGATCGAGACGACGGGGCCGGTCTCGGAATGGCACGTGAGGAACGCGTCGAGGCAGCGCTCGGCAGCCTCTTCGTTTCCATGCCCGGCGATCGTGATGGTGAGGCGGTATTCCATAGTCCTTCCTATGTGTACCCGTGTCGTCTGAGATCCGCCACCAGGTTTCGCACAGCCCTACTGTCGCTCGGGGTGGCGGAGGCAAACACGATCCCTCCGTCGGGGCAGTAGATCTTCACCTTTCCGCCCTTGCCGGTCCTCTCGATCCGAAATCCCTGTCTTTCGGCTTTCTTCAGGACCTGATCGAAGTCCTTCTTGGCACTCATGGGTCTCCTTCTGGAGTCCGTCCGAGCGTCTTGCCAAGCCTAGACGCTCAAACACCATCATGGCCCGTGGATGACTTCGGAGATTGTTTTGTGGATAACTATTTCCTGCAAATGCACACAATCGCGTTAGCAGAGGAGCCGGCATCCAAAATCCCACGGGCAGCTCTTCTCGTCCGCTGGGACGAGGTACGGTTCATGGAGGTGCTCTCCGAGCGGGAGGCGAGGCAATGAGTGGCTCGAAAGCGAGTGAGAAGCGCGGTGGGTACAGCGGTTCGAAGATGAAGGGGCCCGTGGTCGTGCCCAAGTCACAGGGTGCTGACGTCACGCCCAGGCAATCGTCGAACAGCACGCCGCAGAAGCCATAAGAGGCCGCTGGCGATCGAGCGCGCGCAGCGCAAAGGCGCCGCGCTTCGCCGCTTGATCCTCGAGCGTGCCTTCCGCGGCGAGCTCGTCCCGCAGGACCCGTCCGACGAGCCGGCGAGCGTCCTCCTCGAGCGCATCCGCGCCGAGCGCCCT
>JBCKBY010000036.1:0-18801 GCA_038910715.1 Gaiellaceae bacterium
TGATCGTGCGCTACCCGACCGGAAACGACGTGCTCGAGGACATCGCCGACCGGACCTACACGCGCATGCCGCCCGAGCTCGCGCAGCGGCTCGCGACCGTCACGAGCGAGTGTCTGCTGACGTCGCACTGCCTGGTGCGGACCTTCAGGTTTCCGGAGGGAGAGACCCCCACGGGTCAGGTCTCAGGGGATCAGACCACACGGGTCTGACCCCGGCCCGGACCGCGAGCTAGTGGAGTGTCTTCGTCCTGGCCATCAGCCTTGCGTGATCTTCGCGGGGAGCGTCGCCTCGGCAAGCGCCTAGCGCCTCGTGCCGAGGATGAGCAGGTATTCCTCCGGCGCCCTGATGCCGCCGTTCGTCCGGTACGCCTCCACGTAGTCGACCCAGGCCCGGTGGAGCTCCTGGCGCCGGCCCGAAGGGAGCGATTCAACCAACGCCTTGAACGGCCCGTGAGAACTCGTAAAGAGCTGCCAGACGGCCTCTCCCGAGTCACCGATCATCGGGTTGTTGCCGGTAGCGAAGCGCAGCTCGAAGGCGTCGCCGAGTAGATCGATCACGTATTCCTCCCGACCCCAATCATTCGGGTCGCCCGCGCCGGGCTCAGGAGGCGGTCGGAACGGCTCGAGCACCGCCGAGTACCCGGGGTTGGGGCGCCAGGAGGCAAGACCGAGCCGCCCGCCCGGGCGGCAGACGCGGGCGAGCTCGCGGACAACTGCGACGTGATCGGGGGCGAAGATGACGCCTACCGCCGACGACAGGACGTCGAAGCGCGCATCCGCGTAGGGGAGCTTCTCGCAGTCGCCCACGTCGAAACGGATGGAGACGCCGTGGGCCGCGGCGAGACGCTCCGCCGTCTCGATCAGCGCCGGTGCGAGGTCCAGCGCGGTGACGTGGGCGCCGGCGCGCGAGGCGCGGATCGCGACCGCTCCGGTCCCGGTCGCGAGGTCGAGCCAGTGCTCGCCCCGCTGCGGACGGAGGCGCGCGACGAGATCGTCGTGCAGGTCGGCGAGCGTCTCCGCGACGCGCTCCCACGGCGCCGACCCCCAGATGGCGCTCTGGCGAGCCTTCAGCTCTTCGAAACGCATCGCCCTCTCTCCGACCTGCTATGGCACCTGGCTTGAGCGAGCCTTGGCGGCGCTGGCGAGCGCGCCCATCGCCTCGAGGCGATGGGCCGTCTCCTGCGCGATCGATTCTCGCGCCGCGGCGTCGAGGAAGGGGAGCAGATCGGCGAGAAGGCGGGCGGCCGTGTACCGCTCGCCGAAGGCTGCGAGCGCTCCTGCCGCCTCGGTTGCCTTCTCCAGCGCCTCGGCGGAGCGGCCGGCCGCCGCGAGCTGGATCGAATCCGCCCAATCCGCAATCCAGGCGAGGTACGGAGCGCAGGCCGGGACCGCCAGCTTGCGGGCCTCGGCGGCGACGCGCTCGAGGTCATCCCATTCACGCGCCAGAGCGCGCAGCTGCAGCTCGCTCCGCAATCTTCCCACCCTGTCGACGACCGCCGTCGAGCCTTCGATCCGCTCCACCCTCGCCCGAGCTTCGTCGAGACCGAGAAAGGGACGAAGAACCTCCGGCGTGCGCGCTCTCCAGGTCGCGGCTGGGGTCGTGGAGGTCGCGCGATCCAAGAGCTCCACCGCGCGAGCAGCGTCAGGCAGCTCCTCCGCCTCGAACAGCGCTAGCGCGCGTCCGACGAGGGCATTGCCTCCATGCCCGCAGGTGTGACCGCCTTCCTCGAGCACGAGCTCGATGACCTGGGATGTCACCTCGCGCAGCTTCAACAGTCGGCCGGCCGGAAGGAGGCACGCGGTCTGGGCCGATGCCGCATGCAGCCGGTGGTGTGGGCTCAGAAGTTCCGCTTCCTGGGCGGCCTCGTCGGCGACCGACTCTGCGAGCTCGAACCGGCCCGCGTCGGCGTACGACAGGGCTGCTGTGACCAGCAGCTCGTGGGCCTGGACTCGATCGGTCATGCCCCTGGCGCTCTCGAGCGTTCGCTCCGCCATCTCGACGGCACGGCAGAAGCCTTCTCGTTCGACAATGCTCACGAAACCATCCAGCGCATAGGACAGGAGGTACGGCGAGCCGACTATTTCGGCAATCTCCACGGCACGCTCGGCATCGCGCACGCTCGCGCTCTGCTCGCCGTCGGTGATGCCCCAGAGACTGGACACGGAGCGCCCGGTCAGGAGCGCCCCCGTCTCGAAGCTCGCGGTCTCCTCGCCGATCTCCTCCAGCCCGCTCTCGAGGATCTCGCGAGCCCGCTGCTTCCACTCCTCGCCGCTGAAGGCTCCGGCGTAGCGAGCCCACAGCAGGGTCGCGTTGGCCCTCAGCCTGGACACCGCCTTCGCGTCTGGAATCCGGCGGGCGATCTCGAGCGCCTCGAGGTAGTCGGACCAGGCTTCGCCCGTCCGGACCGCGGCGTGGGCAGCATCCGCCTTCAGCTCGAGACCGGCCATCCGCTCGGCGTCGTCTGCGGCGAGCACAAGGGTGCGGTCTGCGAATCCGAGCGCCTGATCGATCGCGAATTGCGCCTTGGCGGCCCGCCCCGCGTCGAGGAGGGCGACTACTGCCTTCGCCCGGACCTCCTCGCGAACCGACGCGTCGGCAGGCCAGGCCAGGGCCGCGTCTTCCGGATGAGCGGCGGACTCGTAGTGGTAGGCGAGCAGGTCAACATATTCCTGCCGCCGGTCACCGGCGAGCTGCTCGATCCAGCGAGCGACGGCTGCGTGCGCTTTCGCGCGCCTGCCTTTCGGGATCGACTGGTAGGCGACCTCGCGCGTGAGGCCGTGACGGAAGGAGAGCTCCATCTGACCGGGCAGGGAGGACGTCGGTCTCGCCACGATCAAGCCCTTGTCTTCGAGCGCATGGAGCGCACCGCGGATCGGCACGCCGGCGCGCATCGACTCGAGGGTGGTCAGCCAGAAGACCCGCCCCACGACCGCGCCGTCTTGGAGCAGCCGCTTCTCCTCCCCGGGAAGGGCGTCGACGCGGGCAGCGAGCAGCGCTCGCAGCGTGTCGGGGATCGTGACGGGGGCGCCGGAATTCGCCTCGAGAATCCGCTCCTCATCGCGCGCGAGCACGCCCTCGTCGATCAGGTGGCCGACGATCTCCTCAGCGAAGAACGGGTTGCCCTCCGCAGCGGCCGAGATCTTCTCGCGAAGGTCGGGGCCGACCTGCGGAAGCAGCTCGTCCAAGAGATCCTCCACGTCGGCAGCGGTGAGGGGCTCAAGGCCGATCTGCGACATCCCGCGTCGCGAGCTCCAGCCGGGGCGGAGATCCGCCAGTTCCGGCCTCGCCGTCGCGACGAGAAGCAGGCTCCCGGTCGAACGCGAGACGAGGTGCTCCACCATGTCGAGGAGCGGCGACTCCGCCCGATGGAGGTCCTCGATGACGACGACGGCAGGCCCCCGCGCCGCGAGCGCGCTCAGGAAGCGGGGCCACGCGAGGCCGAGCTCCTCGCCGATCGATTCCGGCGACATCCGGTCGAGGGGGTTGTCCATAAGGGAGATGCCCGCAGTCGTCGCGAGGGCAAACATCACCCGCTCCGCCTCGGGCACGCCGTCGCCCGATGCGCCGAGAAGGTCCAGGGTCAGCTTGCGGAGCTTCTCGCCTGCGGCGGAGGCGGTGTCGTCGAGGAGGATGCCGGCCGCTCCCCAGAGGATTTCGCGCAGAGCCCAGTATGTGATCCCCTCTCCATAAGGAAGGCAGCGCCCTGTAGTGACGGCCGCCGGGAGCCGGGCCTCCGATCCGGCGCGGGCGAGGAACTCCTCCGTGAGCCGTGTCTTGCCGATGCCCGCCTCACCCAGGATCGTGACGAGGCGAGGGCGCGCCTCGTCGACCGTCGCCCGGTAGAGATTCTCGAGGAGATCGAGCTCTCGCTCGCGCCCCACGAGCCGGCTCGAGACGCCGGGCAGTCCGCGCGGACGCACCAGTTGCGCCGTGCCGACCAGCCGCCACGCGGGCACGGGGAGCGCTTTGCCTTTCAGCTTCTTTTCCTCCAGAGGCTCGAACGCGAACGCTCCGCGACTGGCGAAGTACGTCCGCTCGCCCAGCAGGACCTGGCCAGGCTCGGCGGCCTGCTGAAGGCGCGCGGCCACGTTCACCGCGTCGCCGGTGGCGATCAACTGGTCGCCTCCCGTTCCCGCGATGACCTCGCCGGTATTGACGCCAATCCGCATCGCGAGCTGCACCCCATGTCGCTCGCGGAGCTCCGGATTCATCTCCCCGAGGCGCGCCTGCATCTCGAGAGCCGCACGGAGGGCACGTTCCGGGTCGTCCTCGTGCATCGACGGGATGCCGAAGACGGACATGACTGCATCGCCGATGAACTTCTCGACCGTGCCTCCCCACGACTCGATCACCGAGGCCATCGCCGCGAAGTACTCGCTGAGCAGAGCCCGCAGCCTCTCGGGGTCGAGCTGCTCCCCGAGCGCTGTCGACCCCATGAGGTCGGCGAAGAGCACCGTCACGAGCTTTCGCTCCTCCTCCTTGGGTGCCCCGCGGTCGAGGCGATGACCGCAGGAGGCGCAGAACTGTGCGCCGACCCTCGTCTCGGCGCCGCAGGACGGGCAAGCTTCCACGAGGGCGCGGCCGCACGCGGGGCAGAAGCGCGCGCCCGCGTCCGTCTCTGCTCCGCAGGAGGAGCAGGCGGTCTGCCCGGGCATCGTCACGCCCCTGTCTCAAGAACAGCTTTACAGCGTCCGACTTTGGCGAGGATGGCGTCGGCTGAGGCTGTCCAGACGAAGGGCTTAGGGTCTTCGTTGTGGGCGGCGAGGAAGGCTTCGATCGCTTCGATGAGGTCGGGGACGCTGTGGAAGACGCCGCGGCGGATCGCCTTCTCGGTCAGTTCGCGAAACCAGCGCTCGACGAGGTTCAGCCACGAGCTTGAGGTCGGGATGAAGTGCAGGTGGAAGCGGGGGTGCTTCTCGAGCCAGGCGTTGGCGTGGGTGTGGGTGCGGTAGTTATCGACGATGAGGTGCAGGTCGAGCTCGCGGGGGCGCTCGCGGTCGAGGTGGCGCAGGAACTTCAGGAACTCCTGGTGGCCGTGGCGTGGCAGGCATTGGCCGATCACGGTCCCCTCGAGTACGTCCAGGGCGGCGAACAGTGTGGTGGTGCCGTAGCGCTTGTAGTCGTGGGTAATCGTGCCCGCACGGCCCTTCTTCATCGGCAGTCTCGCTTGCGTGCGGTCGAGCGCCTGGATCTGGCTCTTCTCGTCCACGCACAGCACGATCGCCTTCTCGGGCGGGTTGAGGTAGAGCCCGACGACGTCGGTGAGCTTCTCGGTGAAGCGCGGATCGATGGAGAGCTTGAACGTCCTGACGCGGTGGGGCCGCAGGCCGTGCGCGGCCCAGATGCGCTGCACCGTCGCCGGGCTGACAGCCTGAGCCTTGGCCATCGTGCGACAACTCCAGTGGGTAGCCCCGGGGGGTGTTGTCTGCGTCGTGGCCTGCACGATCGCCTCGATCTTTGCCGCAGAGATCGTGGGTTTACGCCCGCGACCCGGCTTGACCTCGCTCAACACAGCTGCTCCGCCCTGCTCAAAGCGCGAGCGCCAAAGGATCACCGTCGGGCGGCTGACCCCGAGCGCGCGGGCGATCGCGCTGTTGGACTCGCCCGCGGTGGCCATCAGCACGATCCGTGCGTGCAACGCCACGCTCTGCGGCGTCTTCTGAGCGCTGACCCAGCGCTCCAAGATCGCGCGCTGCTCGCCCGAGATGACCGTGCTCGCCGCCGCCGACGCCATCCCCGGAAGACTGTTTCATCACTGCTGCTCTGTCAACCTAATTACGAGACACCACACTAGAAGTAGAACTGCTTCCAGGCCTCCCACCACGTATCGGCGCGCGAGACGATGGTGCGGTCGTCGACCCGCTCGACGCCCGCGCGGAAGCGGAGCTGGTCGGGGGCGTTCGTGTGCTTGTACTCGACCCTGATCTCGGCGGGGCGTTCTGGACCCCACGGGGGGACGGCCGAAAGATCCGCGAGCGCCCGCTTCGCACCCTCCTCGATCATCTCCCGAGCCCGTACCGGTGGAATGATCCTGGCGCCGAACGAACCGAAGCCCCTTTTCACCGCGACCGTGGTGAGCCCGCCGCCGAGAAGCTCCGCTCCCTCGCGGCAAGAAGCGTCGTCGCCCGTGACCATCAGTACCGGGCAGCCCCAGGTTCCGCACAGCGCTGCGTTGATCCCGGTCTCGCCGACGAGGGTGCCGTTGAACCAGAGGTTCTGGAAGTCTCGGCCGGAGATCGTGTGGTTCATGACCCCGTCTTGCGTCCCCGCGCGAGCGTGCATGCCGACGAAGAGAGCAGCGTCGCAGCCCTGCTCCAGGAACTCGGTGTACTCCGTCCACTCGTTCTGGACGACGTACTCGCACGCGGGGTCGAGGTCCTCGTGGATCAGCGAGTTGAAGGTCCAGCCCTTGCCCGCGCCGTGACAGTCCATGACCACGATCTCGGTCCCGCCGGCTGCCTTCGCTCCCCGGATCGCAGCGTTGATCTCCTCGGTGTAGAGCTTGCGCCCTTCCTCGTACAGCGACTCGCCGCCGGTTGTCTGCTCCCACTTGACGATCCCGGCGACGCCCTCCATGTCGCTGATGATGTGGACGCGCACGCGAGTAGCCTACGCCGCATCGAGACGGGGCTCCAGGGAAAGGGCGTGCTCGTCACCGGGGCCTCCGGGGGCATCGGCTCCGCATGCGCACGGGCATTTGCCGCCGAGGGCGCGCAGGTGCTCGTCCACTACCACCGCGGCGAGGAGCGGGCGCAGGCGCTCGCGGAGGAACTGGGCGGCGGCGCGATTGCGCAGGCCGATCTCACTGTTGAGGAGGACGTCGAGCGCCTCTTCGGAGAAGCGCGGACGGGGCTCGGGCGAGTCGACGTGTGCGCCGCAGTCGCGGGAATGTGGCCGAGCGCGGACATGCCCGTGTGGGACCTCCCGCTCGAGCGGTGGGAGCGCACGATCCGCGAGAACCTGACGGCCACGTTTCTGACTGCACGCGGGTTTCTCCGCGAGGTCGAGCGCAACGGGCACGGGTCCCTTGTCCTCGTCGGATCGACTGCCGGGATCTTCGGCGAGGCCGGCCACGCCGACTATGCGGCGGCAAAGTCGGGGGTCCTCGGCGGGCTGCTTCTGTCGCTGAAGAACGAGATGACGCGGATCGCCCCCCTGGGCCGCGTCAACGCCGTCGCGCCGGGGTGGACGGAGTCGCCGATGACGCGTGGGCTCGTCGATCCCGACCGAGTTCGGGCTGTTTCGCGAACGATGGCCCTGCGCAAGGTCGCGCAGCCCGAGGATGTCGCCGCCCAGGTCGTCGTGCTCGCCTCGGACACCCTGTCAGGCCATGTGACCGGCCAGGTCGTCGTGGTCGCGGGCGGCATGGAAGGCAGAACCGTTCACCCGGACTGAGGGAGCAGCATGAGCGACTCGAGCGAAGGCCGCATCACCGTCAACGCGCACACCACGCCGTTCCTCCCGTACGACCTTGAGGGGCCAGTTCAGCCCGAGATGAGCTGGCTCCCGATCAGCTATGACCCCGAGACGCAGCAGGGCTCGTACCTGATGCGCATGGAGCCGGGTGCCGTGACGATCGCGCACGACCATCCGGGGATGGAGGAGTTCCTCATCCTCGAGGGCGACCTCGTGGACTCGGACGGATCGGTGTTCGGCCCGGGCGACTTCGTGAGCTACGAAGCCGGGACGCACCACAACTCGTGGACGGAGACGGGCTGCCTGCTCGCCGTCTTCGAGTGGCGCCGCCCCTGACCATGCCCGGCGACCCGCGTCGCCCGAACCCAAGCGCGGCCGTATGACAGATACGGCAGCCGCCGCAATGCGGCGGCCTTTAGGGATCTTCCGCGCGGCCGGGATCCGCGCGAGCGGATTCCGGCCTTGCGCATGAGAAGGGCGGCGTCGTCCGCCGCCCCTTCTCGAAGCTCCAGGCCTGGCTGATTGCCGTCAGTCCCCGCCGGGAGTCGCTCTCGCTATCGGCACCACGCGAGCGCTTCTTGAGCCTCGAAAGAGGACTGGAGCGGGGTGCCGCCAAGCCCCCGCTCTCCGTCCCCGGCAGGCCCCTCCGCCGGAGGAACCGCTCTTCACCCCTCAGTGACAACTCCCGTGGACGACCGCCGCATCGTCGCCCTCCGTGAGTGATCCGCACTCTCCACGATTCCTCCACCGCGGGCGTCACCCGACAGCGCTTGACCGATCCCCCAAACTGCGTTGACGAGGCTGCTTCACCGATCAGACGTAGCCGCCGTCGCGCGCAAGCTCGAGCGGTCTCGTCAGTGAATCGCCACCACCCTCCTCCACCGCGTCCTGAAGGAGCTCACGCAACTCATCCGGAAGAGGCTGCTGCAACGGATCGAGCATCGCACGCGCTTGTTCGAGGGCCGCGTCCAGCCTCCCGCGCTCGACCTCGACGGCAAGCAACGGAAAGCGCGCTGCCCACTGAAACACCGTCGGACCGGAACGTTGGTAGCGGTTCCAGTCGGCGAGGGCGGCATGCGCGTGCTCCAAAGCCGCATCGAGGTTCCCGTCTCGATATGCGATCCAGGACGCGTTCGCGCTCTTGAGTCCGACGTACCCGTGGAGGTCATCGAGGGCCTCCAGTTCTTGGAGCCGTGCGCGTGCGCCCTCCAGATCGCCGCGTCTGCGGTGCGCGACGAGTGCGTAGACGAGGCACCTGACCTCGATCAAGGCGTTCCCGCGGGAACGCGCCGCGTCGACTCCGCGCTGAAAGAAGCCCTCGGCCTCCTCGAACTTGCCTCGCCAGACAAGACAGAAGCCCAGGGTGAAATCCGCATACGTGTCCTTGAGCTCGACCGACCGACGATGGATTTGGCGTGCGAGCGCCTCCGTTTCGTCCGAGAGCACATAGCGCTCGCGCCGGTACGCATCCTGAGCAAGAACGTGGAGAAGCTCGAGGCTCTGCACTGGAGTGCCATGAGTCTCGACGTGGGGTGTGAGCTCGGCGATGACTTCCCGGAGCTCATCCAGCTCGTTCTGGAAGTAGTAGTAGTGCGCCTGCTCGAGCTTCAGGCCGATCCAGGTCTCCCACCACGCCTCATCCCGCACAGACGCCGACTCGAGAGAGTGCTCAGCGTCGAGGTGGGATGTCAGCGCATCTTCAGGACGACCCACGCGGTGTAGAACCCGGGCGCGCAAGCTCTGGAAGGCGGCCGCATCGATCGGTGCAGGCTCCAACGCGAGCGCCCTGGTCAAGACATCGTCGGCCTCCGTGTACCGACCGTGAAGCATGTGGAGCGGCGCGAGCACCGAAACGAGTGCGGTAGCTGCTTCCTTCTCAGCCCGATCAAGAGCGCGGCCGAGCGCTGCGCGAAGGTTCTCGAGATCCCTCTCGAGTCGAGCCAGCCACTCGCCTGAGCCCCGGCCCACCAGCCGCCCTTGGGCGCGACGTGCGAGACCTGCGTGCCAGTCGAGGTGCGCCTTGCGCAATGCTTCGGGCTCGCCTGACATGTCGAGCTCGGTGACGGCGAACTCGCGGATCGTCTCCAACATCCAGTACCGCGGTTCCGCTCCCTCCAGGGACGCCTGGCGGACGAGACTCTTGGCTACGAGGGAGAGGAGCTCGTCGAGATCGGCCTCGCACACCTCCTCGACTGCCTCGAGGGACGCGCCACCGACGAAGATCGCAAGTCGACGGAAGAGCCGGCGCTCGGGATCGGTGAGGAGGTCGTGGCTCCAGCCGATGGTCCCACGAAGGGTGCGCTGGCGCTCTTCGACGTCGCGCGGGCCCTTGAGCACGTCGAGGCGTGTCGAGATCCGCTCGAGCAGCGCCGGCGGAGGCAGGGCTACGGAGCGCGCCGCCGCAAGCTCGACCGCGAGCGGCAGGTTGTCGAGACGCTCACAGAGTGCCGTCACGACGTCGCGCGTGCCGGACTCATCGAGGTGGGCGCCCGCCGCCCGGGCGCGCGCGTGGAAGAGCTCGAATGCGTCATGCGAGACGAGGGGCTGAACGGAGAAGACCTGCTCTGCGGCCGCCGCAAGCGGCTCACGGCTCGTCGCGAGGACAAACGTATCCGGGCAACCGGCGACAACGGCCGAAACGAGATCCGCAACCTCGCCCACGAGATGCTCACAGTTGTCGAGCAGAAGGAGCACCTTCCTGCGGCCGAGCCCGTCCACGATCGATGCGACAAGTGAGCGGCTGGGTTCCTCATCGATCTCGAGCACCCTCGCAAGCGCTGAGGTAACGAGCGACGCCTCTCGCAGCGATGCGAGCGGCACCCACCAGACACCGTCGGGAAAGACACCCGAGATCTCCGCTGCGAGCTGGAGCCCGAGTCGCGTCTTGCCCGTCCCACCCGGTCCGGTGAGCGTCAGCACCCGAACTCCGGGCTCCGCCGCTCGCTCGAGCAGCTCGCGAAGCTCGTCGTCGCGTCCGAGAAACGGGGTCGCGGGTACGGGCAGGTTGGTGCGGGAAAGCGTCTTGAGTGGCGGGAAGACCTCGCCGCCGAGTTGGTGGAGCACGATCGGCGCCGCCAGGTCCTTGAGGCGATGTGCGCCCAGATCCCTGAGCACGTCCTCGCCGGGCTCGAGGAGCGCGACCGTCGTCGGCGAGATCACGACCTGACCGCCGTGTCCGCAGGCGCCGATGCGGGCTGCCCTGTGCACGTCCATCCCGACGTAGTGCCTGTCGACGACGAGCGCCTCGCCCGTATGGATCCCCATGCGTACACGGATCGGGCCGTCCGCCAGGTCCGCTCGCACCACGGCCGCACAGGCAACGGCCGAGCGCGCCGACGCGAAGGCGCAGAAGAAGGAGTCCCCCTGTGTGTCGACCTCGACGCCTCGGTGTTCCGCAAGCGCTGCCCGGACGACTGCGCGATGCGTGCCCAAGGCCTCGGCGTATCGCTGCGCGCCGAGCTCGTCGAGGAGCCGCGTCGATCCCTCGACGTCGGTGAAGAGGAAAGTGACGGTTCCGCTGGGGAGCTCGGCAGGCACGAGTCCGGAGCCTACGACGTGTGTCCACCCGTGTCGCATGCTGCAATGAATGGTGAGTAGGCTCGGCGTGTCGGACGAGTGAGGAGGTCGCAGTGGAGATCCGGAAAATGGTGTTGCAGGTCGAGGAGACCCGCGCCGAGGTAGGACGGTCTGCGCGCCAGTCCCACGTGAAGGTGGTCGCAGCGGCGGTCGTGCGCAACCCGCTTGCGGGCACTTACGTCGAGGATCTCGCGCCGCTCGAGGCGCTAGGCGCAGAGGTAGCCGCCGAGCTCTCGGTGCGCGCCGTGGCGGCGCTCGGGTCTGACGTCGTCGTCAGCGCCTACGGAAAAGGCGCGATCGTCGGGTTAGACGGGGAGCTCGAGCACGCGGCCGCGATCCTGCACCCGCAGTTCGGCGCGCCCGTGCGGGCCGCCGTCGGCGGTGGCGCGGCGATCATCGCGTCGACGAAGAAGGTGGCCGGAGCCGGTGCCTCGCTCACGATGCCGCTTACGAACAAGGACGACATCTGGAGCTTCGACGAGATGGACGCGGCCGAGATCGCCATTCCCGACGCGCCCCGCCCTGACGAGATTGTTGTCTGCCTCGTCCTCGCGGCGGGGGGCCGGCCGCACGCACGCACGAAGAAGCCCTCCTGATGTTCAAGGCGATCATCCTTCTCACACGAGCCGAAGGAGCGAGTCGCGAGGAGTTCCGCTCGTGGTGGCTCGAGCGCCACGCACCGCTCGCCCGGCGGCTTCCCGGGGTGCGCCGGCTCGTATTCAACGTCGTCGAGACCGCCGACGCCCACTACGACGGCATCTCGGAGCTCTGGTTCGATACTCAGGAGGACTTCGAGGCCGCGTACGAGAGCGAGGTCGGTCGGCAGGTCGGCGCGGACTCGCTGGCCAACGTCGGTGGCCGTGTGCGCTTGTTCGTGGACGAGCAGCTGCTGGTCGAGCCCGGCTGATAGTACGAGGCGGCCTCACTAGACTGGCTCGACGGTGAGCCGGTTCCTCGAACGTCTCGCGGCGGGACCTCCGATCGTCGGAGATGGCGGCATGGGCACCCTCATCTCGAGCGCGGTCGCCCGGCTCCGTTGCCCGGAGGAGGCAAACCTGCGCGCACCCGAGAGTGTGCTCTCGCTCCACCTGGGATTCATCCGCGCCGGAGCCGATCTCATCGAGACGAACACGTTCGGAGCGAACCGGCTCAAGCTCGCCGAGCACTTTCTCGAGGATGACGTCGTCGCGATCAACGAGTCGGCGGTGAAGATCGCGCGCGACGCGCGCGAGGTCTCCGGGCGTGACGTTTTCATCGCGGGCTCGATCGGCCCACTGGGCGGAGCCGCGAAAGATCGCGAGGCGGTCTTCTCCGAGCAGGCGCAGCTTCTGGAAGGCCGCGGAGTCGACCTGTTCATGATCGAGACGTTCTACGACCTCGACGAGCTCGTCACCGCAATCGCGACCGTCCGCAGGCTGTCGGCCCTCCCGATCGTCGCGCTCCTCACCTTCGACGAGGACGCACATACGCTCGGCGGCGTATCGGCCGAGCAGGCGGCTACGACACTCAACGAGCTCGACGTCGCCGCGATCGGCGCAAACCACGGTCTCGGCCTGCAGGCAGCGCTCCGGGCGATCGAGAGGATGAAGACCGAGAAACCGCTCGCAGTGCTGCCAAACGTCGGCCTCGCGAGCCTCGCCGGCCAGCGGATCATCTTCCCGCATGCCACTCCCGAGTACTTCGCCGAGTTCGCCGCGCATGCGCGCGAGCTCGGGGCGCGGATCATCGGCGGTTGCTGCGGGACGACGCCGACAGAGATCGCGGCGATCCGGCGTGCCGTCGACGAGCCGCGCAGCCCCAGCGCACCGCTGGTCGTGCGCGAGCGGGAGATCGTCGTCTCGAGCTCCGAACCCGAACGGGAGACCCTGCTCCAGCAGAAGCTCCGCAGCGGCGAGTTCGTCGTCTCCGTCGAGATAGACCCACCTCGTGGTGGCAACGCTCACGCCATGCTCGAGCTCTCGCGGACACTGAAGGAGTCGGGTCATGTCGACGTCGTGGACGTCAACGACAACCCACGCGCCCGGGCGCGGATGAGTGGGCTGATCGCGTCGGCGACGATCGAGCGCGTCGTCGGCCTCGAGACGATCCCGCATCTCACTCCGCGCGACTCGTCGATCGCAGGCCTCGAGTCGTTGTTGCTCGGCGCGCACGCCGAGGGAATCCGGAACGTTCTCGCCGTGACGGGCGACCCACCCGAGGCAGGCGACTACCCGGGCGCGCACGGCGTTTACGAGGTGGACTCGATCGGGCTCTCGCAGGTCATCACGCGGATGAACGCAGGAGAGGACTTCAACGGCCGCGAGATCGACGCGCCGACGTCGTTCTTCCTCGGCGTCGCCGTCAACCCCGCAGCCGACGACCTCGACTACGAGCTCGAGCGCTTCCAGAAGAAGCTCGAAGCGGGCGCGCAGTTCGCGATGACCCAGGTGCTCTTCGACCTCTCGTACCTGGACGACTTCATCACACGCCTCGGCGGCACGTGTCCGATCCCCCTGCTCGTGGGGATCTTCTACGTCCGCAGCTACTCACTCGCGCTTCGGCTCCACAACGAGGTGCCGGGCATCGTCGTGCCCGAGCATGTCCAGGAGCGGCTAAGAGACGCAGGGTCGAATGCCGCGGAGACGGGTCTGGCCCTCGCGCGAGAGCTCCTCGACGCCTCGCGCGAGCGCGCGGCTGGCGTCTACGTCATCCCGCCGTTCCGGCAGCCGCACGCGGCACTCGACCTCTTCTCGTAACGGTTACCGAGCGCAGTCGGTCGCGGCCACGGGTCGCGACCTGACCTGAGCGAGCGTCTTCCGCACGAGGTCGGCCGGGATCCCATATCCCCCACGCTCGCCTGGACGTCGGGCGAACACCGTCGTACGCACGCGCCCTTGGGCGTCGATGCCGGGGCCACCCGAGCTCCCGGGCTCGACGAGGCCGCGGAGCGTCGTCACCTGCCGGCTCACCGGCCCGCTGTCATAGGCGTCCCGGCTCAAGACCTTCCGCGTCCCGCCGAGCCGTCCGGGCGTCCGCGTGAGCGGGCCGTTCTTGGGATACCCGACGAATGCGACCGGTGTGCCCCGGTCGGGCTCCGCGAGGACGAGAACGCGACCCCGCAGGTCGGGAACGCGCAGCACCGCGAGATCGTTCGTCACGTCGAAGGCAACCACCGTCGCCGCGTATGCACGGCCGTCGGGGAGATCAACTCTGGGCTGTGAGATTCCGGCGACAACGTGCGCGTTCGTCACGACGAGACCGCGCCTCGCGATCCAGCCCGAGCCCTCGATTCCGAGCCCGCACGCGATCCCAGTGACTCGGACGACGCTCTTCGAGGCCCGGATGACATCCGGATCCTTGGCAAGTGCCGCGTCCGGCGGAGGAACGATCGCGGGCGGGCCGAGGAACACGCCGATCGGATCGACGCGCTCCAGCGTCTCGATCAGACGCTCCGGTGGGAACTCGTCGTTGATGCGGGACAGAATCGCCGAGCGCTGCACCTCGCGACGCAGGTCGGACTGGCCGGGCAGATACAGCAGGACCGCGCCTACGGCCCAGCACAGGAGAACACCGGCCACGAGTCCGAGCACCAGCCCGGCGATCGAGTCCAGCAGACGGATACCTGGAATCACCCCGAGGCTGGTTCGCAGCACCCCTGCGAGCATCCCGGCGAGCCCGCGCATGAGCGAGCCGAGGAGAATTGCGGAGCCGAGCGCGACGAGCGGGACGTACGGGGAGGCATCACGAAGGAGCTCCGGCGCAATCCGCGCACCCAGGTAAGCACCGAGAGCAAAACCCGCGAGCGAGAAGGCGCCGCGAAGAAACCCGGTCGCGAGACCGTAGAGCGCGGAGACGGCGATGACAGCGAGGACGACCCAGTCGGCGGTGGACACGTTCCGTGAGGCTACGTCCCCCGTGCTCCGATCCCTGCCGCGCGGCTACACTTGCCCGGCCTAGGGGGCGTAGTTCAGTTGGTTAGAACGCCGGCCTGTCACGCCGGAGGTCGCGGGTTCGAGTCCCGTCGCTCCCGTTCTCGGAACCCTCGCGAGCCGAAAACGTAGGCCAGGCCTGCGACCTGGTTCTCGAGTCCTTCCAGCTTTCGAGCTGACCCACTACGCGGTCGAGCCGCCTACGCGATGCAGCGCGAAATACTCCTGGCTCCGAGGATGTCCCGCTCGCCGTGGATTTTCGCGGCGGCGGTCCCAGTGTGATGGTCAGGCGCTGAGGACGATAGCGGCCTCCTTGGTCGTGGTGTGAGATGCGCGGCGACGGTCATGGTCGCGTTCGATCGCGACCACGAGCGTGGCGAGGTCGCGGTAGCCGATGATCTTCCGAAACTGGCGCTCGGCTTCGAGCATGCCGGCGGCGGTCCAGCGCAACGCCATCTCGCCCGACGACCAGCGCTTCACGTTGCGCTGTGTGCGGCGCACGATCTCGAGCATCGACTCGCACGGGTTCGTGCTCTCGAGCGTGCGCTTCAGGGTGCCGGTGATGCCGAGTCGGGTGAGCGTTAGCGTTTCCTCGAGCCCCTCGCGGAGGGAGCCGGCGGCGCCGGGATGGGTGCGTTCGAGCTCGCTGGCGAGCGCTCGCAGGCGCTCGCCGGCGCGGCCGTGATCGGGTTCGGCCCAGGCGGCCCGCAGCCGGCGCTGCACGGGCGGCCGGTCACGCTCGGGCAGGTGGCCGACGACGTTGCGTTCCTTGTGGCGGACACAGCGTTGGACGGGAGCCTCGCCGAAGACGCTGCGGATCGCCTTCCGCAACGCTTTGGAGCCGTCGATCACGAACAGGATCCCCTGGGTGGGGTCGAGGCCGCGTTCGACCAGGTCGGAGAGCAGCGCCGTCGCGACGGTCGCGTTCTCCGTCGAGCCTTCCCAGAGGCCGAGCGGGATCTTCACCCCGTCGGTCGTGATCCCGAGCGCCACGATGTTGGTGCGGCCCTGGAGTTCGATCCCGTCCAGCATCAGCACCGCCAAGCGGACATCGTCGAGCCGCCGGGCCATCAGCTCGGCAAGCGCTGTGCGGGTGCGTGCCACGAAGGCGCGCGAGACCGCCGACTTCGACGTCGACCGCGCTCTCTGCTCGACCGCGGCGCCAACAGGCTCCTGCGTGCGCCTGTAACGCCGCGTCGAGACGCCGGCGAGCATCCGCTCCAAAACGATCTTGGTCAACGGGTCGCGGTCGGCGAAGTGCGCGTAGCTCGCAAGCGGCAGCTCGGCCTGCCCATCGGCGCTACGCACCCGCGGACGCTCGACCGAAACGCGGCGGCCGCCGAGGGTCACCTCGCCTCCTTCGTGGCCGTGACGCAGCGCGACCCGGCCGGGATCGTGCCGGCCCTTCGGGCCCACGACCTCGTCGACCTCTTCCTCCATCAGCTCGGCCAACACACCGAGCCCGACGCCCACGCTGAGCGCCAACAGCCCCTCTCTCGCAACCCCAACGAGCTCCCCGAGCGCCTCCTGCACGCGCACGGGCAGCACGATCTCGTCCATGCCCGCCTGCGCGGGCGATACGTTGCTCTTCACGGCGGTTCCTCCTTCGATCTTTGCTGGATCACCCCGCACGCTGCCAACGGCAACGGACAGGGCGGAGGAACCGCCGTCTACGAAGTTCTACGAGCTACGGGACAACCTCGGCACGCGGATGGCCGCGCTCAGCTGTCGATGACCCGCGTTAATCAAGTCCGCGTCATGACTATGCGTGCATTTCGCCTCGCCCCAAAGCCAAGCGATGACAGCCCCGTCGTCGTCAAGTTGAAAGGCGAGCGCATCGTCACCAGTTCGTCCCGGAATGGGGCGGGCGGGCCCTCCAAGCTGCCGACGCCTCTCGAGCTCCTGATATGCCGCCTGATGACCTCGAAAGAGGAACGCCGGCACAGTCCATGACTGTCCGTGCGGCTCGTAGTTCTCAGCGACAACGCCTGCGAGGACTTCTCCCATGTAGCCCTGCAGCGCCGAGGTATGCAGCCCGTCCGGGTAGGGCCGCCAGTCGGGAGGTGCTCCTTCAAGTGGGTCCAGCGAGATGCCTACGAGTCTCTCCAGCCGCTCCCGGGCATCCCGATGGGCTTCCGCTGTCAAGGCGCCGAGCGCGGCGAGGCCAGCCGCGCGGTTGGCTGGCTCCTCCGTAAGCATCGTGTGCCGATACCTTCCGTTCACTGTCTTCGCCGCGGTCAGCCACTCCACGAGCGGCGGCGATACCCACCTCATGGCGGGATCGTATTCCATCGGGAACTGCGAAAGTAAAGTTATCCTTTACTTATGCATGACGAAAAGCCGGATATCCGCGGCCTGGAGGCTGAGTCCTATCAGCAGAGCGGCTATTTCACCGCCGACCAAGCGAGTAACCACGGCGTCAGCCGTCAGCTTCTGAACCATCATGTCAAGCAGGAGCGCTTCGAGCGGATTCGCCGGGGGCTCTATCGCGTCCGAGGCTTCCCGACCTCCCAGCACGACGACACACGCGAGAAGTGGATGGGCGTGGGGATGGACAAGGCTGTCCTTTCGCACGAGAGCGCGCTCTCACTGCTCGAACTGAGCGACAACGTCCCCGGCAAGGTCCACCTGCTCGTCCCGCGTAGGTCGCGGGGGCTGCGTCGCCCGCCGGGCGTCGTCATCCACACCCACCCGGACGACGAGACGGTCAGCACCGTCTGGCGCGACGCCATGCCAGTCACGGCGCCAGCGCGAACGCTCGTCGATGTCGCCGACGAGATCCAACCCGAACAGGCAGCGATGGCAGCCCGGGAGGCGCTGCGTCTCGGCCTCCTCACACACCGCCAGCTCGAGCACGAGGCCGCTCGCCAGAAGAAGACCCGGGTCCTCGAGACGCTGCTCCCGGATCGATGAGATACGCGACCGCCGCCGCATTCCGCCAGGCTCTCGACGACAGACTCAAGATCGAGGCTGCGAAGACCGGACTTGGCATCGCGCGTCTCCGGAAGCGCGTTGCCTTCGAACTCTTTCTCCGCCGCCTGGTCACCGTGGCTCCCGACCGCTGGGTCCTGAAAGGCGCCCTCGCACTCGACTTCCGCTTCCACGCGACCACGCGGCCGACCAGAGACATGGATCTCGGCCGGACCGATGACGAGGACGCAGCGACCGAGGACTTCGCCGCCGCCCAGCAACTCACTCTGGACGACTTCTTCACCTTCGCCGCTCGGCGAACCGACGCGTTCGACGACGCCGACGACTTCCGGGCGATTCGTTTCCACGTCACCGCCGAGCTCGCCGGCCGCGTCTTCGATCAGTTCGTCGTCGACGTCGGGTTCGCCGACTCGATCTCCTGGACTCCAGACACGATCGAGACCTCTGACCTGCTCTCGTTTGCAGACATCGAACGCGTCCGAGTCCCGGCTCTGCCGCTTCCTCAGCACGTCGCGGAGAAGGTGCACGCCTACACGCGCAAGTATGGCGCATCGGGCCGCGAGAGCACCCGGCCGAAGGACCTTGTCGACATCCTCCTCATCGCCAGATCGGAGCCGCTCGACGCCGCCGCTCTCCGCAACGCCTTCGAGGTCACCTTCGCGCAACGCGAAGATCAGGCGCTGCCCTCAAGCCTGCCGCCGCCGCCCGCGGGCTGGCGAGAGGCTTATGGCCGACTGGCGACGGATGTGGGTGTCGAGCCAGACCTCGATAAGGCGTTCGCGTCGGCAGCCGAGTTTCTCGACCCTGTCCTCGCCGGCCGCGCCGACGGCGTGTGGAACCCTCGGCGGCGAACCTGGGAGTAACACCAACGAGTTGCCGCGGTAGGCGACATCGCGATGGGGCGTGGGTGGGGCGGGACTCTCCGGAAACCCCATGGGAGGCCGTGGAAGTGTCCGCCGCTTGGCTTGAC
>JBCKBY010000037.1:0-18774 GCA_038910715.1 Gaiellaceae bacterium
GTAAAACGCTCGGCCGCCAAGATCCGGGCCGTCTGCCAACCGCGAGCCTGCACCTTGAGGTAGGCGATCGGCGGCTTGAACCGGTCCGGAGCCAGGTCGAGTACCGCCTTGCGGGCGACAGAGCGCGGGATCCGGTCCGTGTACGTCGCATGACCTACGCGCAGGCTCTTCACAGGAAGATAGATCTCTACTGGCTCCGCGACCGTCCACTCGTTGATCGGAGCCACCAGGGACGAGACCAGGTTGGCAACAGCTCCTTTGATCGTTCCTGTGACCGCGTCGTCGCACGCCCGCTGCAGCAGTAGGCCTGCCTCGTCGCCCGAGAGTCCGAGGTCGCGTCGAGAGCTCCCGGCGAGTCTCCGGCGTAGCGACCTCCTGAGCGCGAGGTCATCGCCCGTGACGAGGTATGTCGCCCCGGGCACCGACCGGAACTCGTAATCAGCGTCCCTCCGAAGCTCATACGAACCTGGGACCTGTGGTGGAAGTTTCCCGACGCCCTTTCTGACGTGCAGCAGGAGGCGACGCAGGTCCTTCTGGAACTCTTGGTCCTCCCACCGCTTCATGGGCGCATCGTGATCGCGCGCTTCGACTGAGTCCAGTGGAGGCTTCCCGAGCGGGCGCGACGACAGAGTTCAGCCCGGTGCAGGCAGCCAACGAAAGGGTTGCTGAACTCGGGCTGTGGATGCTCTGGGACCTGTCGGTGGCCGCTGGCGGCGGCGACCAGGGCGCCGTCCGCTTCCTGCTCGACGTTCTGGAAGCGCAGTGCGCGCATTACCGCCGGGACGGGATGCCGACGCTCGCGAACCTTGGAGCCGCGCCGTTCCAGGCGTCGACTGAAGTGCTCTCTCGGGATGTGGGAGAAGACGATCACCGGCAGGACCTCCCAATCGAGGTGGATAAGCGGTTGCTCGCGCAGCTCAGGAAAGACGTGGACGATGCCTTCCCAGGCGGTACGGAGCCTGAGCTGAGCTGGGGCTTCTTTGTCCTTCCCAACACACCAACCGCACCCATCATCGGACTCTCGAGGGATCCGCGCTCGGGGCCCCGGCTCACGCCGGTGTTCTTCGTCGCCGCATCGGAGCGCGAGAACCTCGACGACTTGATGCTTGGCCTCTTCGAGGGGACCGACGGTCAGGCGTTGCTATTCCACCAGTGCGGTCACCCTGACCGTCCCTTTCTCTTCGTCCCGCTGATCTACCACCTCGTCGACGAGAAGCGTTTCGTGGGTGCCATGAGGGAGTACCTAGTGCAGCGTTCCTGAAGTGGGTTGTTGTTTGATGGCTCTGGCGAGGATCTGTTCGGGGGTCTTGGTCCAGACGAATGGTTGAGCGCGCTCGTTGTAGCCGTCGATGAAGTGTTCGATCGCGGCGATCAGTTCGGGGACGTCGTGGTAGACGCCGCGGCGGACCTGCTGGTTGGTCAGGATCGAGAACCAGATCTCGACCATGTTCATCCAGGAGGCGCTTGTCGGGGTGAAGTGGAAATGGACGCGCTTATGGCGTTCGAGCCAGCGCTCGACCTCTGGCGTTGAGTGCGTCGAGGAGTTGTCGAGCACGACGTGCAGCGGGCGGCGCGGGTAGGCCCTGACGAGCTGGTTGAGGAACGCAAGGAACTCCTGGTGGCGGTGCTGGGGGTAGCAGGCGCCGGTGACCTCCCCCGTCGCGATCTCCAACGCTGCGTAGAGGCTGGTCGTGCCGTTGCGCTTGTAGTCGTGGGTCATCCGCTGCGCCTTGCCCAGCCTCATCGGCAACGTCGGCTGGGTGCGATCCAACGCCTGGATCTGCGTTTTCTCGTCGACACACAGCACCAGAGCGCCTTTCGGCGGGTCGAGGTAGAGCCCGACAACATCGACGATCTTCTCCGCCAGCCGCGGGTCGCGGGAGAACTTGAACGACCTGACTTGGTGGGGCTTGAGCTTGTGATCGCGCCAGATCCGGTGCACCGTCGTCGGAGAAAGCCCCGTCGCGGCGGCGAGCCGGCGAACGCTCCAGTGCGTGCTCCCATCCGGCGGAGGCTCGAGCGTCTTGGCGAGCACACGCTGAACCTCGGCATCGTCAATCTGCCGCGGACGCCCCGAACGCGGCGCGTCGGCAAGGCCGTCCAGGCCCCGCTCAGAGAAACTCCGACGCCACAATCCGACCGTCGGCAGTGACACGCCCGCCTCGGCCGCGATCTCAGTGTTCGTCGCTCCCTCCGCCGCGCGCAGCACGATCCTGGCCCGCAACGCCTGCTGCTGAGAGGCCGACGACGTCCGCAACACGGCCCGCAACCGGCGCTCCTCTTGCTCAGAAAGCTCGATCTCCACCGCCGCACGCGCCACAACAACCACCGTACCGCAACTCCCCTACAAATACAAGGGACTAACGGAACGCTGCACTAGCGGGCTCGGGCTTCAAGGGAATTGCTTGGTTCGAAGAGCGCTGCGAGCTGCAGATCGAACACGACGGCCGAAGCTACCGTGCGGTGCCGGGCGCAGACGGCTTTGAGGTCGTCTCTGAAGCGGTCTCATGCCTCAGGCCAATTGAGTACCCCTGCGCGTGACCCGTCGGGGAGAGCAGGACGTCGACCACCGCGGCAATCGCGCTTCTCCCTCTTTCCGTGATCCTATGACGCCGTTCGAGGTCGACTGCGCAGAAGCGTGCCTATTTCGAAGCAAGCCGGTGGTCGAGCTCCGGCGCTGATCGTCGCCGGCCGGCCGTTCATGGAGGCAGCGACTGATGTCAGGGCCTGAACGACGCCGATCCGCATGTAGATCGAACGTCTCGGTCCATCACCGCCTCGTGCTCGGACGCGCGATCCGACCGAACGCTCGGCGCCCACCGTCCTCGCTCCTGAACGCCGAGAGCTGGATCAGCTCCCCCTCGAGCTCGAGGCCGGAGCCGATCACGCTCACGCCTCGCAGGCGAACGTCCTCGCCGATCCCCGCCGAGGGCTGCCGGCTGAGTTCGGCTCGCCCCACATCGGCGAGGAGGCCTTCGATCTCGCCCCTCGCGGTCGACTTGCCGTCGAGGCGCTCGAGCGCGTCCAGCAGGTAGCCGGCTCTGAGCTTCGGCCACAGACGTGCGAAGGCGTCCGGACGCGAGACGACGTCGAGGCAACCGTCGGATCCGATCCCGAGGATGGCACCGCACTGCCCCGCTTGCGCCGGGAACGCATCCTCGAGCACACGCAGGCCGCGCTCGTAGTGGCGGTAGAGATCCGAGCTCGCGCCGGTCGGGGATGAGACCTGCATCCGCACCGACTTCTCATGTACTGCGTCCCACACCTCACTCTGGGAGACGCCGCGTGCGAGCGGCCGTGCTGCCTGCGCCTCGGCCTTGCGCCGTCGGAGCTCCGCGTGCGAGATGTGGCTCCCCGGGCTGAACGCCATCGAGACGTCCCGCCAGCGCCCCTGCTCCACACAGGAGACGGGGATCGTGACCGTCGCCTTGGCCTCGACGAGCACACTCACGTTCAGGATGCGGTTCTGCTTCGCGCCGACGAGCTCTTCCCCGTCGTACAGGAGAACGCGCTCGGCCAGCGGGTTCTCGACGAGGAGCTCGGGCACGCTCCCCGCTTCGCTCGTCTCGCGGATGCGCAGGCCGCCCGCGAGGGCTTCGTCGAGCGTGAGGTAGGCCGCCACCGGGTCGGTACGGGGGAAGAGGGGGGCGATGACGATCCCGCGGTGCTCCGCGCTCTCGCCTATCTGGAAGAGGTTCTCGATCATGTTGCGACTCCTTTCGCTTGTCTGAGAAGGAGTCGCGCACCGCGGGTCGTGTTCTTATGCCAGGGCCTCGTAAGATCGAGGCGTGGCCGAGCTGACTACGTCCTCGATGCACGATGCGAGAGACGCGGAAGACCAAAGACTGCTCGGCCCCGGCGAGCTCTCGCTGCTCGTCGAGAGCTACTACGGCGTCATCCTCGACCGCTGCCGCGCGCGCGTGTGGCCCGAGGCCGACGCGATCGCGGTCGCGGCCGAGGTCGCGATCCGGCTCCTCTCCGAGCTCAAGCGCGGGCGGCGCTACCGGGTGCCCTTCCGCGTCGTCGTCCACAAGGTGATCGGGTGGAAGATCAAGGAGCACTTCGCCCCCGCGAAGGCGCAGGAGGTGGAGCTCGACGAGTGGCTGAGGGAGGCCTCCACGGAGTCCTCGAGCGAGTTCGTCGCAGACTCCGGCTTCGAGGCGCTCCTCGAAGACCTGTCGGAGCTCGAGCAGGAGGTCGTGCGCCTGCGCTACGCCGACGACCTGGACTTCCCGGAGATCGCGACGAGGCTCGGCAAGGAGCCGAACGCCGTCCACCAGATCCACCATCGCGCGCTCACGAAGCTGCGTAGGGACGCTGCATGAACGAGGCCCAGATGGAGCTCCTGTTCGACGAGTTCGCGACGCGCTACCTGCGCGGCGAGCGCCCGGATGTGGGCGAGTACCTCGAGCGCGCCGGCCCGGAGCGGGAGGAGCTCGGCCGCCTGCTCGACCGCTTTCTCGAGGCCGTCCCCGCCCGCGCGACGAGCGAGGAGGACGTCGTCCTCATGCAAGCACGCCTCGAAGCAGAACCCCCGCTCCTCGTCCTGCGCCTGCGGCGCAAGCTAAGCCGCGAGGCGGTCGTGAGCGCTCTCATGACGGCGCTTGGGCTCGATCCCGCGAAGAGCGACAAGGTCGGCGGCTACTACCACGACCTCGAGGTCGGAAACCTCGATCCGAGAGGTGTCGACCGAAGCGTCTGGGACGTGCTCGCCGATGTCTTCAAGGCGAACGCACGCGGGCTGGCCGGCGTTCGGCCGGAGCCTCCGGCTGCGCCGGCGGTCGCGTACATGCGGGAGCCGACTGGGTTGCAGGCGAAGCTCGAGTCTGCCGCGGCCCCGTCCGCGGAACCCGAGCCGGCGGAGTCGGACGAGATAGACAGGCTCTTTACAGCCGGCGCCTGAGCGAAGAGGATAGGCATGTTTGTGACAAGCACCTACGAGGATCCGCGTGCGCACGCCGCTCGGGAGCGCTACCTCGGCCTCTTCGGCGGCCCCGAGCTGCCGGTGCCGGTGGAGGCGATCGCGGGCGACCTGCTCGGCCTGCGCATCGAGGAGTCCTGGGATATCGACTGCTCCGGGATGCTCCTGCCGGCCGAGCGCCGCATCGTCCTGAACGCGGCCGAGGCGCCGCGCGACGTCGCCCCGCTCCGCCGCTTCCGCTTCACGATCGCCCACGAGGTGGGGCACTGGGTCTGCCACTGCCTCGAGGGCCGCGCGCCTTCGCCTGCGCCTTCGTACTGCCGCCCGGTGGACTTGAGTGAGACCGCCGACCGCGCACTGGAGCGCGAGGCGAACGTCTTCGCGGCGGAGCTCCTGATGCCGGAGCCGGCAGTGCGCGCGGCGTGGGAGGAACTTGGCGACGTGGCCGCGTGTGCAGCCTGTCTCGACGTCTCGCCGACCGCGATGCATTGGCGTCTGTACAGCTACGGGCTGACAGGGGATCGGCCCGAGTGAGAGATAGACGCTGTTTCGTCCAGTTCATCCATCCCGGCAAGGAACACGGGCCGGACGACGGCGAACTCAAGCGCTGGAACCGGGGCGATCACAGGCGCAAGTTCATGACATCGACCGGCGCGTACCTCGACAACGGTAGGACTGTCGAAGGTCCGATCGTGTTCTGGGGGGAGTGGGAGCCGCCGTCACGCGTGGTCCGGCGCTTCGCCGATGCGAGTGGCGGTCGTCCCGCCTATCTGCACGAACCCCTTCCGGCTGTCGCCGAGTCCGAGGCCTGGCGTCAGAACACGGACCCATTCGTCTTTGGAAGCCGATTTCTCTACACGGGCTGCTTGCAACACACAAAGCTTGGGGCGACGCAGCTTCGTCACCTTGCACCAGGCTCGGTCGTGCTATTCGGATCGTGTCTGGACAAATCACGATTCGCGCTCGACACCGCACTTGTCGTCTCCTCATTTGTCGACCACGGTCCACTCGATGTCCGCCGCGTGCTCGACGGGAAGGTCGCGGGCGAGTACTGGGATGTCACGCTCAACCCCTGGTACTCCGGCTCCATCCCTGGCGGCCGGACATTCCGTCTCTACTTCGGTGCGACTCCGGCCGAGTCGGTCGACGGGATGTTCAGCTTCTTCCCATGCCTTCCCGACGAGGATCCCGGGCGGGTGCGGTTCGCGAGGCCGGAGATCCAGATCCCAGGCTTCATCACGCCGCAGCTGACCCAGGGCAAGAAGATCGCTCGGAATCTTTCGATCACCGAGCTGACCGAGCTCTGGGCTGAGACCCTGCGTCAGGTGCGAGACGCGGGACTTCGCTTGGGCGTGAGAGCGGATCTACCCCATGGAGAGGAGTCCTAAATGCCTGTTCCATTCAACTTCCGTTGCAGATCGAAGGGCGAGTTCACCGAGCTGCTGCGCGCCTGGCACCGTGACACGGACGAGCCGACGATCGGTGACACCGGAACTTACGGACGGCAACAGTGGCTCTGGGTGGACGTGGGCGGGCTCGAGCTGCACCTCAACGCGGACACCAAGCGGGTTGGTGTCGAGAGGTACCTCGAGCGAGTGGCCAGGAGTGGCCCGGAGCAACCCTGGTACGTCGTTCCCAACAGAAACGGACGGATCAACAGGGTGGCACCCGGCGTCCCGGAACCGATCGCCGGCTTCTATCTCTACAGCCGCGAGCCGCTGGTCGCACCGGTAACGGTCTGACGGACGACAACGATGGACGTCTTCGAGCTCCGACAGCGCCTCGTCCGCGACTACGCGGACTTCACGCGCAGCTTCGTCAACATCCGCGATGAGCGCATCGCCGCCCGCGTGGACCAGGAGCTCGAAGCAGGGCTGCTTTGGCCCGACCCGATCGTCCAGCTCAACCCTGCGTTCGAACCCGGGGGCACCGTGGACGAGCTCGTCGCGACCCAACTCCTCGATCCGCGCTGCGCCCAGATCTTCCGGCGCGCGAAATCCGCCGACGACCCGAGCGGGCTCCCGCTCCTTCTCCACCGTCACCAGCGGGAGGCGATCGAGGTCGCCCGCACGGGAGCGAACTACGTCCTGACGACAGGCACCGGCTCGGGCAAGAGCCTCGCGTACATCGTCCCGATCGTCGATCACGTGCTGCGCCACGGCTCGGGCCGTGGCATCCAGGCCATCGTCGTCTATCCGATGAACGCGCTCGCCAACAGCCAGCTCGGCGAGCTCGACAAGTTCCTCGGCGTCGGGCCGCCCGGCTCGACGGGGCTCGTTCGTGTCGGCCGCTACACGGGCCAAGAGGACGACGACGAGCGGCAGGCACTCCTCGCTCACCCGCCCGACGTGCTGCTCACCAACTACGCGATGCTCGAGTTGATCCTCACGCGACCCTACGAGCGGAAGTTCATCGACGCGGCGCGGGGGCTTCGGTTCCTCGTGCTCGACGAGCTCCACACCTATCGCGGCCGGCAGGGAGCCGACGTCGGTCTTCTCGCTCGGCGCGTTCGCGAGGCGTGCCACGCCACCGACCTGCAGTGCATCGGCACGTCTGCCACCCTCGCCGGTCCGGGCACGCTCGAGGAGCAACGCACCGAGGTCGCACGTGTCGCCTCGATGCTCTTCGGGGCGGCGGTTGAGCCCGCCGACGTCATCGGCGAGACGCTCCGCAGGGCCACCACCCACGCACGTCTCGACGACCCATCCTTCGTCGATCTGCTCACGCGTCGGCTCGACGCCTCGGCGCCGTCCGACACCGAGGCCTTCCTCGCCGACCCGCTTGCGTCGTGGATAGAAACGACCTTCGGCATCGAAGAGGAGCCCGAGACCGGTCGCCTGCGGCGCGCCAAACCCCGCCCGATCGACGGAGACGAGGCGGCCGCGGCGGCGCTCGCTTCGCTCACCGGTCGAGACGAGGCACTTTGCTCCGACGCGATCCGCGCCGCTTTGATGCAGGGCTACGACCTCCAGAACCCCGAGACAGGGTTCCCGGTCTTCGCCTTCCGGCTCCACCAGCTGTTCACGCGCGGTGAGACCGTCTACGCGACGCTCGAACCTGAGGCGACGAGAACCTTCACGACACAGGAACAGCAGTTCGCGCCAGACGACCGAACGAAGCTCCTCATCCCCCTCGCGTTCTGCCGGGAGTGCGGACAGGAGTACTACACCGTTCGCATCGGCAAGAGCGACGCCGGAGGCCTCGAGGTCCGACCGCGCCGGCTGAACGACACGACCGGCAACGACGAGGACGAGGAGACCGGCTTCCTCTACGCGAGCCTCGAGAAGCCCTGGTCGGACGATCCGGAGGAGCTCCTCGGCCGGGTTCCCGACGACTGGCTGGAGGCGCACGGCGAGGGTGAGCGCGTCAAGCGCGACTTCCGCAAGCACCTTCCGGAGCCCATCGAGGTGCGCACCGATGGGCGCGTCGGAGACGGCGGGATGCGCTTCCATCTCGTGCACACTCCCTTCCGCTTCTGCCTCAACTGCGGCGTGGCCCATGCCGGTCGCCAGCCCAAGGACTTCGGCAAGCTGATGACGCTTGGCGCGGGTGGACGTTCTAGCGCCACGACGATCCTCGGCCTTGCCGCGATCCGCAGCCTGCGCGCAGATGAGTCGCTCGACCCGGTAGCGCGCAAGCTCCTCAGCTTCACCGACAACCGGCAAGACGCCTCGCTTCAGGCAGGCCACTTCAACGACTTCGTCGAGGTCGGCCTTATCCGCTCGGCACTTTTCCGGGCCGCTGAAAAGGCCGGCTCGGGTGGCCTGACCCACGACGAGCTCGCCCTCCGCGTATTCGATGCGCTCGAGCTCCCGCTCCAGCACTACGCCGTCGACCCCAACGTCCGCTTCGGCGCGCTCGACGACACCGAGCGCACGTTCCGTGACGTGCTCGCGTATCGCATCTATCGGGACCTCGAGCGTGGCTGGCGGATTACGGCGCCGAATCTCGAGCAGTGCGGACTCTTGGCGATCGGCTACTCGTCGCTCGACGAGGTCAGCGTTGCCGAAGACGTGTGGGAGACGAAACATCAAGCGCTCGCCGGCGCGTCGCCCGAACGGAGAGCTTTCGTGGGCCGCGTCCTGCTCGACCACCTCCGGCGCGAGCTTGCGATTCGGGTCGACTACCTGCGCCGAGACTGGCAGGAGTCACTCCAGCAACGTTCGAGCCAGTTCCTCGTCGAGCCCTGGGCGATTGACGAGGACGAGCAGCTCGTGCATGGACGCGTCGCGTATCCGAGACCACGGGCCGGGCAGGACTACCGCGGCGACCTCTACGTTGGAACCCGAGGGACGTTCGGCCAGTTCCTCCGTCGGCCGACGACCTTCGCTAGCGGCTCGCGTCTCACCACGGCGGACACGGAAACCGTCATTGCCGACCTCTTCGAAGGGTTACGAGAGGCGGGCCTCCTCGTTGTCGTCAGGGAGAGCGAGGAGGGAGCGTCCGGATATCAGGTCGCCGCTTCCCAGCTCCGCTGGCGCGCAGGCGACGGGACGACGCCCTACCACGACCCGATCCGCGTGCCGCAGGTACCAGAAAGCGGCGGCAGGACGAACCCGTTCTTCGTCGAGTTCTACAAGGGCGTCGCCGCCGGCGGGCAGGGCATCGAGGCGCGCGAGCACACCGCGCAGGTGCCCGCCGACGTTCGTGAGCAGCGTGAGAAGGACTTCCGCGAGGCGAAGCTCCCGGTTCTCTTTTGCTCGCCGACGATGGAGCTCGGCGTCGACATCGCAGACCTGAATGTCGTCAACATGCGGAACATCCCGCCGACGCCGGCGAACTACGCGCAGCGCAGCGGCCGCGCCGGGCGCAGCGGTCAACCGGCGCTCGTCTTCGACTACGCGGCCGCGGGCAGCTCTCACGACCAGTACTTCTTTCGCCGGCCGATCCTGATGGTCTCCGGACAGGTCAAGCCTCCCCGGCTCGACCTCGCGAACGAAGACCTCGTCCGGGCGCACGTTCAGGCGGTCTGGCTTGCCGCGAGTGGGAAGTCCCTCGGCGGTTCGCTCGCCGACGTGCTCGACCTCGCGGATGAAGAGGGACGCAACTTCCCAGTTATGAAGGATCTCGCCGAGGCTCTCGCCGACCCAGCCGTCGCCGATCGCGCACGGCCCTCCGCCGCGAGCCTGCTCGAGAGCATTCCGGGGATCGACGACGCCGGCTGGATGCACGACGGCTGGCTCGACGAGGCGCTCAAGGAAGCACCGAAGGCGTTCGATCGCGCCTGCGACCGGTGGCGGGAGCTGTACGTCGCCGCACTCGACGGTCGCGACTCGCAGAACAAAGTCGCGAACGACTTCTCACGCCCGCAGAAGGAGCGCAACCTCGCGCGGCAGCTCCGGGCGCAGGCAGAAGCACAGCTCGAGCTGCTGCGCGGCGACAAGCAGCGGAGCCACATGCAGTCGGACTTCTACAGCTATCGCTACTTCGCGAGCGAGGGCTTCCTCCCGGGCTACAGCTTCCCCCGCCTCCCGCTCTCGGCCTTTATCCCCGCACGACGCGGCCGGAAGGGAAAGGACGAGTACCTGCAGCGCCCGCGCTTCCTGGCGATCTCCGAGTTCGGCCCTCGCTCGATCGTCTATCACGAGGGCGCCCGCTACGTCATCAACCGCGTCTTCCTCCCCGCCGAGCGAGACGAGGAGAACCGACTCCCCACGAACGCGATCAAGCAGTGTGAGACCTGCGGCTACCTGCATCCGGTCGAAGCCGACAACCCCGGCGCCGACATGTGCGAGTCATGCGGCGCTCCGCTGTCACCGCCGTGGACCCGGCTCTTCCGCCTCCAGAACGTGGGCACGAAGCGACGCGATCGGATCAACTCCGACGAGGAGGATCGTGTGCGCCAGGGCTTCGAGGTGCGCACGGGGATCCGCTTCGCAGAGCGCGAGGGTCGCGGCCAGCGTGTCGCGCACATCGTCTCGGACGGCGCCGTCTGGGGCTCGATCTCGTACGGGAGCGCCGCGACTCTCTGGCGCATCAACGTCGGCTGGACGCGCCGCAAGAACAAGGACATCCTCGGCTTCGTCCTCGACACGCAGAACGGGTATTGGGCGACGAACCCGGAGGCTGCCGCAGACGACAAGGACGATCCGATGAGCAACAGCCAGGAGCGCGTCGTCCCGTACGTGGAGGATCGCCGCAACACGCTCCTCTTCCGCCCGGCTCGGCCGCTGTCCGCGAACGTGATGGCGTCCCTCGCCGCGGCCCTGAAGAACGCGATCCAGGTCACCTACGACCTCGAGGACTCCGAGCTCGCCGCGGAGCCCCTGCCCAACCGTATCTCTCGCAACCTGCTCCTCTTCTACGAGGCGGCGGAGGGCGGTGCCGGTGTGCTGCGCCAGCTCGCGTCTGACCCGACGGCACTCCGGGAGGTCGCCGCCGCGGCGCTCCGGATCTGCCACTTCGACGCCGAGACGGGCGCTGACCTCGGCTCCGCGCCGGGTGCTCGCGAACGGTGTGCGGCTGCCTGTTACGACTGCCTGCTCTCGTACGCGAACCAGCGGGATCACCGCCAGCTCGATCGTTTCGAGGTGCGTGACACGCTGCTCCTGCTGAGGGACGCCGAGGTACAGGTGTCGCCGCTCTCGCTGCCGCGGGCCGACCTCCGCGCACAGCTCGAGGCTCGCTGCGACTCGCAGCTCGAGAAGCGGTTTCTCGCCTACCTCTACGACAACGACTACGAGCTACCCACGAGCAACCAGAGGGTCGTGGACGGACTGAAGGCGCGCCCCGATTTCGCCTACGACCACCACTTTGCGCTCGTCTTCGTCGACGGCCCTCATCACGACGGACCGGATCGACAGCGCATCGATGCGGAACAGACTGCGCGCCTCGTGAACGACGGCTTCCGCGTGATCCGGGTAGACGATGACGAGAAGACCTGGGCGGAGGCCCTGGCTCAACACCCAGACGTGTTCGGGAGAGGCACATGAGTTTCGCCGCGGGCTCGCTCGTCGCCACCCGTGGCCGCGAGTGGGTAGTACTTCCCGAGTCCTCGGACGAGCTCCTCGTCTTGCGCCCGCTCGGTGGCACTGACGACGAGATCGCGGGAGTGCTGACGGCGCTCGAAGAGGTCAAGCCGGCTCAGTTCGATCTGCCCGATCCGGCACGCATCGGCGACGCGACCTCCGCACGCCTCCTCCGAGACGCGCTCCGCTTGAGCTCCCGTGCAGGCGCCGGCCCGTTCCGCAGCTTCGCGCGCATCGCCGTCGAGCCGCGGCCGTACCAGCTCGTGCCGCTCCTGATGGCGCTCAAGCTCGATCCAGTCCGCCTCCTGATCGCCGACGACGTCGGCATCGGGAAGACCGTCGAAGCGCTCCTCGTCGCCCGCGAGCTCTGGGATCAGGGCGACGCAAACGGCATCGCCGTCCTCTGCCCGCCGCACCTTGCTGAGCAGTGGCAGGCGGAGATGCAGACCAAATTCCACCTCGATGCCGAGCTCGTTCTCGCCGGCACCGCTGCGCGGCTCGAGCGCGGGCTTCGCGTCGGTGAGTCGCTCTTCGAACGCCACCCGATCACGGTCGTCTCGCTCGACTACATCAAGTCAGATCGCCGCCGGAACGACTTCATTCGGGCCTGCCCTGACCTCGTCATCGTCGACGAAGCGCATTCGTGCGCTGACGCCAACGCCGGTCGGGGTCAACGCCATCAGCGCTACGAGCTCGTCTCGAAGCTCGCCGCAAAGCCGGAGCGTCACGTGCTGCTGGTCACGGCGACGCCGCACTCGGGCAACGACGACGCGTTCCAGGTGCTCGTCTCCTTCCTCGACCCGACGCTCAACCTCGCCGACGACGACCTCGAGAAGACGGAGTACGAGGCGGAGCGGCGTCGCCTTGCGAGGCACCTCGTCCAGCGGCGCCGCGGGGACATCCTCCACTACCTCGGCGAGACGAACTTCCCGGTGCGAGAGGTACGCGAGGAGACCTACGAGCTGACCGATGCGCACCGCGACCTCTTCAAGAAGATCTTCGAGTACGGTCGCGCGAAGGTCGGGGAGAGGGTGGAGGGAAGCGAGCAGCGCTGGCGCATGCGCTGGTGGTCGATCCTGGGGATCATGCGTGCGCTCTCGTCGAGCCCGGCAGCAGCCGTCGCGACGCTCGACAACCGCGCCGAGAGCATCGAGGGCGATCCCGAAGCGGAGCTCGATGAGCTCGCGCGCCGGGTCTTCGACGGCACCGACGACGAGAGCGTGGAGGGAGCGGACCTGCCGCCCTCCGCGGCGCTCTACGCCTCGGCCGACGAGCGTCGTTCGCTCGGAGAGCTATCGAAGGCTGCGCAGGAGCTCCTTGGCGAGAGCGATCCGAAGCTGCAGCAGGCCACGAAGCTCGTGAAGAAGCTCCTCACCGACGGCTTCAACCCGATCGTCTTCTGCGCGTACATCCCGACGGCGGAGTACGTCGCCGAGCACCTGCGCAGGAAGCTTCCGAAGGATGTCGAGGTCATCGCCGTCACCGGGCGCATCCCGGCCGCCGAGCGGGAGCAGCGGGTACTCGCCCTCGAGGGCGCCCATCGTCACGTGCTCGTGGCGACGGATTGCCTCAGTGAGGGTGTCAACCTTCAGAAGCTCTTCGACGCGGTCGTTCATTACGACCTCGCGTGGAACCCGACACGCCACGAGCAGCGCGAGGGCCGCGTCGACCGCTTCAACCAACCGTCCGAGAAGGTGCGCGTGCTCACGTACTTCGGGCGCAACAACGCGGTCGACGGTGTCGTGCTCGAGGTTCTCCAGCGCAAGAACCGCACGATCCACGAACGCCTCGGCATCTCGGTACCGGTGCCGATGGGCACGCGCGATGTGCTCGACGCGATCTTCGAGGGGCTCGTCTTGCGCGGCAAGGACGAGCAGCTGGCGCTCTTCGACATGCCAGATCTCGTCGAGAAGCGGGACGTCTTGCACGAGGAGTGGGATGCCGCGGCTGAGCGCGAGAAGCGCTCGCGAACGATCTTCGCCCAACAGACGATCGACGTCTCGGAGGTCGCTCGAGAGCTCGAGGAAACGCGCACGGCGATCGGCTCGGAGTCCGACGTCGCGCGCTTCGTCGCTTCGTCGCTTCGCGCGGCAGGAGCGACCGTGTCGACGGGCGACCCCGTCGCCATCGACCTGCGTGACGTTCCTTTGGCCCTCCGCGACGCGCTCGGTCATCCCGGCGACGAGCTGAAGGCGCGCTTCGAGCCCACCGTGACCGAAGGTGTCGCGTATCTGTCGCGCACCCATCCATTCGTCGAGGCGCTCGCGGGCTACGTGGCCGACACGTCGCTCGATCCGATCGGCGGGCCGCTCGCAGCACGTTGTGGCGCCATGCGTACCGATGCGGTCGAGACACGGACCACGCTTCTGCTCGTCCGCATGCGTTTCGACGTCGTGACGAAGAGGGGGTCAGACGAGCGCCGGCAGCTCGCAGAAGAGATGAACTTCCTCGCCTTCGAGGGCGCCCCTGACGCGATCTCGTGGCTGGGCGAAGAGCATGCTGCGGCACTATTCGCCGCGGAGCCGAGCGGCATACCGAGCGGACCGATGGCAGGATCTGCTGCATGCTCGAACAGAGACCTTGCTCCAGCTTCTCAATCGCTGGGCGCTGAAGATTCCGAATCGTGTCCAGGGCTGCTCGATAGTCCGCGGTCTGCTCAATCTCGCGGAACTCGCGGGCAATCATGCTGTCGACCACATCAAGCGCAGCCTCGCTTGTCCGAGATGCGGGTATGTATTGGAGGTGGACGTGGTCAGCGATGAAGGGCTCGATCTCGGCTCGCTTTGCCGAGAACGCCTCAGCATGCCGCTGTTTTCTAACCGCGAAGGTGTACTGATTGGTCGGACCGAAGCTGAGGGTGACGGGAAGTATTCCGTTCAGACTGCTTCCCACGGCCGATTCGAACGCTCGAATTTCGTCGGTCGAGAGCTCGAAATCGAGATTGAAGATCGATGTTCCATCCGGCTGGCCCTCCTGCAACGAACGTGGGAAGTCACGCTCCCAGTCATACCCGCCCATCAGTCGCTCATCGCGCATCCGTCGACGCAGAGCGGAACCAGTCGGCCGCTGACGCAGGCCGGCGAGGGCGTTCATGCTCGTGACCAGTGCTTGCAGGATGTTCGACTTTCCTTCGTTGTTCGGGCCGACGAGGACCGTGAAATCGCCGAGAGCGAACTTCTCGGTATCGATGATGCTCCGATAGCGCTTTATCGAAAGCCTGACGAGCCTCAAGAAACGACCTCTTCCTTCGCGGCATGGGCGACGCGGGGGTCGGCGGGCGGGGGGTCGAGGCGGGTCTGGTACGGCCGGCCGGTGACGATCGCTTCCGCCAGCTCGTCGTAGATCTCGAGGATCAGGCGCTTCGTGCGGTACTCGCCGTGCGCCTTGACATCCCGGTCGCGGACGACCCAGAACGTATCCATCACGTAGTCGACGTCGTCACGCTCGAGGCCATAAAGGTGGAAGAACGCGGCATCGAGCTCCGCGCGCAGGAGCGCTCTGCGCTCGGGATCCCAGCGAAACGGTTGACCATCGTAACCGTGGTCGCGCGCGAACGACTCCATGTCCCGCGCGGTATGGACGAGCTCCAGCACCCTCCGCTCGATCCATGCATGCAGGTCGCCGCCGCCCCACCCAGCGTCGTCGAGGAACGTACTCGGAGGCAAAACGGGGAGCTGTTCCACTACGAAGAAGCTCGTATTCGCTCCGCCGAGCTTCTGTCGCGTCGCATAATCGAAAGCAAAAGAGCTCAGGCAAGCAACGAGCGACGGAGCACGCCCCTCGGAAGGAAGCATCAGGAAAATGGAATCCCCGATAGCAGCGGGGGGGATGAACGCCGAAATGAAGGTCCTGTAGGTGACGCTGTTGGACGTGCGACGCCACCCGATAAACCACTGGCGATCCCAGCGGCCGTTGATTGCAGCTACGACATCGTCACGATCAACCCAATAACGAGGTAGAGGTCGGAAGTCGAGTCTTGCGTGGTGCTCGTCGTCGACCTGTGGCAAGACGCCTTTGTTCGATTGCGCTTCGGTCTGGCCTTCGTATGTGCCGAAGCGGTGGTCGAACAGATGGATCATCTTTCCCTCGCACAACGGCACGCGGCCCGGCTCGGGCGCGGCGCGGAAGAGGTGCGAGTCGTTCGCCATGTGAAACATGGTCATGAACGAGATACCCCACGGGTTTCCGTCGGCGTCACCGTCCCGTACGAGCACGGGCACCCGGCGGTAGATCGCCTTCGTCAGCTCGGCGTCGCGACCGCTTCGGAAGGTTGGACACGTGCGCGTGTTCGGGTTCAGCAGTTCGATATCGCTAGCCGTCAGGATGAAATGGCGCGTTGCGTCGCCGAGCTCGGGAGCGTGGCGGATGAAGAACGCAAGATCGGCCACGTCGCTGATTCCCCGTTCGCCGATCGTCAGAAGACAAAACTTCAGCTCGTTGTGGTTGGACGGAAAGATCTTCGCCTCGTTCTCGAAGCTGTGAAGGCTGATGAGCGACCTCGACTCGACGAGGTCGCGGAAGAAGAACTGCGTCGTCGCATCGGTCGCGATCCCAGTTGGAACGATGCAGCCGACCCGACCTCTGCGCCCCATGAGTGAGCGCATCAGCTCGGCGAAGATCGAGTAAGTGTTGACATCTCCTCGGCCGCAGAGCGGATAGCGGCCGCTCGCACGGACAAGATGGCTCTCGCCATCGGCCTTGCGGAGCGCGGCAAGCCACGACGCGTAGAGCGGCGGGTCGTTCTCCTCGAGCGCGGCGATCAGCCTCTTCCGCGCGGCAGCATTCCGGGCACCCGCGATATCCGCGTAGCTCGCGAAGAACTCCTTCTCCTGGAGCTTCACGCGCTCCCAGGGCGGGTTGCCGAAAACGACGTCGAAGCCGCCAGCATCGCGGCTGAAGACCTGCGGGAACTCGATCTCCCACTGGAAGAAGCCGTACTCGGCGGCGAGCCGTCGCACCTCCTCGGCAACCTCGTCGGGCACTTTTCCCGAGGCAATGCGGCGAACGACGCCCGTTGTGACCCCCGGCGCCCCAGCGATCTTGCGCTGGACAAAGCTCGCGCACCAAGCATCCGTCGCGAGGCGTGCGCGCTCATAAGCCTCTGACGTCCCGAGCTCGGCGAAGCGCCGCTCCTTGCCACGCAGAGCTTCCAGCGTATCGTCGGCCGTCTCTTCCAGCGCCTCCGTCTCGGCCTCGAGCGACTCGATGAGTCCGCCGGCTAGATCCTCCAAAGTGAGCTGGCCCTCACGCTCGTAGCGGTTATGTTTGCGAAGCGCCTTAGCAACCTCCTTGTCGTCGCCTTCGATCGCCTTGAACGCGTCGTCGGGAATGCCTTCGTTCATGAGCGCGACCGTCGTCCCGAGCAAGCTGTTGCCGCATTTCACGTGCGCGTCGAGGAAGGAGAGCGGGCGGCCGGGGTCGAGCGCCTCCATCCAGAGAGAGACCTTGCAGAGCTCGACCGCCATCGGGTTCACGTCGACGCCATAGATGCAGCGGGAGACGACGTCACGGAGAGCCTCGCGTGTCGCCTCGGGCGAAGGCTCTTCGTCGCCAGTTCGCACGCTCGCCAGGCGCTTTGCGATCCGATGCGCAGCCGCGACGAGGAAGTGGCCGGAGCCGCAGGCGGGGTCGCACACCTTGAGCTCGAGGATCGCCTCTTCCCCCTTTTCCGCCGCCTCGGCGAGCACGGGGTCGAGCGCCGAATCGAGGAGGCAGGAGATGAGGCTCGTCGGCGTGTAATAGGAGCCCGTCGTCTTGCGCTCGTTGCCGGCGGCGGTCGTCAAGGCGAAGGTGCCGGCGTCCGAGTCGAGCTCGGGATGGAGCTCGAGGAGCGACTCGTACACCGAGCCGAGCTCTTCGGCGCCCAGGTTCTTGTAGTCGACCGAGCGCAGGACCTTCCCGTCGCGCACCGTAGCGAGCGCACGGACGGCGTCGAGGAGCGCACCGTTCGGAAGAGTGGCATCGTTGAGGTGGGCGATCGCGTCTCGTGACCAGAGGAAGCTCCCGAGCGCAGGCAGGGCGAGTGCGGGGAGTCCGTCGTCTTCGCCGAGTGAGCGCATGACGAGGGAGAGGCTCTCCCAGAGGTCACCGTGCTTTGTTCCCCGCCTGCGCTCGGCAAGGCGGCGCAGGCGCTGCGTCGAATACCACTCCGCATAACGCTCCCTTGCTTCTTCCGGCGCGTCGGGGTGGTGGAGGAGCTTCCTGTCCTCGGCCACGAAGAGAAAGAGGAGGCGATAGACAAGCCGCAGGAGCTCTCGGTAGTAGTCCTGGGCCGTCAGTTCTCCGCTTCTGAGCGCCTCTTTCAGCTCGGCGTTTTGGCCGGGACGAAGGAAGCCGCTCCCGAGCGCCGAGATCGCCTCCTCGACCCCGCTTCGGAGGCCTTCGAGTGCGCGCGTGCCTTGGCGCTGGGCCTCCTGCGACCAGCGCTCGAGCCAGCACTCGTGCGGCCGGGCACCCTCGACCCGCGAGGCATGGCAGAGCATCCAGAGCAGGGCGAAGTCCGAGTAGACGTCGCCCTCCAACATCTGCTCGAGATCGAACTCGACGAAGGCCTGCCGCGTCAGAGACGAGTTGTCTCGCAGGATGCGCAGCTGTAAGCCGTTCGAAATAATTCCCCACAGGCGTTCCTCCGAGCGGTTCAAGAGCTCCTGGAGCGTCCCGTGGGGACTCTGGCTCGACGCGCCGGCCACCCCCCTGCTGCGAGTCCCGAGCGGCACGTTGCAGCCGAGGAGGTGAATCGGCACGTTCTCCCAGCCGTGCGAGACGGCGTACGACTTGCCCTCGACCTCGATCGCAGTCGCCGTCTGCACCCTGCCGTAGCCGAGCTCCTGCAAGAGCACGAGGAGCCAGCGGTCTCGCGTGATGCTCGTCCCGGGATCGCCCTCG
>JBCKBY010000038.1:0-18733 GCA_038910715.1 Gaiellaceae bacterium
ACGGTCGAGAGCATGTTGTCCCAATACGTACGGTCGTGGAAGAGCTCGGTGTAGTTCGCCGTCGTGAACGTCGTATCGAAGCCGGCGTCGGTCCAGGTCCAGAAGCTGACGAGGACGATGACCACGAGCGGCGCGAGCAGGTAGAAGCCGATCCAAATGAGCCCCGGCGCGGCCAGCGCCACCGTTACCCCGCCACCTCCACGAGAACGCCGGCCGCCCCCAGCACCGCGCTCGCCGAGCGCCGCCTCGTCGCCCGGGTGCTCAGGCGTCGAGGAGCTGGACATCCTTCTCCTCCCAGGTGATCCGGATCCGCTGGCCCTCGCGGCCGCGGAGCGCCGGGTACTGCTCGGCGTTGACCTTTGCGAGCAAACGCTCGCCGCTCGCGAGCAGGTGAAGCTTGACGAGGTCGCCGAGGAACTCGACGAAGACGATCTCGCACTCGGCCGAGTTGAGGACGGCGGGAGCGGAGCCGAGCGTGTCGACGCTCACCGCCGCTGCCCGGATCGCGATCATCGCCGGGTCGCCCACAGAATGCCGGGCGTCGGGAGCGCGCACGCTGGCGCGGACGTGCTGCTCGTCCTCGACGATCAGCCGGTCGCCCTCTCGCTCGGTGACCTTGCCTCGGATGATGTTGTTGTCCCCCATGAACCGTGCGACGACCTCGGTGGCGGGCCGCGTGGCGATCGTCAGTGGATCGGCGATCTGCTGGATGCGCGCATCGTTCATGACGACGATGCGGTCGGCCATCGAGAGCGCCTCTTCCTGGTTGTGCGTGACGTGGATGAACATCAGCCCGAGCTGGCGCTGGAGGTTGCGGAGCTCGACCCGCATGCGCAGCTGGAGCAGGCGGTCGAGATCGCCCAGCGGTTCATCGAGGAGGAGCGCCTTCGGCTTGGTAACGAGAACGCGTGCGAGCGCCACGCGTTGCTGCTGGCCGCCCGACAGGGCGCCCGGCTTGCGGTCGGCGAGCGCTTCCAACCCGACCATCTCGAGGGCATTCAGCGCCTCCCGGCGCCGCTCGGCCTTGCTGACCCCGTGCATCTTGAGCCCGAACTCCACGTTCTGGAGGGTCGTCCGGTGGGGGAAGAGCGCGAAGTGCTGGAAGACGGTGGTCGTCGGCCGCTTGTGCGGCGGCAGGTCGACGAGCGACACGCCGTCGAGCAGGATGTCGCCGTGGGTCGGATGCTCGTGGCCGCCGATCATCCGCAGGGTTGTCGTCTTGCCGCAGCCGGACGGCCCGAGCAGGACGACATACTCGCCGTGGTCGACGTGCAGGTTGACGTCGTCAACGGCGACCGTACCGCCGGGGAAGATCTTCGTCAACGCGACGAGGTCGATGCCCGATGGCGAAGAGGAGGGGGCGGCGGATGCCGCCCCCTCCGGTTGCGAGACCGCCTGATCCGCCACGCAGTCTCTATGCGGACAGGAAGTCGTTCACGGTCTTCACCAGGAACACGCTCTCCCGTGGATACGAGTTCCAGGACGTGTACTTGCAGATGCGCTGGGAGAAGGAGCCGCCCTCGCGACGCTCGCCCTTCTTCACGTCGCCGACCTTGCCGGTGATGCCCGGGAGGTCGCGGGCGGCCGGCTTGCCGCCCCACCAGTAGTCGTACTCGGCGGCGGAGAACCCGGCTGCCTTCCCGGCAGGCGACTTGATCCAGGGCAGCAGCTTCTGCCCGTTGGCGATGTAGTAGCCCTGGCGCATGATATTTGCGCCGAGGTAACCGTTGTAGTTCCAGTTGATGTAGTCGTAGCAGGCCTGCAGCTTTGCCGGGTCGGTGACCTTCGATGAGATGCCTTCGGCGCTGCACCAGCCGCGGAAGCCCTCTTTCGGCGCCGCGTAGAGGATGTTCACGCCTGCCGCCTTGACGAGCGCCACGGCGGGAGACCACATCGACTCGAGGACGACCTCCTTCGAGACCATGAGGTTGACCGAATCGGTGAAGGCCGACCAGAACGCTCGGAACTGGCCCTGCTTCTTGTACTTGGTCATGATCTTGTACAGTCGGCTGATCTCGGCCTTCGACGGGTTGCCGTAGTCCTTGAACTTCATCAACCCGAGCGCAGTCACGGCGAACGCAGCATCCTGGGCCATGATTCCCGGGTCGCGCAGGAGTGCTACCCGTCCCTTCCACTTCGCGTTCAGCAGCTCCGCCCAGGAGACCTGGCCCGGCTGCTTCCTGATCACGTCGGCGTTGTAGCCCATGGAGTCGGCGTTGAAGTGCGCTGCCGGGCCGACGATCCAGCGGGGCTGCGGCTTGCCGCCGATGGCCTTGCCGTTCTCGCCGATCCAGCGCACGATCTCCTTGTTGTTCCTCGGCCCACCGTTGAAGGGGGGCAGCCCGGTCGAGCCGTCGGGGTCGACGAACGTCGTCCGGAATGGAGCGTTGCCGTCACCGTACGTGCAGCTCTTCGATGCGGGGTTCAGCTTGCCGTGGGTGAAGAGGTTGTACTGGCTCTTCCAGTTCGGGAGCCGCCTCGTGTCGACCGGCTGCAGGCCGCCCGAGGGCCAGATGAGCAGTGTCTGGTAGTTGTAGCCGCCGAACACGTCGAACGTGTCCGGCGAAGTGATCGCGATCTGCGGCTGCTTTTCGGACGGGGCGAAGATCGGCTTGACGGTGAAGCCGAGGTCCTTCGATGCCTGCTTCGCCCAAACGCCGCCTTGGTCGAATTCGACCCCGAGGGTGAGCACGCGGAGCGTGCCAGTGAACTTTCCTGTGCTTGAGACTTCAGCCGCTGCCGGGCTTGCCGCCGCGCCGAGCCCCGCGCCGAGCCCAATTACGGCCGCCGCACCCAGGCCGCCCCTAACCAGAAGCTCCTGGCGGGACAGCCCCTGGGGGGCTTCTTCGTTCCGCGTCGGCTCTGACAGGTCGCCGCGCCCGAGCTCCTCCGTCTGCGCGAGTAGCGCAGCGTATTCGAATGGATCGTACTCGTGCTCGTTACTCATGGAGCAATTCTCCTTTCGCCTGCCGCCCTTTTTCGAGGATCTGGACCACTACAACAGAACGCTCGCTGGGAATTTGACACACCCCTTCCGTTTGACGCCCGCACCAAGGAATAACTCTGTATACAACTGCTGGCCGCCAGAGTCAAATGCGGCGTGCGTCGTCTACGAGGGCGAGCTCGTGCGCTTTTCGGTCGCGCTGGCCTCCGTGCCGACCACCGGTCGCACCACGGCCAGAACGAGGTAGGACGCTGCGGCCAGAGACAGGCCCCAGACGACCTTGATCCAACTCGGCGGCACGGCATAGTAGACCGCCACGCCCACGGCGACGGCGACGATAGCGGGCACATTCACTCCCCTGAGGTAGCGGTAGCGGCCGCCGGGGTCGAAGAGCGCCGGGACGTCGATCAGTTGGCGCTTCAGCAGATAGTCGGCCAGGACAACCCCGGTGAGCGGCGCTGCCAGATTGCCGAGGTGCGTGATCCAGTTCTGTGCGTGATTCACGAAGTCGGGGAATGCAGAAAGTGCGATGGCCGCCCCTGCAGCTGCGATCGTCGCCCAGAGCCGACCGAGCCGGGGGATCGTGTTCACGATCGACAGCCCCGCCGTGTAGACGTTCGTGATGTTGGCAGCGAGGCCCTGGACGACGATCGCGAGGAGCAGGCAGACAAGGAGCGCCTCGCTGGAGACGAGCTCGGAGACCGCGACGAAGGGGTTCGTCTCCCCGGTCGCGGCAGCCGCATAGCCGCCGACGAAGGTCGTCACGAAGGCGGCGGCGGTCGCGGAGGCGGCGAGCCCGATCCGCATGTCGCGGCGCGTCGGCGTGTAGCGGCAGAAGTCCGCGACATTGCCGACGAGCGTGAGCGAGGCGCCGCACATGACGGTCACGTAGGTGGCGAACCCGACCCAGGTCAGGTGTTGATCCGGAGAGTCGAAGACCCTGCCGACGGCGTAGTCGGGGTCGTCAGTCGTGAGGAAGAGCGCGATCAGGATCCCGCTGAAGAAGAGCGAAACCGGAAGGACGACCCGGAGCAGCCACCGCATGACGTCGAAGCCGAGCACGGCGAACGTGGCGTGAACGGTCGCGAAGACGAGTGCGAGTGGGACGAGGGGCAGATGATGTCCCGTCATCGCATCGACGATCGCCTGCGCACCGAGTCCGGCCACGAGAGCCTGAGCAGCGAACCAATACGTCGCTGCGATCACGCGGTAAGGCGATGAGAGCAGACGTGCCCCCCAGAAGCCGAGGTGCGCCCGCATCGCCACCTGGCCGGTGAGCCCGTAGTCAACCCCTGGCTGCGCCACGACGACGAGGAGCGCGTAGGCGAGCGCCTGGCCCACAACCATCGCCGCGACCGCCCACCAGAGCGGGAGCCCGCCGTCCACGACCGCGAACGCTCCGAGCACGTACATGACCGGGTTGAGGAAGAAGGTGAAGTTGATGGCGAAGAGGTCGCGCCAGCCGACCGTGCGTAGCTCGGCCGGGATCGGCTCGACGCCGTACGTCTCGACGGGCGGCACTAGCCGCCCGTGCGGCTGTGGCGCGTGAAGAAGTCGATCACCACGCGAGCGTGTTCATTCGTTGCGTCGAAGATCGTCGAGTGGTTGGACCCGCGGACGACGTGCTTCTCGGCGCTTGCGATCGCACGGTAGATGCCCTCTTGACCGACTCCGCCCGGACCCTGGTCCCACGGCGTCATCAGGTCTTCGTCCCCGCCGAGCACGAGCGCGGGCGAGGTGATCTGCGGCAGCCAAGCCGTGATGTCCATCTCGCACATGGCCTGGCAGGCCGCGGTGAACACCTCGAGTGTGTTCGAGTCGCGCAGGATCCGCTGGATGACGTCCGTCAGCTCCTCGGCGTCCTGTTCCTCGAGGAAGCGCCTGGAGAGCGCCTGCCAGGTGATGAGCTCGGCGAGCAGTCGGCTGCCGGGGCCGGCGGGGTCCAGGCGCGCGATGTCGATCCAGTTCTTGAAGACCAGCCGGCCCGAGACGCCGAGCTTCGCCGCGGCGCAGTTGATGACGACGGAGGTCGTCTTCTGCGGATACTTGCCGGCGAAGACGATCGCGATCATGCCGCCCATCGACGTGCCGTGGACGTGCGCCTCGGCGATGCCGAGCGCGTCCATGAGGCCGGCGAGGTCATCCGCCCAGACCTCCATGTCGTAGTCCTGGACGGGGCGGTCGGACTGCCCGTAGCCACGCATGTCGTAGTCGACGACCTTGAACTGCTCGGCGAGATGGGGCGTCACCGGGTCGAAGTTGAAGTGCCCGAACCCCGCGCCGTGGATCTGGACGACCGGCTCCCCCTCACCCGTGATCCTGTACCAGAGCTCGACGCCGTTGACCTTGACAGTGCTCTCCACCGTTTCTCCTCCTCAGGCTCGCTCGATCGCGATCTCCACCCGCTCGGGCGGCATGCCGAAGAAGTCGCGACGGAACTCGGCGAGATTCCGGCGATGCTTCGGCAGGACCCGTCTGAGCAGGGCGAACCGAGCGGGGCTCTCGACGAAGGGGAAAGGCTCCATGCGCACGTGCCAGGGGCCGAGCGGCTCGAGCCGGTAGCCGGCGAGCTCCGCCTCCTCGCCCGCCTCGACGTCGCGCATGCAGAAGTACAGCGAGAGCCGGTCGTAGACCTGGAGCAGCCCGTAGTCCGCCCAGCGGCGCTCGTCGTCGACGCCGGCCTCCGTCATCCGCCGGCCGTGGTCGGCCTCCTGCTCGGCGACGAACGACTCGACCTGCTCGGCCAGCTCGTCCGCGTGTGTCAGCTTGAGTCCCGGGTCGGTTCCGTAGCGCTGGCGGTAGATGCCGGCGCCGTGCATCGAGACGAGCAGGCCGGCATATGGATCGTCAAGGGTCACGGCTGCGATTCCCGCCCGATAGAACGCGAGGTGCGCCGGCACCTGAACGTCGAGAAAGTTGAGAGGCCTGTGGCTCTCCGGGTCGATCATGGGCGCCCGCTCCCAGACGGCCCAGCCGTCGTCATGGCGCTCCGCGGCGATCGCGAGCGAGGCGTGGCGCGGCCCCTGCTCGGTCCACGCTCGGGCGACGGCGCCCGAGAGCTCGGCATGGTCGGTCTGGAGGACGACCTGCCAGGAGTCGCCGCGATCGCGGACGATCATGAGCTGAGCCTCTCGCGCGCCCAGGGGACGAGGCCGCCGGAAGCTTGGAGCTCCAGCACGAGCTGCGGGATCGCCTGCGCCTGAAACGTCTGGCCGTCTACCTCGACGGCGCCTGTGTCGGTGTCGACGCGGACACGGGAGCCGGGGCGCGCGGCCTCCGCTGCGTCCGGGCACGCCAGGATCGGCAACCCGAGATTGACGCAATTGCGCCGAAAGATACGCGCGAAGCTCTTCCCGACGACGCCCCGAACGCCCCAGGCCTTCATCGCCTGCACCACGTGCTCACGCGAGGAGCCGATGCCGAAGTTGGCGCCCGTCACGATGAGCGCGTCGTCGCCGAGCTCGTCGCGGAGCGAGGGGTCGAAGCCCTCGAAGAGATAGGGCTTCATCTGCTCGGGATCGTCGATGTTGAGGTACGCCCCGGGGTACATGACGTCGGTGTCGAGGTCATCCCCGGCGATGACGACGGCACGGCCCTCGATGATCATGCGCTCACCCCCGCGAGCACCTCGGCCGGATCGACGATCTCGCCGGCGACCGCCGCGGCCGCGGCGACCCACGCGTTGGCCAGAAAGACCTCCGCCTCCGGCGAGCCCATCCTGCCCCGGAAGTTGCGGTTCGTCGTCGCGACCGCCCGCTCGCCCGCGCCGAGCACGCCCATCCCTCCGCCGAAGCAGGCGCCGCAGGTCGGAGTCGAGACCATCGCGCCGGCCTCGACGAAGACGTCGAGCAGGCCCTCCTTCATCGCCTCGCGGTAGATGCGCTGCGTCGCCGGCACGACGATCATCCTGCAGTCGGGGTGAACCCGCCTTCCCCGCAGGATCTCCGCCGCTTGCCGGAGGTCCGTCATCGTCCCGTTGGAGCAGTTGCCCATGTAGACCTGATCGATCTTCGTTCCAGCGGCGTCGGCGACCGGGACGACGTTTCCAGGTAGATGCGGCAGCGCGACCAGAGGCGGCACGCCGCCCAGATCGATACGCAACTCGCGGACGAACTCGGCGCCCGGGTCGGACCGATCTGCCGTCCACGGCCTGTCCGTGCGCCCGGCGAGATACTCTCCGACCTTCTCGTCGGCCGGGAAGAGGCCCGTCTCCGCTCCGGCTTCGACGGCCATGTTCGACACGGCCAGCCGCTCGTCGATCGAGAGCGCCTCGGCCCCTTCGCCGACGAACTCGAGCGCCGCGTTCGTAGCGCCGCCGACACCGAGCTCGCCGATGACCGCAAGAATCAGATCCTTGCCGGTGACGAACGGCTGCTTCTCGCCGACGAATTCGATCTGAATCGTGCTCGGGACCGCCTGCCAGAACTCGCCGAAGACGAGGCAGGCAGCGATGTCCGTCGAGCCGAGCCCGGTGCCGAAGGCTCCGAGCGCGCCGTACGTGCACGTGTGCGAGTCGCCCCCGGCGATGACTGAGCCCGGCACGATCCAGCCCTCCTCGCAGAGGAGAGTGTGCTCGATCCCGCCGCGGCCCTGCCCGTAGAACATCACGCCCTGGGCATCGGACCAGTCCTTCAAGCGCTTCTGGAGCTCCGCCGAGCGGGCGTCCTTCGCAGGCATGAAGTGGTCGGCGACCATGACGACCTTGGACGGATCGAAGACCCGGCTCGCGCCCATCTTCTCCATCGCGCGGAAGGCGACCGGGCCCGATACGTCGTTCGCCATCACGACGTCGCAGCGCACCATGACGACGTCGCCCGGCCGAACGTCGTCCGCTTCGGTGTGGGCGAGCAGGATCTTCTCAGCGAGCGTGTGCGGCAACGAGCCCCTCCAGGTGATCGATGACCTCGGCCAAGGAAACCACGTCTCCGTACTTCGCGTCGAGGTCGTAGAGGTTGGCGGCGTGCGCGTCCGGGTTTCGGTCTCCGACCGCCTCTCGAGGCACGATCGGCCGGTAGCCGTGCTGGAGCGCGTCGACGGCTGTCGCCCGCACGCACCCCGATGTCGACGCGCCGGTCACGATCAGGCTGTCGCATCCGTTCGCGGCGAGGAGACTCGACAGCGCCGTGCCGAAGAACGCCGACGCAAACAGCTTGTTCAGCACGGGCTCGTCCTGACGGGGAGCGAGGCGCGGGTCGATCTCGACCCAGCGGCTCCCCGCCTCGAGCGTCAGCAGCGCCGGGACCTTCTCAATGAAGGCGGCGGCCGTCCGCTTGTCTCCTTCTGAGTACGACACCGTCGTAAAGACGATCGGAATCTCCGCTCGTCGCGCCTCCTCGAGCAGCTGGCGAATCGCGGCGACGACGTCTTCGAGGTCGCAAACCAGCGGCGATGCCGGGTCGGTGAACCCGCGATTGACGTCGACCACGATGAGGGCGGGCTTCGTCCCGAAACCCGCCCTGCCGTGGAAGCCCTCGTTACGCATTCAGACCTAGACGGAGTCCCCTGCGCGAACCCGGGCCAGTGCGTCCTCTCCGGACTCGAGCGGCGCCCATCGCAACGGCCGCGCGGGGGTCGGCGGCTCGAGACCGGTCTCCGCCTTGCAGTTTGCGATCACGTCCTCCAGCGGGGCACCGAAGTCGAACGCCGGCGCAGCGCCACGTTCGGTGCGCTGACGCCCGCGCTCGGCCTCGGTGGCCGCCTCATCGACCGACCCGTCGTCCGCGATGACGACGCCGTAGCCCTCCTGAGCCCAGGCCCGGCTGACGAGACCGAACGACACGTCGCGGGCCACGATCTCCGCCGGCCTCTCGAGCCGGTCCTTCCAGCCGCCGCCGCCCGCTGTGCGGTACACGAGCATGTCGCCGGCCTCGACCGTGACGTTGTCGCATTTCGACGGCAAGACCTCTTCCGTTCCGTCCGCTCGACGCAGGAGCTTGGTGGACCGCCGTCCGGGGAGCCCGCCGAGCACGCCCCACGGTGGAGTCAGCCAGCGGTCGTCGTGGATCGAGACCTCTCCTGGCTCGAGGTACACATAACGCTTCTCCACGCCGTTGCCACCCCGGTGCAACCCGGGCCCTCCCGAGTCGGTGACGGTCGTGTAGCCGTCGATCCGTAGCGGGTAGTAGGCCTCGAGGTACTCGGTCGGGATGTTCTCGAACAACGGCCACCACGAGTGGCCGTCCATCCCGTCGCCGATCGGTCTGCCCGGGATGCCGCCGTACAGGATCTCCATCGAGTAGAAGAAGTCGCCCTCTCCGTCCCAGCCCGAGTACAGCATGTACGGGCTCGTGCCATAGCCGGCCGCCGTGTTCAGCTCCGGCGCCTGCTTGCAGAGCGCGCCGCCCAGCACGTCGAACAGCCGGGTGAGCGCGTGCGTGCGGCATCCCAGTGCCGCGGGATAGTGCGGGTTGAGCAGCGACCCCTTCGGCATCACGACGTGCAGCAGCGGGTAGAAGCCGTCGTTGAAGAGGATCTGGGGGTCGTTGACCATGATCAGGTAGACCCCGATGAACATCTTGAACATGCCCTCGGAGAGGTAGAAGTTGATCGGCCCGAGGGCCTGGGGGTCGGTCCCAGACCAGTCGAAGAAGGCGTGCTCGCCCTCCCGCCAGATCGTCAGCTGCATCTTGAACGGACCGTTGCCGAGGCCGTCGTCGTCAACCCAGTCGACGAACGTCTGCGGCTGTTCGGGGATGACGACCGAGATAAGGAACTTCATCGCGTTGTACGTGCGGTCGAGCAACGCCTGCAGCGCGGCCAGGTACGTCTCCTTGCCGAAGCGGTCGCAGAGCTCGACCACGCGCCGCTCGCCCGCGCGACAGCCCGCGACGATCGCGAACAGATCGGCGCGGTTCATCTCGGGCAGGCGGACGTTGTTGAAGATCAGCTTGAGGACGTCGTCCGCAGGGACGCCGCGCTCGATGATCTTGAGCGGCGGGATGATGATCCCCTCTTCGAAGATCGTCCGCGCGCCGGTCGGCAGCGAGCCCGGCATGGGGCCGCCCGCGTCCATCTGGTGGCCGAACTGGCTCGACCAGCCCACGAGCTCGTCCTCGTAGAAGATCGGCACCAGCACGAGCCAGTCGTTCGTGTGCGAAATCGAGGCCGAGCACTTGAACGGATCGGAGGTGAGGATCACGTCACCGGGATAGATGCCCCGATCCCACTCGGCCATCATCTCGTTGATGTAGGCGCCGAACTGGCCCACGACCATGCGGCCGCGGGGGTCGGTGAGCATCGGGAACTCGTCGTGCTGCTCGCGGATCACGGGGCTCATCGCCGACCGGAACAGCACCGCGTCCATCTCGAAACGAGCGCTCTTCAGCGCGCCTTCGATGATGTCGAGCGTGATCGGGTCGATCTCGATCCCCGTCGGGATCTCGGCGATGCGAAGCTCATCTGTCGTTGTCGTCGTCATGTGTGTCATCAGCTCCCCGGGTTGATCAGGATGTTGAAGTTCTGGTCGACCTCGGCTGCGTACCCTGGGAGGACGACTGTGGTGGAGTCGAACTCGGTGACGATCGCCGGCCCGTCGAAGCGCATCCCGGGGGCGAGCTTCGCCCGGTCGTAGATCCTAGTCGCGACGCTCTCGCCGCGGAACGTGATTGCGTGCTCCTCGATGACGGCGCCGGACGCATCATCGGAGCCGAGCTCGCCCACCGGTAGCTCCGGCTTGGGCACGGCGCCGGCGCCGACCGCACGGAGGTTGACGATCTCCGCCTGCGTGTCGTGCATGCGAAAGCCATAGAGCTGCTCGTGCAGCGCGTTGAACCGCTCCTCGAGGCCACCGAGCCCGTTTGCGCGGACGTCCGCAGGATCGATCGAGACGGGAATCTCGTATCCCTGACGGTGGTAGCGCATGTCCGCCGTGTACGCGATGTGCTGGCGGTCGACCTCGATCCCCTCGCTGTCGAGGAACGCCTTAGCACGCTCGCCGAGGCTCTCCAGGATCGATGCGACATCACCCTGATCGGCCTCGGGAAGGACGCGGATGTACGTCTGCGCGAACTCGTCTCGGAAGTCCGCGACGAGGTCGCCTATGGCACAGAGCAACCCCGGCGCGGGCGGGACGAGCACGGGGAAGGAGCCCATGATCTCCGCCACGGCGTTCGCGTGCAGGGGCCCAGCGCCGCCGTAGGCGACCAGGGCAAACTCCCGCGGGTCGTGGCCGCGCTGCACCGACACGAGCCGTAACGCGCCCGCCATGTTCTCGTTCACGATGGCGAGGATCCCCTCGGCCGCCTCCTCGACCGAGCCGAGCCCCATCGCATCGGCCACCTGCTGGACCGCGGTACGGGCAGCGGTCGGGTCGAGCTCCATCTCGCCGCCGAGCAACCGTGGCGGCAGGTGCCCGAGGACGACGTTTGCGTCGGTCACCGTCGGCTCGGTGCCACTCTTCCCGTAGGCGGCGGGACCGGGGTCGGCGCCAGCCGACTGCGGGCCGACGCGCAGCGCCTTCGTCAACTCGGGCACGTGGGCGATCGAGCCGCCCCCCGCTCCGACCGTGTGGACGTTGACCGACGGCACCTTGATCCGGAAGTGGCCGATCGAGGTCTCGCGGCCGATCGTCGGCTCGCCGTTCTGGCACAGCGCCACGTCGGTAGACGTTCCGCCCATGTCGAAGGTGAGGATGTTCTCGAAGCCGGCCTTGCGGGCGACGTAGAGCGCTCCGGCGACGCCGCCGGACGGACCCGACAGGATCCCGTAGATCGGGTTCCGAGTCGCCTCCGCGATGGTCATCAGGCCCGCATCGGAGCGCAGGAGGTTGACCTCGGCCTTGGCGCCGATCCCCTTCAGCTCGGACTGGAGGTGGCTGACGTAGGTCGCGACGCGCGGTCGGACGTAGGAGTTCATGCACGCCGTCAGCGTCCGCTCGTACTCGCGGAACTCCGGCAGAACATGCGCTGACAGCGTCACTGGGAAGCCCGGGTAGAGCCGCTCGACGATCGCGCCGATCTGCTCCTCGTGAGCCGGGTTGACATACGAGTTGACGAGGCCGACCGTGAGCGACTCGACGCCGGAGTCGACGAGGTCGCGGACGATCTCCTCGACTTGCGCTTCGTCAACTGGGATTAGCGTTCCGCCCCGGGCATCCATCCGCTCGATCGCCTCACGCGTGTCGGCGAGCGAGGCCGGCGGATCGGGTTTCTCCATGATGATCCAGCCTGCGAGCGGCCCCGGTGTCTGAGAGCGTGCGAGATGGAGGATCTGCTTGAAGCCGGTCGTCGTGATCAGCCCCACGCGTGCGCCTGTCGCCTCCAGCACCGCGTTCGTGGCCACGGTCGTGCCATGGAGGATGTTGCGAAGCTCCGATACCTCAATGCCCGCCTCGTCGCAGATTCGGCCGACTCCCCTCAGCACGCCCTGCGAGGGGTCGGCGGGCGTGGATGGAGTCTTCACGCGGAACTGCGCCCCGCCATCCGAGTCGTTGACGAGGAAGAGGTCGGTGAACGTGCCACCGACGTCGACCCCAAGCCTGTACGCCATCGAGCTTCCTCCTTCGATTAACCGGCGACGGGAGCGAACGCCCCGGCGCGATAGACCTGACCCTCGAGCTCTCGCTCGAGCACTCCCTCCAGCCACTCTGCCACGCCGATCAACGCGCCGAGGTCGATGCTCGTCTCTATGCCCTCGCCGTGCAGCAGATACACGAGATCCTCGGTGCAGATATTGCCCGTCGCCTTCGGCGCGAACGGGCAGCCACCGATGCCGCCGACTGACGCGTCGAGCACGGTCGCGCCGCTCTCGACGCCGACGAGCGCGTTGGCGATGCCCGTGTTGCGCGTGTTGTGCAGGTGAAGCCCGATAGGCGTCCCGTCCGCGAACGTCAGCGCCTGCCCGACGAGCTCGCGCACCTGCCGCGGAACACCCACGCCGATCGTGTCCGCAAACACGATCTCGTCGGTTCGCGCGGCGACCAGCCGCTCGGCGAGGCCGAGCGGCGTGCCAGGATCGACCTTGCCCTCGAAGGGACAGCCGAACGCGGCGCCGAGCGTGACCGTGGCACGGAGCCCGTCCTCGTGCGCGCGGGTGACGATCCGCTCGGCGGTCTCGAGGGATTCCCCGACGGAGGCGTTCTGGTTCCGCCGGTTGAAGGTCTCCGTGACCGCGAGCGCGAAGTGCACTTCATCGAGGACGGTCTCTCGCGCTCGGTCATATCCCTTCTCGTTCAGGACGAGACCGGCGTAGACGACTCCGACCCGGCGCTCGATAGCCGCGACGACCTCCTCCGCCCCCGCCATCTGGGGGACGTGGGCCGGGCTGACGAAGCTTACGGCCTCGACGCGGGGAACCCCGGCGTCGGCCAGCTTGTCTACGAGCTCGGCACGCACCGCTGGTTCGAGCGTCTTCGGATCGTTCTGGAGGCCGTCCCGAGGCCCCACGTCGCAGATCGCGACGTTCACTTCGCCCCTACCGTCCTCTCCGCGAGAGCGTCACAGAATGCCGTCCGCCTTCAGCTCGGCAAGCTCGTCGTCCGAGAGCCCGACCAGCTCACCGTACACCTCACGGTTGTGGCTCCCTTCGTCCCACGTCCCCGACCAGCGCACGGCGGGCGGCGTCTCCGAAAACTTAGGAGTGATCCCCGGCCCGATGAACGTGCCGAAGCCCGGGTCCTCGTGCTCGAGCAGCATCTCGCGGGCCCAGTAGTGCTCGTCCTCGAAGATGTCCGCAATCGTGTAGATCGGGCCGCAGACCACGCCCGCCTCGTTGAGAACGCGGTCGATCTCGGCAGCGTCCCGCTCCGCGGCCCACTCGGCGACGATCCCTTCGAGCTCCTCTTGGTTATCGCCGCGCACAATGTGCGTGGCGAAGCGAGGATCGTCGGCGAGCTCCGGAGCGCCCATCGCGTCGCAGAGCCGCCGGAAGACCTTGTCGGCGTTGGCCGCGATCACGATCCACTTGCCGTCCCTCGACTCGAAGATGTTCGACGGTGCCACGCCCTTGAGCCCCGTCCCGCCCGGGCCGCGCACGATCCCGAGCCGGTCGTACTCCGTGACCGTGCTCTCGAGGAGCGCGAAGCACGACTCCATCAGTGATACGTCCACGACCTGGCCGCGCCCGCCGCCGAGCACGTCTCGCCAGTAAAGGGCGGCGAGGATGCCCTGGACGGCGAACATGCCGGCCAGCGAGTCGCCAAGCGAGATGTGCAGGCGCGGCGGAGGCTGGCCCGGGAACCCGTTCAAGTGGCGGATGCCGCCCATCGCCTCGGCGACCGACGCGAAGCCCGCGCGCGGCGCGTACGGGCCCGTCTGACCGTACCCGGACACGCGCGCGATTACGAGCTTCGGATTCGCCTCCCAGAGCCGGTCGGGACCGAGATTCCATCTCTCGAGGGTGCCGGGCCGAAAGTTCTCGACGAGGACGTCACACTGCTTGACGAGCTCGAGCAGGATCTCCTGCCCCCTTGCCCCGCGCAGGTTCAGCGTCACGCATTTCTTGTTGCGCGACTGCACCGGCCACCAGAGCGATCGGCCCTCGTAGCGCGCCTTGCCCCAGTCGCGCATCGGGTCGGGCTGCCCTGGAGCCTCGACCTTGATGATCTCAGCACCCATGTCGCCAAGGAGCCTTCCGGTGAACGGCCCGGCGAGCAGCATCCCGAGTTCGACGACGCGGACGCCGGCCAGCGGCCCAGGCCCGCGTGTGTCTCGCTCGAACTCAGTTCCGATGGCTGCCGGTTCCGTCATGGCGCTCCTTCAGCCGGGCGACCAGGGAGTCTCGGGCCTCGAAGACGTGCTCCTTCATGATCAGCTCTGCGCGCTCGGCGTCGCCCGCCTCGAGAGCGTGCGTGAGCCTCCGATGGTAATGCTCGGAGATGAGCTTCTGCTCCCCGGAGTACCAGGCGTACGACTTGTAGACGAGCGGCAATACGATCACGTTCCTGACCAACGAGGCCAGCCGCTCGCTGCCGGCCGCGTCCAGGACGATGCTGTGGAAGACGAAGTTCTCCTTGATCAGGTCGCGCACGTCGTCCACTGCGCGAAGCTTGGCGAAGCGCTCGTTCGATTCGTGGAGGCGACTCGCTTCCTCGGAGGAGAGGCGCGACGCGGCGAGCCTCGCTGCGTGGCCTTCGAGCAGTGCGCGCAGCCCGTACAGGTCCTGGATCTCGTCCGGTGAGTAAGAGCGGACGGTCGCACCCCGGTTGGGAACCGACTCGACGAGCCCCTCCACCTGCAGGAAGAGCAACGCCTCGCGCACTGGTGTCCGCGAGATTCCGAGCTCGCCGGCGAGATCCTCTTCCTTGAGACGTTGGCCCGGGTCGAGACGTCCGTCGAGGATGGCCTCACGGATGAGGTCCGCGGCGGCCATGCTCGCGCTCCGCGAGAGGGGAACCTCTTCACCTAGGAGAATTCTCGCGATGCGATGAGCATACAATGTGCAAAGCGTGGGTTCCACCGACCCCCGCGTCTCCTCGGTCTTCCGGGACGTGCGCTCCCGGATGCCCTTCGTCCCTGCCCTCTTCCGTGCGCTGGCGGGCGACCCGCCCACTCTGGAGACGGCCTGGCTCCAGGCGCGGGCGCTGTACGACGACCCGCTGGCCGCGCGGGCCGTCCGTCCGCTCACGGCCCAGGCGGCGGCCGGTCTCGACTACGTACCTTCGCCGGCGGTGCGGGCAGTCGCCGTGCCCTTCTCGGAGGAGCTGCCGCTCCTGCTGCTGATCGTCGCCTCGCTGGGGCTGACGCTCGACGGGGAGATCCCGCTACGGCGCTCGCCGCCCGCAGCTCTGCCCGAGCCCGGGGCCATCCCCGAGACCGAGGTCCCAGAGCTTCCCGGAGAACACCCCCTTTACTCTGCGATCCGTGCTGTCTACGGGACACAGCACGTGCCCGTCCTCTTTCGCGCACTGGCGGCGCGCGGCCTCCTCGAGGAAGCATGGGACGGCGTCGGCCCATTCCTCGCCTCATCCGCAGGCAGACTGCACGCCGAGCGCCTCGCTGCCGCTGCCGAGGACGAGGCGCGACGCTTCCCCGACGTCGCCTGCTTCCATGCGCAGACTGCCCGCCCCGTCATCGACGAGCTTCGGCGTGCTCTGCCGCGCAATCTGATCTTCGCAACGGCCTGCACTGCTCGAGACCCCTATTCGGAGTGAAGGGCAAGCATCGCAGCGCCTCGCTCCGCTGGCCGTGCGTTCGGCTCGAGAGCCGTGCCGGAGCGTTTTCTCAGGACGTGGCCGCCCGCGGGAGCGTCGCCGCCACGGCAGCGCCGACCAGAGCCACCGCAGCTGCTGAGACCCAGAACGCGTCCCAGCCGGCGTGGGCGGCGAGCGCTCCGAGCAACGGCGTGCAGACGGCCGAAAGCAGGAAGATCCACGTGGCCGTGATCGCTACGGAACGTGCCGCCAGTTCGGGGGCTGCTCTCTCCCCCGCGCTCACATAGACGAGGGCGTTCCAGCCCAGCGCGCCGAAGCCGAAAACGACCGCAGCGGCGACGACGGTCACCGTACCCATGTGGAGCGCGAAGGCGAACAGGAGCGCCCCGGCCGCCGCGACGACTCCCGTCTCGACGAGCGTGCGCGTCCGGCGTGCTCCGTTCTCCCTGTCGGCGATCCGGCCCCAGATGATGCGAGAGGTCATGGCGGTCACATTCACCGCGAAGTAGGTGATGGCGGCGACGGACGCCGTGAACCCGGCGTCCCTCACCGAGGACACGGTGTACGCGAGCACCGCCTGGAGGACGACGATGTAGCAGGCGGCGACCACCAGCAGCCGCTGGATCCCGGGGGCGCTCCAGATGCTCCGGAATGGCTGCCGCACGCGGACGATGTCGGTCCGGCTTCCCTCGGGAACGAAGGCGAAGGCGACGCCCGTGGCGACGACGAGGCCCGCCGCGATGGCCAGCGCCAGCTGGACGCCTCCGATCCGCTCGAGGCCGGGCATCGCGAGTGCCGCGATCGTCCCACCGAGCGGGACTGCCATCTGCCGCACGCCGAGCGCCCAGCCACGCCGGGCAGGAGGAAACACGCGGAAGAGGACGCCGACACCCGCGACCGGAACGACAGCCGAACCGATGCCGAACACGACGAGCGAGACGAACAGCACCTCCTTCGAGCCCGCGACCGCGGCGGCCGCAAGCCCGACGGCGCCGAGCGCGGTACCCCCTAGCGTGGTCGCGCGCGTCCCCGCGCGCTCGACCGCGATGCTCGCGGCGATCAGGGCAAGGCCTGAGCCGAGGAGTCCTGCGGTGAGCACGGCGCCGAGCTCGGCCAGGCTCAGATCGAACTCGGCGCGAAGGTCAGGGCCGATCGACGGCAGGCCGAAGTTCACGAACGAGACCGCGACTTGAGCGGCCGTCGCGGCTACGAGAACAATCCTCGGCGAGGGGGGCCCCGTCATCGTTCCATTATCTTTGGGCCGTGGATCGAGATGCGATCGTCCGCGAGCACCGTCGCCAGAGGGCGCTCGAGGCGCTCGAGTTCGAGCGGGACCGCGAGGCCGCGGTGCTCGAGCAGATCGGCGAGGTCGTCGCCGAGGAGGGCGGGCCACGGATCGATTGCGAGGCGTTCGCGAAGATGTCCCCCGAGGACGTCGAGCTGGTGAGGGATGCCCTCGTCGACCGCCCCGAGCCTGTCGAAGAAGACGAGGACGAGTTCCTCGAACCCAATCTGATCTCTCCGGACGCGGCGGAGGAGGAAGACGAGCACGAAGGAGTCGAGGAGGAGATCGCCCGGCTGGAACGGGAGCTCGCGTCCAGCCGGCGAAGCCAGCGCGCGTTCGAGCGCTACCTCGACGCACTGAGCACAGATGCATGAGCACGAGCGACCGGAGGTCGGGCTGCGAGCGGGCCGCCGGCAGACACTCCATGAAAGGACAACCCAGAAACGGAAACCCCGACTCCGGGGACCACATCGCGGATCGCGGCGCGCGGTTCGCCCGTTGCCAACGATGCAGCCGCGAAGAGAAACCCCGGAAGGTCAACATCCACGTCAGCCTCGAATTGATCAGGTTTTGCTCTTACGGATCGGTCCGCGACACTAAGACATCGCAGGAAGAAACACTCCTCTGACTCGCCGGCCGTCCTGTGCGTGTGCTGTTCCCGAGTGAGAGGACTCTCGCGCACCGGACTCTTGTGACATGACGCTCCATCGGCCTTGCAATTCGACGGAAAGACGTGACAGACTCGCCCGCGACGCGCATGACGACGATGTCCGAACACACAGAGGCACCGAGAATAGGCTGGAGTGAGCGGTGGTCTCCGCTCGGAGGTCTCGCATTCGCCATCGGGATCATCGCGCTCTTCATCTTCGCCTTGGACTTCGGAGAGACGCCCGAGGAGGTGATCGCCACCGCCGAGGACAAGGAGGGAGAGCTGATCGCGTCTTTCGTGTTCGCCCTCGTCTCGATTCCGCTCCTCCTCTGGTTCGTCTCCGGTCTCCATGCACGAGTGCGTCGGCTGCAGTCGCAGACCGCGCCCGCTCTCGTGCTCGCAGGAGGGACTGCGTTCGCGCTGTTCTTCTTCCTCGCATTCACGATCTGGTCAGCGCCGCTTCTCGACTTCCCCGGCCAAGCGGATGCGACAGCTGCGGCGAACGCCTACTTGCTGATCGACGACATCGGCTGGACGATCCTCGGAGGCGGAGGGGTCGCATTCGCCCTGATGGCCCTCGCTGCATCGATCGCCGCCCTCAAGAGTCGAGCCGTTCCGACATGGCTCGGTTGGCTCAGTGCAATCGTTGGCCTCGCCGCTGCGGCGACGATCGCGTTCGTCGGGATCTTCGCCTGGATCGCCTGGATCCTGGTTGCCTCGATCCTGCTGCTCGTCCGCCGGTCCTGACAAAGACACGGCTCGAGGCTG
>JBCKBY010000039.1:0-18450 GCA_038910715.1 Gaiellaceae bacterium
AGGAAGTTCTTCGCCATCGCCGGCCCGTGCGGCGTGAGCACGGACTCGGGATGAAACTGGACACCCTCGATGGGGTAGCTCGTGTGCCTGAGACCCATGACCTCGCCGTCGTCCGTTCGCGCCGTGATCACGAGCTCGTCGGGTACGCGGGCAGCCGCAAGCGAGTGGTAGCGCCCGACCTCGATCTCCGACGGCAGCCCGACGTAGACGCCCCGTCCGTCGTGAGCGATGCGACTCGCCTTGCCGTGGAGTAGCGATATCGCCGATCCGATCTCCCCGCCGAAGGCGTCGACGATCGCCTGGTGACCCAGGCATACGCCGAGCGTCGGAACGTGCGGGCCGAGGCGCCTGATGACGTCGACCGAGATGCCCGCATCCTCGGGCCTCCCCGGGCCCGGCGACACGACCAGCCGGTCCGGCTCGAGCGCCTCGGCCTCCTCGACCGAGATCGAGTCGTTGCGGTGGACGACGACCTCTGCGCCGAGCTCCTCGAAGAGGTGCACGAGGTTCCACGTGAAGCTGTCGTAGTTGTCGATCATCAGGACTTTCATGCGTACTCCAGCTCCGCCAGGTCGATCGCGGCCTCGAGCGCCGCTAACTTCGCGAGGCACTCGCGGTGCTCGGCCGTAGGTGTCGAGTCCAGCACGACCCCCGCCCCGGCCTGAAGCCGGGCGACGCCGTCCGCGACGACGATCGTCCGCAACGTGATGCACGTGTCCATCGTCCCGTCAGGCAGCACGTACCCGACGGCACCGGCGTACGGGCCCCGCCGATAGCCCTCGAGCTCGGAGATGATCTGCATCGCCCGGATCTTCGGCGCTCCCGTCACGGTCCCGGCAGGAAAGCACGCGCGGAGAACGTCCAGTGGGCCGACGCCTTCACGAAGCTCGCCCACCACCTCCGAGACGAGGTGCGCCACGTGCGAGAAGCGCTCGACCTCCAGCGACCGTACAACTCTCACCGTCCCTGCACGACACACGCGCGAAAGGTCGTTGCGGCCGAGATCGACGAGCATGACGTGCTCGGCCCGATCCTTCTCGGACGAGAGGAGTCGCTCCGCGTCGCCCTCCCCCACCGTCGTCGTGCCCGCGATTGGACACACGCTCGCGCGGCCGCCCTCGCAGGCGACCAGACGCTCCGGCGACGAGCCGACGAGCGCGAGCTCCTCGAGCTCGAGCAGGAAGAGGTACGGCGACGGATTGACGCGACGGAGTGCGCGGTACAGCGCGAGGGGTGAGGCCGACGTGCGCCTCTCGGCACGCTGGGAGGGAACGACTTGGAACGCATCTCCGGCCCGGATGTGCTCTTGACAGCGGCTCACCATCGCCTCGTACTCGAGCTGGGTCGGAAACCGTCGCACCTGCGCACCTTCGCCGCCGGCCGAGCTCGCCGTCTGCGGCAGCAGAGCGTCGAGGCGCTCGGTCACGTCGTCCGGATCGCCGGCGAGGACCTCGACCACGCCGGCGCCGTGGTCGAACCGGATCAGCGTGTCGGCGACGATGAAGCGGCTCTCCGGGAACGGCGGTCCGTCGAAGGGCATCGGCACAGTCGGCTCGAGCTTCGCCGCGTAGTCGTACGAGAGGTATCCGATGACAGGCAGGTCGAGCCCGGCCACCTCCTCGAATCCGACGACACGTGAGCCCGTGCCGATGAACGAGTTGCGACCCAACCGGCCCCGCTCGACCGACTCGAGGACGAAGCTGCCGCCCTCCGGCCGGCGGAGGCGGAGATAGGCCCCGAGCGGCGTGATCAGGTCAGCAGGTAGGGCACGGATCGACGTCATCGGCGTATCACGGTAACCGCAGCTCACCCAGGCGGGGCTTGACAAGGCCAGGCCCTGCCAGCACACTCTGGCCTTCGATGCCGGACCGGACGACTTCGCTCGTACCCGTTGACACCACAGACGTGGCCGTACCCGTCTGCGGTACGGGCATCGAGCTGCTCCTGATTCTCCCCCTCTAGGGGGAGACGCGCTCACGCGCCGCACTGGCGCACACGTCCACCGAAGCGCAGGAGAGGTACGCCTTCGGGCGACCCCTAACAGGAGGAGCATGCAGTGGCCCATCGCCGCACCATCACCAGTTTCGCCAGAAGTGACGCAGCGTGACCGAGCGCACGGTGTACTCCGTCGTGTGCCTCTCAGGGCACGGAATCGCCGCCGAGGTCATGGCCGAGGCGAGCCGGGCGCTCGCCAGCGTGTCGCGCCTGCACGGCTTCCGCATTCGTGAAACGCACCCGCCGTTCGGCGGCGAGGCACTCACGCAGTCGGGTCACGCCTTGCCCGCGGCGACGCGGAGCGCGACGATCGGCGCGCAGGCGGTTCTGGTCGCCGCGGCCTCGGATCCCGCTCTCGCGGGGGTGGAGTCCGAGCTCGACCTACGGGCGCGCCTGGATCGGGTCGTCTTCGACGGACGGCGCGCGATCACCGTCTTGAGCCCGCTGACCGACACGGCGCTCGAATGGACGCTCGCGCGAGCATTCGACATCGCACGCTCGAGCCGCGCCTGCGTCGCGTCCGTCGGCGGAGATGCCACGTGGGCCTCGGCCTTCGCTCGCGAGGCCGCGCGGCACGACGGCGTGCAGACGGAGGAGCTGTCGGTCAAGGCGGCCGTACGCGACCTCGCCTTCGAGCCCGACCGGTTCGACATCGTCGTCACTCCGCCGCCGTACGCCGAAGCCCTCCTCGGGTTCGTCGCTCACGGACGCAACCCGCGCGTGACCGCCTCCAGCCGGCTCGCCGGCTCCGGGCCGAGCGTCTTCGCTCCGGCGCACGGAGCCGCCGAGGACATCGCCGGGCAGGGCGTGGCCAATCCGGAGTCCATGCTGCTCGCAGCGGCACTCATGCTGGGCGAGGGACTCGGTGAGCGCAGCGCTGCCGAGACACTCACCGGCGCTGTGCTCGAGGCCTGCGCCCACGGAGTTCGCACACCGGATCTCGTCACCGTCGGCATGGGTGCGACGACGCGGGAGTTCGCCGACGTCGTGCTCTCGCAGCTGCCGCTGGCGATGACGAATGCGGAGTTCTACCGCGAGGCCGTCGCATGAGAAACGCCCGGCTCCCCGCGCTACTCCCCGCTCATCGGCCCACCGAGGTCGGCCCATGAGGATGAACGGCGCCGACGCGATCCTGCGCTCGCTCGAGGCCGAGGGGGTCGAGATCGCCTTCGGGCTTCCCGGGGGTGCTGTCCTTCCCACGTACGACGCGTTCGCACGCGGAACGACCGTGCGCCACGTCCTCGCTCGCCACGAGCAGGGCGCCGGCCACATGGCGCAGGGGTACGCGCGGGCATCGGGTCGAGTGGGGGTTGCGATCGCGACATCCGGCCCGGGCGCGACCAACCTCGTCACGCCGATCGCGGACGCCTGGATGGACTCGACGCCTCTCGTCTGCATCACGGGACAGGTGCGTTCCCACCTGATCGGCACGGATGCCTTCCAGGAGTGCGACATCACGGGCATCACGATCCCGATCGTCAAGCACTCATGGCTCGTCCAGGACGTCGACGAGCTCCCGCACGTGCTGAAGGCGGCGTTCCACATCGCCCGCACCGGCCGCTGCGGGCCCGTCCTCGTCGACGTTCCTCGAGACGTCCAGGAGGCGATGCTCGACTTCGAGTACCCGGAAGCCGTCGACCTCCCGGGCTGGAAGCCACCGCAGAAAGGGCATGCTCGCCAGATCGCGCGGGCCGCTCATGCCCTCGCGGCGGCGGAGAAGCCCGTGCTCTACGTCGGCGGAGGGACGCTCAACGCCGAGGCCTGCGACGAGCTTCGCGCTCTCGCCGAGGTCGGTCGCCTGCCCGTCGTGACGACCCTGATGGGCAAGGGCGCGTTCCCGGAGTCGCATGAGCTCCACTTCGGATGGCCCGGTATGCACGGGCCGAAGTGGTCGAACTGGGCGATGAACAAGTGCGATCTCCTCGTGGCAGTGGGCGCGCGTTTCGACGACCGTGTCACGGGCAAGCTTTCGGCCTTCGCACCGGGTGCGACGGTCATCCACCTCGACATCGACTCGGCAGAGATCTCGAAGCTCCGTCACGCGGACATCCCGGTGGTCGGCCCTCTGAGGCAGGTGCTCGCCGGCCTCACGGACGCGCTGCGCGCACTCCACGGGACGGGCGCGATGCCCCGCACCGAGCCATGGCTGCGCCAGCTCGCCGCCTGGCGCGAGGAGTTCCCGCTGCGCTATCGCACCGAAGAAGGCGTGCTCAAGCCACAGCTCGTGCTCGAGACGCTGCAGGAGCTCACCGCCGACCGCGACGTCATCTGGACGACCGGCGTCGGGCAGCACCAGATGTGGGCGATGCAGTACCTCCTCTGCGACCGGCCGCGCTCGTTCATCACCTCCGGCGGGCTCGGAACGATGGGCTACGGCGTGCCGGCTGCGATCGGTGCGAAGGCGGCTCGGCCGGATGCGACGGTCGTCTGCGTCGACGGCGACGGCTGCTTCCAGATGACGGGGCAGGAGCTCGCGACGTCCGTGCTCGAAGGTCTCCCGATCGTCGTCGTCATCGTCAACAACGGGTACCTCGGGATGGTCCGCCAGTGGCAGGACATGTTCTTCGACGAACGCCAGTCGCAGATCCACCTGACCCACCACGTCCCGGACTACGCACGCCTCGCCGAGGCGTACGGCGGTGTCGGCTTCACAGTCGAGCGAGAGGACGAGCTCGAGAGCGCACTCGAGGAGGCGCTCGCCTGCGGCCGCACGGCTGTCGTCGACGCAAGGGTCGACGCACGCGAGCAGTGCTTCCCGATGATTCCTGCCGGCGCCGCGGCACTCGACCTCGTCGAGTTCCCGGACGAGGTCGGCGACGAAGAGCCGGTCGCAGCGGCATGAGGCACACGCTCTCCGTTTTGGTGGAGAACAAGCCAGGTGCGCTCATGCGCATCTCGAGCATGTTCGCGCGCCGCGGGTTCAATATCGAGAGCCTGTCCGTGGGACCGACGGAGCGTAACGACGTCTCGCGGATCACGCTTCGCGTCGACTGCGAGAAGCACTCCCTCGAGCAGATCGAGAAGCAGATGCACAAGCTCGTCAACGTCCTCCGCGTCTCGGAGCTCGAGCCGGGTGAGGCCGTCGAGCGCGAGCTCGCGCTCCTCAAGGTCGCGGCCTCGCCGGCGAGACGCGGTGAGCTCATCGCGCTCTCGCAGGCGTTCGCTGCGCGAGTCGTCGACCTCGGCGCCGACTCGATCGTCTTCGAGGTCGTCGGCCACCCCGAGGAGATCGACTCGTTCGAGGAGCTCGTTCGCCCGCATGGACTCAAGGAGCTCGTGCGCACCGGCCGGATCGGACTCGGCCGAAGTACCTCGAGCGCTGCCAAGCCCCGACGCACGCAACACGTCCTCACCTGACGCCAATCGATCAAGACAGGAGACCTCATGGCCACGATTCACCACGAAGGAAACGTCGAGCTTCTCTCGGGCAAGGTCGCCGTCCTCGGGTACGGCAGCCAGGGGCATGCACATGCCCTCAACCTGCGTGACTCAGGCGTGGAGGTTGAGGTAGGCCTCCGGGAGGGCAGCCCCTCGCGAGCCGCGGTCGAGGAGGCAGGCCTCGCGGTCGGAACGCCTGCCGATGCCGTACGCGACGCTCAGATCGTCTCGTTCCTCCTCCCCGACCAGGTGCACCCGCGCGTGTACGAGGAGGTGGCGGCAAACCTCGCTCCGGGCTCTGCCCTCCTCTTCGCCCACGGGTTCAACGTCCACTACGGACGGGTCACCGCGCCCGCAGGACACGACGTGATCATGGTTGCCCCGAAGGGACCGGGTCACATCGTTCGCCGGCTCTTCGAGGAGGGCTTCGGGACCCCGGCTGTCATAGCCGTGGAGCAGGACGCCAGCGGCAACGCCCTCAACCTGGCGCTCGCCTACGGCGCCGCCATCGGGGCCGGGCGCGCGGGGATGATCGAGACGACGTTCGCCGAGGAGACGGAGACGGACCTCTTCGGCGAGCAGGCCGTCCTGTGTGGCGGCGTCACCGAGCTGATCCGAGCGGGCTTCGAGACGCTCGTCGAAGGCGGCTATCAGCCCGAGGTCGCCTACTACGAGTGCCTCCACGAGCTGAAGCTCATCGTCGACCTGATCTGGGAGGGCGGCCTCTCGGGTATGCGCCATTCGGTTTCCGACACGGCCGAGTTCGGGGATCTCACACGCGGACCGCGCGTGATCGACTACCTCGTCCGCGAGCAGATGAAGGTGCTGCTCGAGGAGATCCAGTCCGGCGGATTCGCGCGCGAGTGGATCGCGGAGATGGACGCCGGCGAGCCACGGCTGGCCGAGCTGCGCCAGCAGGCAGGGGATCAGGAGCTCGAGCGGGTTGGCAAAGAGCTGCGAGCGCTGATGCGGCGCGAACGTGCGGAGGTGCCGGCTGCGTAGCGACGCCGTGGAGGTCGGCGTCGGCCTCCTCGGCTACGGGACGGTCGGCGCCGCGGTCAACCGGCTGCTGGTCGAGAACGCGGAAGACATCGAGCGTGCTACCGGGCACCGCCTGCGTGTTGTGCGGGCGCTCGTCCGGGACGTCGACAAGGAGCGCCCCTTCGCCCCCGAGGAGGGTGTCCTGACGAGCGACTTCGCGTCGATTCGCGACGACCCGACCATCGGCGTGGTCGCAGAAGTGATGGGCGGGATCGAGCCAGCGCGTACGCACGTGCTCGAGCTGCTCGCGGCGCATCGGCCGATCGTCACGGCGAACAAGCAGCTCGTCGCGCAGCACGGCGCCGAGCTTTTCGCGGCGGCCGCCGAGGCGGGTGTCCAGCTTCGCTTCGAGGCGAGCGTGTGTGCCGCGATCCCCGTGATCAAAGTGCTCCGCGAGGCGCTTGTCGTCACCAAGGTCCATCGTGTGCTCGGGATCGTCAACGGGACGACCAACTTCATCCTCACCGAGATGGAGAGCGGTGCGACGTTCTCCGAGGCGCTTGCGGAAGCCCAGCGCCTGGGGTACGCCGAGGCGGATCCGACGGACGACGTGTCGGGCGCGGACGCCGCAGCGAAGATGGCGATCCTCGCAACTGTCGCCTTCGGTTCGCGGGTGACCCTCGCCGACGTCGACTACCACGGCATCGAGAACGTGACCCCGCTCCACGTCACGGCCGCTCGCGAGCTCGAGATGGTCGTGCGGCTCGTCGGCTCGGCGACGCTCGTCGGCGAACGGCTGGACGTCCGTGTGCGACCCGCATTCGTCGACAGGCACCATCCGTTGGCGGCCGTCGAGGGCGCGTTCAACGCCGTCATGCTGCAGGGCGATGCCATCCGCGAGATCACTCTCGAGGGCCCCGGAGCCGGCGGAATCGAGACGGCGTCCGCCGTCGTAGCGGACATGGTCAGCGTCATCGGCACGGCGGCGAACGGCTTCCTCCAGAACGACGCCTGCTGGCGGGAGCTCGAGTCATTGCCAGCCGGCGAGCTGCGATCGCCGTTCTACATCCACATGGAGGTCGACGACCGGCCGGGCGTCCTCGCGGACGTCACGCAGCGCCTGGCCGCGCACGACGTCTCGGTGGCCCGCCTCATCCAGGTGCCGGCGGGCGCAGGCGCCGTCCTCCACATCGTCGTGCACGAAGCCGCGCAGAGTGCCGTCGAGGGCGCGCTGGCCGAGATCGCCCTGCTCCCGAACGTCCATCATCCGCCGCTCCTCATGCCGGTCGTATCCGATCGCGGCGTGGTCGAGCTCGGCTGGGCGTGATCGTCGGGCGCTGGACGCGCTAGAAAGTGGCATGCAGTCTCTGATCGATCGATATCGCGATCGCCTGCCGGTCGGCGAGGCAACCCCGGTGGTGTCACTCGGAGAAGGGTTCACGCCGCTCCTGCGCGCGCACCGCCTCTCGGCACGGCTCGGCGTCGACCTCTACCTCAAGTGGGAGGGCGGCAACCCGACGGGGAGCTTCAAGGATCGTGGTATGACCGTAGCGGTCTCGAAGGCGCTGGAGGCCGGAGCCGGATCGATCATCTGCGCATCCACGGGGAACACAGCCGCGTCGGCGGCGGCGTACGCTGCGCGCGCCGGCCTCACTGCCGTCGTGCTGCAGCCCGCGGGGGCGGTGGCGTCCGGGAAGATCGCGCAGGCGCGAGCGCTCGGTGCGCGGGTGCTCGAGATCCGCGGGAGCTTTAATGAGGGGCTCGCGGCCGCACGAGCTCTGGCGGAGCGCGGGACACACGTGCTCGTGAACTCGCTGAACCACGATCGAATCGAGGGGCAGAAGACGGCCGCGTTCGAGATCGTCGAGGAGCTCGGTGCACCCCCGGACGTGCTTGCGCTCCCGTACGGGGGCGGCGGGAACCTCACCGCGTACGCGCGAGGCTTCGCGGAGAGCGGCGCAGGACTTCCACTACTCGTCGCTGCAGAGGCGGCCGAGCGCCCGAGGACCGTCGCGTCCGCGATCCGGATCGAGGAGCCCGCGCATGTCGCCACCGTCGACGCGGCATTGCGCGCCTCGGGCGGAAGGGTGATCTCGCTCTCCGACGACGCGATTCTCGAGGCGTGGCGCGACCTCGCTCGCGAGGAGGGCGTTTTCTGCGAGCCCGCGTCGGCCGCAGGACTCGCCGCCCTCGCGACGACCGAGCTGGAGCCGGGTGCGAGGGTCGTGTGCGTCATCACCGGCCACGGGCTGAAGGATCCGGAGACTGCTGCTCGTCTCAGTCCGGCGACCACGGCGGTCGATCCAGATCCGGACGCCATCGAGGAGGCGTCGCGATGACGGTTGTGCGAGTCCGCGCCCCCGCGACCACGGCGAACCTCGGCCCCGGCTTCGACTGCGCGGCCGTAGCGCTGGATCTGTGGAACGAGCTCGAGGTGCGTGACGGGGGCGGGGTTCCCGATCTCGATCACCTTGGCATCCGGGCGTTCGCGCGCCTCGCCCCGGTCGCGGGTCGCGCGTTCACGTTCGTCGACCGGATTCCGCGCGAACGCGGACTCGGCTCGAGCGCTGCCGTGATTGCGCTGGGCCTCGTCGCGGCGGTTGCGGTCGAGGGTCTCGAGGCAAGCGAGGAAGAGCTCCTCGCTGAGGGCGTCGAGCTCGAAGGCCATGCCGACAACCTCGCCGCAGCGCTCGCCGGGGGCGTCTGCCTCACGTGGGACACGAAGATCGCCCGTCTCGCTGACGACGCGCCCGCCGTGCCGATCGCCCTCGTCCCCGAGGCGAAGGTCTCGACGGCGGCCGCGCGAGCAGCGCTGCCAGGCGTCGTGGCACACGAGCACGCCGTCTTCACCGCCGGCCGTGCGGCCCTTCTCGGCGCCGCGCTCGCTACCGGATCTGCGGAGCTCTTCGCCGAGGCCCTCGCCGACCGGATCCACGAACCGTACCGGGCCGATGGCGCGCCGCTGCTCGAAGCCGTCCGTGAGCAGCCGCCGGCCAGCGCACTCGGATCGACCCTCTCCGGCTCGGGCCCGACGGTCATCGTGTGGGCTCGCCCGGAGTCGGCTCGAGCCTGCGCGCAGGAGCTCGAGGCTCGCTTCCCGGAAATCTCCGTTCTGACCCTTTCCGTCTCTCGAGAAGGAGCGCACGCGCTGTGACCACGAACCCGTACGACCGCCCAACCGACCCGGCAAAGCGACGAAGTGCCGCCCTCACCGACGGCCCCGATCGAGCACCTGCACGCGCGATGCTGAAGGCCGTCGGTCTCACCGACGACGACTTGGCGCGCCCACTGGTCGGCGTGGCGACGAACTGGATCGAGACGATGCCGTGCAATCTCAACCAGCGCGCCCTCGCGCAACGCGTCAAAGCGGGCATCCGCGCGGCGGGCGGGACGCCGCTCGAGTTCAACACCATCGCCGTCTCGGACGGCGTGTCGATGGGAACCGAAGGGATGCGTGCTTCGCTCGTCTCGCGAGAGGTCATCGCCGACTCGATCGAGCTCGTCGCCCGCGGTCACCTCTTCGACGGGCTCGTCTGCTTGGTGGGCTGCGACAAGACGATCCCCGCAGCGGTCATGGCGCTCTGCCGGCTCGACCTGCCCGGGCTGGTCCTCTACAACGGCTCGATCGCACCTGGACGGTTCCGCGGTCGCGACGTGACCATCCAGGACGTGTTCGAGGGCGTCGGTGCACATGCGGCGGGAACGATGAGCGCGGCGGAGCTCCACGAGCTCGAAGGCGTCGCGTGTCCCGGCGCCGGCGCGTGCGGTGGGCAGTTCACGGCGAACACGATGTCGACGGCGCTCGAGTTCCTCGGGATCAGCCCCGCTGGGCTGAACGGCATCCCCGCGCTCGACCCCGCGAAGGACGAGGCAGGCGCAGCGGCGGGACGGCTTGTCATGGAGCTCGTTCGCTCGGACACGCGACCGTCCCAGATCGTGACCCGCGCGGCCCTCGAGAACGCGACGGCCTCGGTCGCCGCGACGGGCGGCTCGACGAACGGCGTCCTCCATCTGCTCGCGATCGCGCGCGAGCTCGGCATTCCGTTCGAGCTCGAGGACGTCGACCGCATCGCCGCGCGAACCCCCGTCGTGGCGAGCCTCAAGCCAGGAGGTCGCTTCGTTGCCACCGACATCTACGACGCCGGAGGCGTCGCCCTCGTCGCGCGTGAGCTCGTCAAGGCCGGGCTCGTCGACGGCGACGCGCCGAACGTCGACGGCCGCACCCTCGGCGAGATCGCCGCCGCGGTCGTCGAGCGCCCAGGTCAGGAGGTCGTCGTGCCGATCGAGACGCCGCTCAAGACGACCGGAGGGCTTGCGATCCTCCGCGGCAACCTCGCGCCCGACGGATGCGTGGTGAAGCTTGCCGGACACGAGCGGCTGCTCTTTCGTGGGCCTGCGCGCGTCTTCGAGTCGGAGGAGAGCTGTTTCGCTGCGGTCAAGGCGCGCTCGCTGGCGCCCGGCGACGTCGTCGTCATCCGATACGAGGGGCCGGCGGGCGGCCCGGGGATGCGCGAGATGCTGCACGTCACCGGCGCGATCGTGGGTGAAGGGCTCGGCGATGTGGTCGCACTCGTCACGGACGGGCGGTTCTCCGGCGCGACGCACGGACTGATGGTCGGGCACGTCTCCCCCGAGGCGGCTCGCGGTGGCCCGCTCGCGGCTCTCCGCGACGGAGACACGGTCGTGATCGACGTCGACGCACGCGAGCTCCGCGTCGAGCTCTCCGACGACGAGCTGACTGCTCGCCTGAGCGACTGGGTGCCGCCTGCGCCCCGCTACACGAGCGGCGTCTTCGCCAAGTACGCCGCGCTCGTCTCCTCGGCCTCGGAGGGTGCCATCACGCAGCCGCGCTCATAGCGCTTCGAGGAAGTCGCCGATCCGCTCGAGCGCAAGCGTGAGGTTCTCGCGCGAGTTCGCGTAGCTGAGTCGGAGGTTGTTCTTGCCGACTTGACCGAAGGCAGACCCTGCGAGCACGGCGACACCGGCCTGATGCAGAAGCCGCTCCGCGAGCTCCTCCGCCTCGATCGGCGCTCCGGAAACGTTCGGGAACGCGTAGAACGCACCGCGGGGCATGCGACACGAGATGCCGGGAAGGTCGTTCAGCCCCGCGACGAAGAGATCGCGGCGCACGCGGAACTCCTCCACCATCGCGCGCGGCTCGTCCTGTGGGCCCTTCAGTGCCGTCACTCCCGCGAGCTGTACGAAGGGCGGCACGCACGACGTCGAGTTGACGAAGAACCGCACGAGCGGGTCGACGAGCGGCTCGGGGACAGCAGCGAAGCCGCACCGCCAACCGGTCATCGCATACGTCTTCGAGAGCCCGTCCACCAGGATCGTGCGGTCGAGCATGTGCGGATACGACGCAACGCTCGCCGCCTCGCCGTCGTACACCATCTGCGAGTAGACCTCGTCCGAGAGAACCCAGGCGCCGCTCTCGGCCAGGATCGCCGCGGCCTCGGCCGTCTCCTGCGCCGAGAGAGCTCCGCCGGTCGGGTTGTGCGGCGAGTTGAGGATCACGAGCTTCGTGCGCGGGCTCAGCCGCGAGGCGAGGTCGGAAATGTCGAATGCGAAGTCGCGGTCTTCGAGAAGCGGCAGCGGGACGGGCGTCGCGCCCGCCCACCGTATCGCCGACTCGTAGATCGGGAAGCCGGGATCCGGGTACACGACCTCGTCGCCCGGGTTGCAGGTGGCGAGGATCGTGAAGAAGAGGAACGGCTTCGCGCCGGTGCCCACGAGCACGTTCGCCGGGTCGACATCCACGCCTCGCGTCCGAGTGAAGTACCGCGCGGCCTCCTCACGCAGTTCCGGGATCCCCGAGGACGGGCAGTAGTGCGTCTCGCCCGCTCTCAGAGCCGCCGTTGCGGCCTCGCGGATGTGGAGGGGCGTGTCGAAGTCGGGCTCACCGATCTCCAGGTGGATGATCTCGCGACCCTGCCGCTCGAGCTCGCGGGCCTGCGCAAGGACGCTGAACGCGGTCTCGGTGCCGAGCCGTTCCAAGCTGTCGGCCAGGCCGAGCGGTGTCGTGCTGCTCGCGTCCATACGAAGCCGTATCAGTACACAACGAGACGGTCTCGGTGCACGGCCTCGAGCCCGGCGAGTCGTCCGGCGATCTCGTCGGCGGGCGCACCGGCGACCCCTCTGGCGAAGGCCACGCCGTCCGACCCGACCAGCTCAACCGCGTCGCCAGCAACGAATCGCCCCTCGCAGCGCACGACACCGACGGCCAGCAGGCTCCTGCTCTGCGCCACCACCGCTCGTCGCGCACCGTCGTCGACGTGGAGACTTCCCGCTGACTCCTTCGCAAAGCGCAGCCAGAGCTTGTACGCCGAGAGGTCGCGACGGGCGCCATGGAATCGAGTACCGCGCGGCTCTCCCGCGAGAATCGGCCCGAGCACGGAGTCCGCCGCGCCACCGGCGATGACGGTCGGGATCCCGGCCTCCGCGGCCATCTTCGCCGCGAGCACCTTGCTCCGCATGCCCCCGCGCCCGAGCTTCGATGCAGCGCCGAGGGCGACGTCCTCGGCCGCCGAGCCGTCTCGCACGAGCTCCGCGCCGGGAAGTCCCGGAGCACGGGTATAGACCCCGTCGACCTCCGTTAGGAGCACCAGTAGGCGGGCGCGTACGAGGATCGCGACCTGAGCCGCGAGCGTGTCGTTGTCGCCGAACGCGATCTCGTCCGTCGCGGTCGCGTCGTTCTCGTTCACGATCGGAACCGCGCCGAGCACGAACAGGGCATACAGCGCGTTGCGGGCGTTCACGTAGGCGGCGCGATCGGCGAGGTCGGCTGCGGTGAGCAGGATCTGTGCAGCGTGCCGGCCCTCCCGCGCGAGCGCTCGCTCCCACGCCTGCTGCAGGTGCGCTTGACCAAGCGCCGAGGCGGCCTGCAGCTTCGGCAAGGCCCGTGGTCGCCGCTCGAGCCCGAGGTGAGGCAGCCCGAGGGCGATGGCACCCGACGACACGACCGCCACGGGCTCTCCTCCTGCAACGATGGCCGCGATCTCGCGCGACCTGCGGCGAAGCACGGTTCGCCTCACCGTTCCACCGGGCCCCGCCACGAGGCTCGTGCCGAGCTTGACGACGACGGTCACCGGCGCTCGGAGCCGTCGCCGACGACCCGGTACTGTCGAAGCCAGAGGTCTCGGTACGTGACGGGCCCGCGCGGCCCCGGCGTCCAGTCAACGTTGATCCCCGTCTCGGGGGCGCCCGTGAGCTCGAAGCCGTCTGTGAAGCGCGTTGTCGCGTGCCAGAAGGCTGCCGTCCCCCGGTAGCCGTCGAGAAAGCCCTCGGCTGCCTCTGCGTCCTCGGCGACGATGCCCGCCGCAAGGCCCGATGTCTGCTCGTTCGCCACACGAACCGCGTCGTCGAGCCCGTCGACGATGGCGATCGTCACTGTCGCCACGCGCTCGGGATCGCTCGCCCACTCGTGCCCGAGAGGCGCGTCGAGAGGCAGCGCGCCGTCAACGGTTCCTCGCACCTCGAGGCCCTTCTCGGCGAAGAGGTCCAGGAGCGCCGGCACAATGCCCGCTGCCTCGCGATCGACGAGCGCCAGGTTCAGCCGGTTGCAGACGCCGAGACGGTCGAGGCTTGCCTCCGCGAGTGCGAGCGCCTTCTCGCGCGAGGCGGAGCCGTGGACGTAGAGGACGCCTCCGCCCTCAGCGTGTGCGAGCGTACGAACACCGTGCTCGGCGGCGAGACGCGCAAGCGCGGCCGTCGTCTCGCCACTGCCGCGAAGGATCACGAGCGGGATTAGCCGCGGTAGCGACACCAGCACGCGGGCGCCCTCGCGATCGGGCGAGCGCACGAGGCCGACCGCGCCCGGCGGAAGCGAGGCAGTCTCGAGCGCCGGCCGGAGCACGTCGTCGACGAGGGTCGTCACGGTCCGGAGCGCGGCACCTCCAGTACGAAGCACTGCGGCATTGAGGCTCTTGAGGAGCTGCCCGGCGACGTCGAGCGCCACGTTCGGCCGTGCCTCGAAGTTCGCCCCGACTGTGCCGATCGGAATCCGCCGCTCGCTCACACGCAGCCCGTTCGGAAGCGTCCACGAGCCTGCCACGCGCTCGAGTGGCTCGATGTCCGCCATTGCCTCGATCTGTCGAGCGAGACCTTCGACTCGAGTGTCGTCGAGACGCAGGCGGTCGAGCGTTCCCTCGTCGATACGACCCTCGGCGGCTTCGACGTCTGACGCGTTCGCACGGAGAAGCGCCGGTCGCTGCTCTCGCACCAGAGCACCCGCGTACCGGAGCGCATCGGCAACGAGGTCGTCGCGGAGCGCTGCCACGGCTTCGCCTGCGGCCTTCGCCTCTCGCTCGATCTCCTGGTGGAGCGTCACTTCGCTTTGCATACTGCCTCTCATGTCCGCGAAGCGAGTGGCGTGCTTGCCCGGCGACTGCATCGGCCCCGAGGTCATGGCAGTCGCACAGCGCGCGCTCGGCGTGCTCGCTCCGGACGTCACTCTCGAGGAGCATGCCTTCGGCGCGGCAGCGATCCGGGCGACCGGCGACTCACTCCCTGCCGAAACACTCGAGGCATGCCGCGCCGCTGACGCCGTCCTCAAGGCGCCGATCGGGCATCCGGAGTTCGACGCCGCCGACGTACGCCCCGAGCAGGGAATGCTCAGGCTCCGGGCCGAGCTCGACGTGTACGCGAATCTCCGCCCTGCGAGAGACGGCGCCGTCGACCTTCTCATCGTTCGCGAACTTGTCGGCGGGCTCTACTTCGGCGCGCGTGGCGTCCGCGACGACGGCACCGTGTTCGACACCTGCGAGTACCACCCGAGCCAGGTCGAGCGCATCGCTCGCCGTGCCTTCGAGCTGACGCGCTCTCGCCGCTCGAAGCTCACCTCGGTGGACAAGGCCAACGTCCTCGATACGTCGCGACTGTGGCGCCGCGTCGTCCACGAGGTCGCCGCGGACTACCCCGACGTCGAGGTCGAGGACATGCTCGTGGACAACGCCGCGATGCAGCTCGCGACCGCGCCCGAGCAGTTCGACGTGATCGTGACGGAGAACATGTTCGGTGACATCCTCTCCGACCTCGCCGCCGCGATGACCGGCGGCCTCGGGCTGGCGCCTTCGGCGAGCCTCGGCGACAGCGGGCCGGGGATCTTCGAGCCTGTGCACGGCTCCGCACCGGACATCGCCGGCCAAGGCATCGCCAACCCGGCCGGGATGCTGCGTTCGACGGCGCTCATGCTCGAGCACGGACTCGGTCTCGCCGCTGAGGCGTCAGCTCTCGAGCGCGCCGTCGAGCACGCGCTTCGGAGCACGCCTACGCCGGACCTCGGCGGACGCGCGACCACCACGGAGTTCGCCGACGCGGTCGTCGCGGCGCTCGCCTGAGCTCCTACGTCGTCTCGAACGCGGCGGCCGCAGCATCCTGAGCTGCTCGCAACGCACGGGCGCGATTGACCGCGTTCAGCACCGCGCGCAGGGACGCGGTGACGATCGACGAGTGGATGCCCACGCCCCACACGACCTCGCCGTCGACGTCTGCCTCGACGTAGGCCGCGGCCGTCGCGTCCTCCCCGCGGCTCATCGCGTGCTCGTGGTAGTCGAGGACGTGTACCTCCGCGCGCAACCCCCGGCCGAGGGCGCTCACCAGCGCGTCGATCGGGCCGTTGCCCTCACCTTCGACGATCCGCTCCTCCCCGTCGACGAGCAGGTTCGCCGCGATGCGGTCGGAACCGCCCTCACTCGAGTGGGAGTGAGCGACGAGCTCGAGCGGCGAGACGTGATCGAGGTACTGCTCGCGGAACGTCGCCATCAGCTCGGCGGATGCCAGCTCGCCTCCGCGCGCGTCCGCGATCGCCTGCACCTTCTGCGCGAAGTCGACCTGGAGGCCACGAGGTAGGTCGAGGTGGTGGTCGACGTGCATGAGGTACGCGACGCCCGCTTTCCCGGACTGGGAGTTCACGCGAATGATCGCCTCGTAGCTGCGTCCGACATCGTTCGGGTCGATCGACAGGTACGGGACGTCCCAGACGTCCGACCCCGACCGCTGCTGCGCGTGCATCCCCTTCTTGATCGCATCCTGGTGCGAGCCCGAGAAGGCGGTGTAGACGAGCTCGCCGACGTACGGGTGTCGAGGGTGGACGGGGAGCTCGTTGCACTCTTCGACGATCCTCCGCGCCTCGTCGATCGCCGACAAGTCGAGTCGTGGATCCACGCCTTGCGTGAGCAGGTTGAGGGCGATGGTGATCAGGTCGACGTTGCCGGTCCGCTCGCCGTTGCCGAAGAGCGTGCCCTCGACGCGCTCCGCACCGGCCAGTAGCCCCAGCTCAGCGGTCGCCACCGCGGTGCCACGATCGTTGTGCGGGTGCACCGACACGATCGCAGCGTCGCGCTTCTCGAAGTGGCGGCAGAACCACTCGATCCGGTCGGCGTAGACGTTCGGCGGGAACTGCTCGACCGTCGTCGGCAGGTTGACGATCATTTTTTTCTCGGGCGTCGGCCCCCACTCCTCCGCGACCGCCTCGCAGATCTCGAGTGCGTAGTCGAGCTCCGTGTGGTGGAAGCTCTCGGGCGAGTACTGGAACACGATCTCGTCGCCGCTCTCAGCTGCCAGCTCGCGGCAGAGTCGCGCCCCGCGTACGGCGAGGCCGGTGACGCCGTCGCGGTCGAGCCGGAAGACGACGCGGCGCTGCGTAATGGACGTCGAGTTGTAGAGGTGCACGATCGCGCGCCTTGCGCCGGCAATCGCCTCGAAGGTGCGCTCGATCAGCTCCGGCCGTGCCTGCGTCAACACGGCGATGGTCGTCCCCTCGGGAACGAGCTGCTCGTCAATGAGAAGTCGGACGAAGTCGAGATCGGTCTTCGAGGCCGAGGGAAAGCCCACCTCGATCTCGGGCACGCCCAGGGCAAGCAAGAGGTCGAAGAACCGCCGCTTGCGCGCGCTGTCCATGGGGTTGACGAGCGCCTGATTCCCGTCGCGCAGGTCGGTCGAGCACCAGATCGGGGCTCGGTCGAGGATGCGGTCGGGCCAGGTTCGATCGGGAAGATCGACGGTCGCGTACGGACGGTACTTCCAGTGCGGCATAGGCATCGTGCTGCGCTCCTTCTTGGTCGGCTGCGGGCGCACCAATGGTGTGGACGGCTTGTGTATGTCGACGCGCCGCTTCCCCTAGCGGGGAAGGATGACCAGGAGGCAGGCCAGCGGGCGCCGTACGGGAGAGGTGCCCAGGCTGGTCATTGGCGCACGATAGCCGACTGCCACTTTGCCTGCCACGTGCGAGTACCGAGGTTGACGCCGCGCGAACGCCCGCCTAGCCTGTGTGCTCGATGCCGGGCGCGAGCTTCAAGCTCTTCTTCTTCGGCTTCGCCGCGCGCATCAGTGCGCGCTAGTCGGCGTCTCTCTCCCGCCTCCGCCGGCTAGCCACTCCCACGGAGGCGGATTCCCTTCGACCCACTCGGATGTAACCAATGCCCAAACGCACCGCGACAACCACTCTCGTCGGTTACCCAGGCCGGGACGGTGCCCACAGCGCTGCTGCGTGCGATCGCCTGTTCCCCACGGACGCGAAGCTCGTTCCGCTTCCAAGCTTCGCCGCGGTGGCCGAGGCGACGGCCGAGGGTGTGATCGACGTCGGCGTCCTCCCCATCGAGAGCTCGCTGGCCGGGCCTGTCGCCGAGACGCACGACCTCTTGTACGACTCGTCCCTCGCGATCACGGGCGAGACCGTGCTCGCGATCCGCCACTGCCTCGTCGGGCCCACAGACGTTCTGCCCGGAGAGATACGGGCGGTGCACTCGCACCCGGTGGCGCTCGACCAGTGCAGGCGCCTCCTCGCCTCGATGCCGGGAGCGACCGCGATCGCGGCGGCGACGACGGCTGACGCCGCCGCGCACGTCGCCGAGCGAGCGGATCCGACCGAAGTCGCGATCGCGAGCGAGCGAGCCGCCAGACTGCACGGCTTGACCGTGCTCGCGGCCGACGTCGGTGACCACCCAGAGGCATTCACGCGTTTTGTCTCCGTCGCCACGTACATGCGGCTCGACGTGAACGGCAAGCCATGGCGCACCGCGTTCTCGTTCGTCACAGACCACCAGCCGGGCGCGCTCCATCGGGCGATCGAGCCGTTCGCCCGGCACCAGATCGACC
>JBCKBY010000040.1:0-18441 GCA_038910715.1 Gaiellaceae bacterium
CGACGGAACCGCATGTGAGCTCGGGGTCTCGCGTGAGGATCTCGTGCTCGCCGTGCGGGACGAGGCCTCGCTCGACGCGTTCGCAACCGAGAACGGGATCTCGCGCGAGGCCGCCGAGCAGGCAGTCCGCGACGGCCTCATGCGGGCCGTCGAGGATGCGGAAGACGCCGGCGCCATCGGCGGGCTCTTCTCGGTCCTCGCCAGGCGGGCGGTCGAGACAGTACCGCCGTGGCTCGTCCTCGAGACGCTCGAAAGCCTGGGCGGGTTGCTGCCCTAACGAACCCACATCTGGTCGAGCAGCTGGTAGACGAACGGGTGGAACTGGTAGTTCCCGACCCGGGACGACACGAACCCGACGGCGCGGAGGTTGTAGAGCGGCACCAAGTGGGCGCGGTCGACGAGGGCCCGGTCGAGCTCAGTCCAGAGCTCGTTCGCCGAGACGGGATCGGTCACTTGGAGATCGATCGCCCGCGCCATCTTGCGGTCGACGGCTCGGTCGGAGTACGGCGTCACCGATTTGAGGAAGTCGAGGAACGACTGGAAGTATTCAGCCGGCGTCGGCAAGGCGGCCGCCCAACCCAGGTATCCGGCCTGCACGTTGCGGGGACCGAACTCCTCGAGCTCGTCGTAGTACTCCAGGTCGTCGACGATCTTCAGCCGCGCCGGGTAGCCGAGTGCTCTGAGCGCCTTGGCCACGTGCGCGAAGAACCGCGCGTAGGACGCGCGGGTCCAGACGACGACGGGCGTTCCGGGGGTGCCGGAGGCGGCGACGAGCTCCTTCGCCTGCTCGAGGTCGCGGGTGTATCGACAGTAGGGGCGATAGCCCGGGTAGTTCTGAGGGAGGATCTGACAGGTCGGCGAGGCGCGGTCCGGCCCGCCCAGGGTTCGCACGATGGCATCGCGGTCGACCGCGTGGTTGAGCGCCTGACGCACGCGTATGTCGTCGAAGGGCGGGATGCGTGTGTTGAGGAACGTGTAGATGACTGCCGGTCCCGGATCCGAGTGCACCCTGTTTCCGTAGCGGTTTCGAAGTCGCGCGATCTCGGACTCACCGCTGAGCGAGAGGTCGGTGACGTCCGCTCGTCCCCGACCGACTGCGACGATTGCTTCCTTCACCGAGACGCCGAGCCTGAACACGATCTCGTCCGGATACCCGTCGGGTCTCGCCGTCCTCGACCATTCGCGGAAACGGGGATTGCGAACGAGGCGCACTTGGCGCCCCGGCGCGTAGCTCACGTACATGTACGGACCGGTCGCGGGCACAGGACGCCGGCCTTGATCCTTGCTCGGGACCGTCGTCGGGATCGCGACGGCGTCGGGCAGGGCGAGCTTGGCCGGGAAGTCTGGATCCGGCGCCTCGAGTCGGAACGCGATCGTTCCGCTTTCGTCGTTCGCTGCGATGCCCTTGGAGAGGTCGCAGGGCCCCTTCGCCCGCAGGCACTTGTCGGCGCCCACGATCGATCCAAAAGTGGGCGCTCCGAAGGACCCGATCTCGAAGAGCCGCTCGAGTGCGTGCCTGAAGTCCGTCGCGCGAACGAGCCGTCCGGTCGAGTAGCGGATGCCCTTGCGTACCGCGAACGTGTACGTCCTGCCGCCGTCCGTCGGTGGGGACAACGTGACTGCGAGGTTGGGTACCACCTCCGTGCCCTCCTGTCCGCCGACGCGCTTGAAGGCCGTGAGCCCGTCGTTCGTCAGACCGAAGCCGAAAATTGCCGTATCGCCGGCCGCCGGATCGAGTGAGCCGATGTCGTGGTCGGGGAAGACGTACGTGAGGGTGCCGCCGCGACGGGCGCCGCTCCCCGGACGGACGACGACGAAGATCCCGTCGGGTGCAACCGCGACCCCGGCGAGGCTGCCGCCCACCTCGACGGAGTCGGACACCCGGCTCGTCGCGGGGTCGATGCGGGTCAGAACGCCCTCCGATTCGCTCGAGACCCACACCGAGTCGGGCCCGACCGCAATCCCCGAAGGATCTCGGCCCGTCTCGATGGTCGCGGTCACGGCAGAGGAATCCGGATCGACACGGGACACCGTGCCGTCGCGCGTGTTCGCGACCCACACGGACTCGAAGCCGAACGCGACGGCGCTCGGGCCGCGGCCGACGCCGATCGCCTCGACGACCGTCACCGAGCCGGAATCGATGTGGATCACTTTCCCGTCCGAGCTCGTGACCCACACGCGACCTGGGCCACTCGCGACGTCGATCGGCTCGAGGCCGACGCCGACCGTGTGCGACACCTTTCCGGAGGCGGGGTCGATCCTGGACAGCGTGTGGTCGTCACGGTTCACGACCCAGACGGCACCCTCGCCGAAGGTGAGGCCGGCCGGGCCGTTTCCGACCGCGATCGTCTGGATGACGCGGTTGGATCCCGGGTCGATTCGGGACACCGTGCCCGAGTTCGCGTTCGCGACCCACACGGAGTTGTCTCCGAAGGCGATCCCGGTCGGGCCTTTCCCGACCTCGATCGTCTGCCGGACCGTGCGCGTCGTCGGGTCGATGCGATCGACGGTGCCGTCGCTGGTGTTCGTCGCCCAGACGGCGCCCGCGCCGACAACGACGTCGGTCGGCGTCGTTCCGACGGCGATGTCGGCGACGAGCTCGCTCGACTCGGGATCGACGAAGGCGACCGAGTTGCCGGCTGCGGCGTCGATCGACCCGCCCCCCGATCCGCCCTGGCCCAAGGCGAAAATGGGAATCGCCACCGCTGCCGCGAGCACACCCGCGATCGCGGCTAAGAGCAGCGTCCGTCGGGGCATGCGTGACGGCTCGGCGACCTTCTCGGCCTTGAGGGACGGAAACTCGGTCTGGAGGCCGTCGATGTCCAGCTGGAAGAGGCGTTCCGGACGGTCGATGTCCTTGAGCCCGTACGTACCGAGATCGCGGATCGACACGCCGCCCGCCTCGTCGTCGACGAGCTCGCGTGTGGCGTTGGAGAGCAGGACCTGCCCGCCGTGCCCGACGGCTCCGATCCGAGCGGCGCGATGCACCCCGAGGCCGACGTACCGTTCCTCCCCGACGACCGGCTCTCCGGTGTGCAGCCCCATCCGCACGCGGACCTGCCCGCCGTCGGGCCACTCGTGGTCCGCGAGAGTCCGCTGGGCGACGACTGCGGCTCCCAGCGCGGCATTGGCGCGCGCGAACGCGAAGAAGAACGAGTCTCCCTGCGTGTCGATCTCGCGCCCACCCCGCTCGGCCGCGGCCTCGCGCACGATGCGCTGGTGCTCCTCGAGAACCGCGCCGTAGCGCTCACCCAGCCGTTTGAGCAGCTGCGTCGACCCCTCGATGTCGGTGAAGAGGAACGTGACGGTGCCGCTCGGGAGTTCGACCATCCCTCGTCCTTTCGCGGAGGTCACGCTGATCCTACGCCCGGAGCGGTGCGGTTTCCTATTCGATCGCCCGGAGGTCGGCCAACCAAGGGGTGCGGTAGCCCGACTCGTCCCAGAGCACGGGGAAGAACGACTCGTCGAGGGAGAGGTCTCCGCGGCGGCGGTAGCGCGAGTACGTCACGTCGACGTTGGTCTCGTGGAATCGTGTCTCGACTGGGATCAGGTGTGAGACGAGCGCCATCCGCGCGACCGCACCGCTCGTGTTCGGCGCAGAGCCGTGCCACGTCAGGCCGTGGTGGAAGGAGCCGCCTCCGGACTTCACGACGACCGGAACCGTCTTCGGCTCGATCCCTTTTGGCGCCGCCGAGCGGGCACCCGCCAGCCAGTCGTCCGGTGCGTGGAACTGCGAACGCACGGGCGGCGACTTCGGCCAGGCGTGTGAGCCGGCGACGAACTCGAGCGGGCCGGCTTCGGCTTGAGTGTCGTGCAGCGATAGCCAGCACGTGACCATCTCGGGCGGCACGAGGTAGTCCGCGTACGAGGAGTCCTGGTGGAAGCCGATCGCCTTCGTTCCCGGTGGCTTCCAGAGGACGTTGTCCTGGAGGATGCGCACGCCGCGATAGCCGGCGAGCTGTGCGGCGAGGCGCCCGGTCCGCTCGGAAAGCACTTGCGCCGCGACGACGTTGTCAGACTTCCACGCGTTGCACAGCTGCCGCGTCCGATCCTCCAGGTCTCGGCCTGGAACCCAGTTCACCTCGTCGGGTCGGATGCCCGTCTCGTACTCGCCCTCGAAGAGCCGAACATAGCGCTCGCGCAGGAGCTCGAGTGCGGACTCCGAGGCGAGGCCCTCCTCGACGATCAGAAAGCCGTCGCGCCGGAACGCCTCGATCTGCTCGGGCGTGAACGCCTCGACCATCGCGACTACGATCGCGGGCGCGTTTTCTCGGGGTCGTAGAAGGGGAAGCGGACGATCGTCGCCGGAATCCGCTTCTGCAGTCCGTCGAGCTTGCCGACCTCGAGCGCGCTGCCGAGGTCCGCGTATTGCACCGCCACCCGCGCGAGCGCGATGTTCTTCTTGAGGATCGGGCTGCGCGTGCCGCTCGTGACGACGCCGACCTTGCGGCGGCCGACGTAGACAGGATCACCGTGCCCTGCGGTTTCGTTCCCGGCGAGCTCGAGCCCCACGAGAGCGCGTTGGGGATGCGACTTGCGCTCCTCGAGCGCTTCGCGTCCGACGAAGTCGTCGTCCGTCCCGAGATCGACTGCGAAGCCGACCCCCGCTTCGAACGGGTCGACCTGGTCGTCGAACTCGTACCCGGCAAAGATCAGCCCCGACTCGATGCGGAGGATGTCGAGCGCCTCGAGCCCGAGCGGCGTGAGGCCGTGCTCTTCGCCCGCCGCCCAGATTGCGTCCCAGACGGCCGGCCCGTCGGACGGGTGGCACCAGACCTCGTAGCCAAGCTCGCCCGTGTAGCCCGTGCGCGAGACCACGATCGGGATCCCGTCGTACGTGGAGATCCTCCCGACGGCGAAGCGGAACCAGCGGAGATCCTCGAGTGACGTCTGCGTGGGCGGCGTCCAGACGATCTTCTTCAGCAGCTCGCGGCTCTCCGGCCCCTGGACGGCGACGTTGTGCAGCTGGTCGGTCGAGGGCTTGACCCACACCTTGAGCCCGTGCCGGTCGGCGAGCTCCTTCAGCCAGATGCCGTCGTATTCGTCGCCGCCCACGAAGCGGAAGTTGTCCTGGCCGAGGCGGTAGACCGTGGCGTCGTCGATCATCCCGCCGGTCTCGTTGCAGAGCGCCGTGTACGTGACCTGGCCGACCGAGAGCCTGCGTGCGTCGCGTGTGATCGCGAGTTGGATCAGCGCCTCGGCGTCCGGGCCGAGCACCTCCCACTTGCGCAGCGGGGAGAGGTCCATGATTGCCGCTTTCTCGCGGCACGCCCAGTACTCGGCGATCGCGCCCTCGTTGTCGAAGCAATGGGGGAGCCAGTAGCCGCGGTACTCGACGAAGCTCTGCGTCAGCTCGCTCGTGCGCGGGTGGAAGGTCGTCTCGCGGGTGAGCACGGGATCTGCGTCCGCCGTCACCCGCCGTGCGATCGCGACCGAGAACGTGTTGTCGGGCGCGTACACGCGGATGTGGATCGGTGTGATCTGCCAGCCGTTGGCCGGGTCGATGTCGTCGGGGCACGCAGAGGAGGAGCAGACGAGGTCGGTCATCGCCCGCAGCAGCACGTAGTCGCCAGGCCGCGACCACGGCTCGTCCATCGTGAGGATCATGTTCGCGTCGAAGCCGGTGTTGTAGAAGAAGTTGAGCGCCTCCCAGCCCATCCGAGGCGCGATCCCGTAGGGGGTCACCTGCCCGTTGAAGTTCTCCGAGCAGTTGACGTGGCCCGGGTAGCCCTTGTCCTCGTAGTACTTGGCCGTGCAGGCGAGGCCGAACGTGTCGTGGCGGCCGACAGTGTCGCGGACGACCTCGATCAGCGGATCCTGGTCAACGTCGTAGAACTTCCCCTGGAGGCCCGGCTGGGGATAGGCCTGGCCCATGAGTGAGCGGGTCGTCGTCGCGTCGAGCCCGCGCTCGAGCCCGTTCTCGAGCCCGTTCTCGAGCTTGCGCCGGTGGAAGGCGAGGAAGTCGGAGCACTGCTTCCCTTCGACGTCGATGACCTGGATGAACTCGCCCGCGCGCACCTCGTAGGCGAGCGCCGTAGCGGCGTCCACGCGGACGTCGAGACGCGGCTCTGCGAGCGGAGGCGGGAGCTCGAGCTGGTCGTACGCCCGTGCCGTCGCGCGCCGCACTTCCACCAGGAGGTTGGAGGGGGGAGGCGCACCGTCGACGATTCGACCAGCAGGCGCCGCCACGACAACAGTGACGCGCCGCTCCGCCCGGAAGGCCTGCGACGAGCCGGGAAGCGATGTCTCGCCGAAGAGCCGTATTGCCGTCGCATCAGCGGGATCGACCCCCCGCGCAGCCAGTTCGTGGACGAGGAGGCTGCTGTCCCGCTCGGCGTAAGCCGTCCGGATGACCGTCGCTGGTGCATCTGCCTTTGCCCCGAGCGCGCCGGCGTCGTCGCGGCCGGTGTCGTCGAGAGCCGTGATCTCGGCGACCTGGCCGCCATCCACGTCGACCACCGACACGCGCTCGCCGGGCGCGAGTGCGATCACCGTGGCCCCGCCCGGCCGGACGACGTAGGTCTCGAGGAACGGGTCCTCCGGGAGCAGGCCCCGGATGAGGGCCGGTGTGCCGGAGAGGCTCATCTCACGCACCCGCGGCGGGCGCCTTCGCCTCCTCCTCGGCCGCCTGCGCCACGAGCTGCTCGGCGAGCTCGCGCTTGCCGTCTGCGTCGAGCTTCTTGATCTCGTTCTCGACCGCTCGACGGTTGTACGACTGGTTCCAGTAGTCGAGCGCCTCGAAGCCGAGGAGGACCGCCTTGCCCACGAACTGCCGGAGCACCTCGTTGGTCGGGCCCATTACCCAGCCCGCCTTCGCATCGCGCACGTAGCGCTCGAGCTCCATGTCGCGCTTGTACCCCGAGCCGCCACATGCGTGGAGCATCTTGTCGACCACGTGCGCGACGTTCTTCGCCGCCTCGAACTTGATCTGCCAGGCCCAGTGGAGGAAGTCGGCGCGGGCGAGCTCGCCGACGGCGAGCACGCGGGTGTTGTCGTTCGTCGCCCGATCCATCGCCTGCGCGACGGAGTAGACGAACAGGCGCGCCGCATTCGTGTCCATCAGCGCCTCGCCGACGTAGTCCTGGATCGTCGGGTAGTCGGCGACGCGCAGGCCCACGTCTACGTGGCGCTTGCGTGTCGTGTGGCGCTTCGCGATGTCGATCGTGCCGAGCGCGATCCCGTTCCACACCGACGAGGAGCCGATGAGGAACCACGGGTCGACCGACTCGTCGTTCGAGGCCGCGCCGTCGCCCACCGGTCCGACGATCTGCTCCCCGGGGATCTCGACATTGGGCACCTCGAGCGGGCCCGACTGGTTTCCACGGAGGCCGAGCGCGTCCCAGAGAGACGGCTGCGACTCGACGTCTCCGGAGTCGATGACGAACACCGAGAGGTCGTCATAGCCCGTGAAGTCCGGGCTCGTGGTCTGCACGACGTAGAAGTCGGCGAAGCCTGCGGAGGTCGTCCACGACGCCTTCTTTCGAACCTTGAAGCCGCCGTTCACGCGCTCGGCCCCGGACGAGATCGGGTACCAGAAGTGCGACCCGGTCTCAGGATCCGAGTACGAGAGGGTGCCGATCTTCCCGCTGTTGAGCGGCCGGATGTAGCGGTCGATCAGCTCAGGCGTGGGCCGCAGCATGATCGTGTTGACCGCGCCGATGTGCATGACGTAGCACATGGCGGTCGACGCGCAGCCGTAGCGCGAGATCGTCTCGCACGTCATCGCGTAGGCGACGTGGTTCTCGCCGAGGCCGCCGTACTCCTCCGGGACGGTGAGCGCAAGAAAGCCGTGCTCGCCGAGCAGCTCGAGGTTGCGGCGCGGGAAGAGGAGCTCGTCGTCCGAGCGCTTCGCGTTCGCGCGCATCTCCTTCTCGCAGAGCTCGATGAGGAGCGCGCGAAGCTCCTTCTGGCGCTCGGTCAAGACCCAGTCGGGATCCCACTCGTAGCCGAGCCCCCAAAACGGCTCGTCTCCCCACATCTTCTCGGACATGCTCACCTCCAGCAGCTCGTGGTCTGCGTCATCGTATGGCGCGTTCAGCCGTCACGTCCAGGGGTAGGGGCTCGACGAGGCGGGGTGGACGGCGCCGGTCGCGAACCTCGCGAGACGAAACGCGTCGAGCTCCGGCTGCGACTGCCCGAGGATCTCGGCCGCGGCAAGCTTCCCGAGGGCGAGCATCTTGAAGCCGTGGTTCGAGTCGAGGACGGCGTAGACGTTCTCGCGCAGGAAGTCGACGACCGGGTAGGAGTCCGGCGTGAAGCATGTTTGCGCGCCATACGAGGAGCAGGTCCATTCCGCGAACGCACCCTCGAAGCGACCGAGCGCCCAGGCCATTGCCGCTGTAACTCCTTCGTCGAATGCCTGCGTCGTCAGCCCCAGCTCCGGATGTGACGGCCCGTAGGGGTCGAGCTCGCAGTCGGGATCGAGTGGAAGCGGCAGGGCGCCGATCGCGGCGGCTTGCCCGAGGCTTGGCCGGAAGTAGATACCCCACGAAGCCGGGAGGCCGGGCAGGGATTCGTCTGCGTCGACGTGGACCACCGGGCTGCGATGGTCGAGCGTTGCAGTCGCGTGGACGTACTCGCCCTCGCGCACTTGCCAGTAGTGGAATGGAAGCTCGTCGGCGAGCCCAAGCAGTCGCACGAAGTCTCGCGCCCACGGCCCGGGTGTGAGCACGACGATGTCGCACTCGATGCGTCCCGCCGTGGTCTCGACTGCGCTCACGGCGTCTTCGCTGATCTCGAAGCCGTCAACCGTGACCCCTTCGACGATCTCGACGCCTGCCGCCCTGGTCATGCCCTCGAGCGCGGCGAGCGTCGCCGTGGGGTCAGCCCAGCCGCTGCGCTCTTCGTGGAGAAGCGCGGTCGAGCCACGCGCGCGCCAGTCCGGAAAGAGGGACTTCATGTGCGTGCGGACGGGCTCTGTGCCCTGCACCAAGGTCGACGCATAGCCGACCTCTCTGTGCTGCTCGGCGATTAGCTCGAGCTCCTCTGCCTGCGCCTCCGGCACGACCGCGACGTAGCCGACCTGCCGAAAGCCGAAGAGGCCGGGATCGAGCTCGAAGATCTCGACGGATCGCCGGACGATCTCGTTCATCGCCGCCGAGAGGTAGAAGTTGCGAACGATTCCGCCGGAGACTCCGCTCGCGCCGGCCCCCACCCGTTGCTTGTCGAGAACCACGACGCCAGCGCCCGAGCCCTGCAGCTCGGCCAGGTGGAGAGCGGTCGAGAGGCCGTGCACCCCGGCCCCGATGACGACCACCCGTGCCGATGGCGGGAGTTGCGCGTTCTCGACCATTGCGAAACGCTACCTCCGCTGGGTCTAGAATCGGCGCGTGCCGCTCGTCGCCGACCACATGACACGGAGTTTGCTGACGATCTCGGCCGAGGCGACGCTCGGCGAGGCCGCGGCGCAGATGGCGGAGCGGGGCGTGGGCGCGGTCGTCGTCCTCGAAGGAGAGGCGATCGCGGCCATCCTAACCGAGCGCGACGTCATGAAGGCCGTCGCGGCGGGTAGTGATGGGACGGCTCCGGTCGTGGACTGGATGACGCGCCATCCGGACACCATCGAGCCGACCGATACGACCGATCACGCCGCATCACTGATGATTCACGGCGGCTTCCGGCATCTGCCCGTCGTCGAGGAGGGCAAGATCGTGGGGATCGTTTCGATCCGCGACCTCATGCGCGTCGCCCTCGACGACCGCTCGCCACGCGGCGTCTAGATCGCGATGCGGTCGAGCCAGCGCTCGAACAGGGCGCGGCCTGCCGTTCGCATCTCTGGGGCGCGCTTCTCGATGGCGCCGAGGAACGCAGGTGCTTCCTCGACGCCCAATGTGCGTTCGAGGGATGTGATGTACTCGGGCACCTCGGCCCACTCGCGCGCCATTCCCGCTGACACTTCGAGGTGGAACTGAACGCCATATGCCCGCTCGAACCGGAACGCCTGGTTCTCGTACGCCGGTGAGCTCGCCAGCCGAACGGCGCCGTCCGGGAGATCGAATGTGTCCCCGTGCCACTGGAGCGTGAGCAGCTCCCGCGGGAGCCCGGCGAACACCGGGTCAGTGAGCCCATCGAGTGTGAGCGCGACGGGCAGGATCCCCACCTCGGGGGCAGGGGCGTAGGATCGCTGCCGACCTGCACGACGGCCCCGTGCAGGAGCTGGCCGGGCTGTCCTACTCCTTGAGCGCCGCGGCGGAGCGGTCTGATCCAAGTATCAGGTCACAGCTGGTCGAGGCCGCCGCACGAGCCCGGGACGCCATCCGTGGCCTTCGCGCCGTGTTGGTCGAGGATGCCTCGAGCGCCTTGGTGAGGAATTGCTCGCCTTCGAGGCGCGGATCGTCCTGTCGAATCGTCCCGGCGCTGATCGCATCGCCGCGACTGCGAGCCGTCGCGGCGAGAGCTGCAATGCCGCCGCGACGTTCTAGGCGTAGTCACGTGTCCGAGGACTCGTCACCCATCCCAACAGAGAAGGAGAGAACGATCGTGAGAGGGCACATCGTCACAACCCTCGCGGCGTGTGCGCTGCTGCTGGCAGCCGTGCCGGCCGTGGCTGCGACCCCGTCGCTCAGAGGAACAGTCGGGCCTGGCGAGACGATCAGCGTGTCGCCGAAGCCGACGAAGGCCGGCACCTACAGACTGACCGTGCGCGACCGCTCAACCGAGCACAACTTCCGCCTTCGTGGCCCCGGCGTCAATGTCGTCACGGGCGTCGGAGCCATGGGCACGAACACGTTCACGATCAAGCTCAAGCGCGGCAAGACGTACACGTTCGTTTGCGACCCGCACGCCGACGAGATGCGAGGCTCGTTCAAGGTGCGCGCGTAGCGAGCGAAGCATGGAGCCTGCATTTCGGCTCACCTACGAGTCGGATGTGCTGGGCCACCTCGAGAGCGAGGCGCGAGCTCGAGTGGATTCGCGCCTACGAAGCTCGCCGTTAGGCGGGCTTCGTACTTCCGAGAGCGTCGCTTGACGTCTGCCGTTCGGGCAGACGTCAGTGGCCGGCGGGCTTCTCCCAGCCCTCGAGGACCGGCGCCTTCCAGTCGTCGCCGACCGTCCGCGAGCCCTCGACCCATGACCCGAGCTCGGGCTGCGGGAACTTGCAGTGGATCTCCTTGAGCTGGATGCCGTAGGAGCCGCCGCTCGTCAGGTGCTTCATCAGCACCTTGCGGGCGATCTCGTCTTCGCGGCCTTCGGGGATCGGGAAGTAGATCTTGAGGAACGCGTTCGAGTACCGGTCGAACACGGCTGGAACGCCGTCTTCCTCGAGAAGTGCGATGTCCTCGAGCCAGTTGATGTCGTCGCCCGGCGTCAGCGCATCGAGATCGGCGTCCTCTATGAGCGCGATGTCCTCCTGGTAGGGAAACCGCTTCCCCGAGAGGAACTCGGCGTCGAGCGACTTGATCTTCTCGGGCTCGGCGTAGGCGAGCTCGTGGGAGTGCGGTTGCTCGGTCACGACTCAACCGTCCGCAGGTCTGCGATCTGCGCGGTCTGATTCGCCGTGAGCTCGTCCTCGGCCTTGATCGCGAGGAGTCGCTTCACCTCGGCCAGGATCTCCTGCTCGGTCTGGCCGACGGTGTAGTTCGTGCCGGCGAGCGGCACGCGCGCCATCGCGGAGGCCTCGATCGTAAGCGCCGCGAGGTCCTCGGGCTCGAGCGAGTGGACATTCGTCTTGCCGCAGGCCCGCGCGAGCATCTGCAGCTCCATGGTCATCGTCGTCAGGAAGTTGTAGACCCGCAGCGACGCGTCCTCGACGACCAGGCGCTTACGCAGCTCCGGATCTTGCGTCGTGATCCCGACAGGGCAACGGCCCGTGTGGCAGTGGTAGCACTGCCCGGCGGGCACGCCGACAGTCCCCTCGTAGTCGGTGACGCCGGGGATCTCCTTGTTGCAGTTGAGCGCCATGAGCGCCGAGTGGCCGATCGCGACCGCGGTCGCGCCGAGTGCGATCGCCTTCGCGACGTCCGCGCCGTTCCGGATGCCGCCGGCGACGACGAGGTCGATCTCGTCCACGAGGCCGACGTCCTCGAGAGCGCGACGCGCCTCGGGGATCGCCGCCATGAGCGGGATGCCGGTCTCCTCGGTTGCGATGTGCGGGCCTGCGCCCGTGCCGCCCTCGGCGCCGTCCAGATAGATGATGTCCGGGCCGCACTTCGCAGCCATGCGGACGTCGTCGTAGACCCGAGCTGCACCCAGCTTGAGCTGGATCGGCACCTGGTAGTCGGTCGCCTCGCGAATCTCCTGCACCTTGAGCGAGAGATCGTCAGGGCCGAGCCAGTCCGGATGCCGTGCGGGGGAGCGCTGGTCGATCCCGGCAGGAAGCGAGCGCATTTCCGCCACCTGCTCGGTCACCTTCTGGCCCATCAGGTGCCCGCCGAGCCCGACCTTGCAGCCCTGGCCGATAAAGAACTCGATGCCGTCGGCGAGCATCAGGTGGTGCGGGTTGAATCCGTACCGACTCTGGATCACCTGGTAGTACCACTTGGTCGAATAGTCGCGCTCGGGCGGGATCATCCCGCCCTCTCCGGAGCAGGTCGCGGTGCCCGCCATCGAGGCACCCTTCGCGAGCGCCATCTTCGCCTCGAGCGAGAGCGCGCCGAAGCTCATGCCCGTGATGTAGATCGGGATGTCGAGCTCGAGCGGCTTCTTCGCGAAGCGGGCGCCCAGCACCGTCTTCGTCTCGCACTTCTCGCGGTACCCCTCGATGACGAAGCGGGTGAGCGTGCCGGGAAGGAAGACGAGCTCGTCCCAGTGCGGCATCGGCTTGAAGACCGAGAAGCCGCGCATCCGGTAGCGGCCCAGCTCGGCCTTGATGTGGATGTCGTTGATGACCTCGGGCGTGAAGATGCGGCTGCGGCCGAGGACGTTCTTCTGGGACGGGGCGGTCTCGTCGGCCATCACAGGACCAACTTTCTCTCCGAAGGCTCGAGCATGTCGTAGTTGTAGAGCACCTTTCCGCACACGAACTTCTGGAACTCGGGCGGCGAGCCGAGCCCGTAGATCCGGAACTTGCGCTCGATCAGCTCGGTATCGGCGTCCGTCCAGTCGCCGGGGACGCAGTCGATTCCGAGGGACTTGACCTTGCCGGCGACATAGATCGTCCCGTCGTACATCGAGTCGCCGAGTCCGGGCCCGACGTCGCCGCCGATGATGATCCGCCCGCGCTGCATCATGAACCCGGTCATCGAGCCGGCCGAGCCGAGCGTGATGATCGTGCCGCCCTTCTGGTCGACACCGCTGCGGGCGCCGACGCGACCCTTCACCACGAGGTCGCCTCCGCGGAGTGCTGCGCCCGTGAGCGAGCCGGCGTTCCCGTCGACGACCACGACGCCGGACATCATGTTCTCGCACGCCGACCAGCCGACCCGCCCCGTGATGTGGATCTCGGGGCCGTCGATGAGGCCGCAGCCGAAGTAGCCGAGGCTGCCGTTGAAGGTGATCTTGCAGCGGGTGAGGATCCCGACTCCGAGCGAATGCTTCGAGCCGGGGTTGTCGATCTCGACTTCCTTCACGCCCAGCTCATAGAGAAGCCAGCGCAGCTCGAGGTTGATCGCGCGTGTCGTCAGCTCCTTCGCATCGAACCGCGCGCGAGCGCCGTCGATCTCGGAGATCTTCGGCACGTCCGCGAACGGCTCGGCGAGACCTCGCGCGTCGTACGTGATCTTCCTCTCACCTACCGCTGCCACACCAGCACCTCGCGCTCGTAGGGGTCGTAGGTGTCGATCTCGCGGTCGAGGATCGCGCGGATGGCGATCTCCTCGGACGCGATCGCGACCAAGTCTTCCGACTCGTAGAGGACGAGCGGCTTGGCAGCTAGCTCGTCCTTCGCAACACCGAGCTCGTCCTTGGTAACCGCGATGTACGTGAAGACGCCATCGAGCTCGTCGAGCGACTTGTGCATCGCCTCCTCGAGGGTCGCTCCGTCGCTCATCTCCTGCGCGAGGTACACGGCGATGACCTCCGAGTCGCACTCCGACATGAACCGCCGTCCGGCGCGCTCGAGTCGGCGCCGCCACATGAAGTAGTTCGTGAGCTGCCCGTTGTGGACGACCGCGACGTCGGAGTAGGGATACGCCCAGTACGGATGGGCGCCTGCGATATCGACTTCGGACTCCGTGGCCATTCGGACATGGCCGATCGCGTGGGTTCCTGTGAACGACGAGAGGCCGTACTGCTCATGCACGGACTCGGCGTCGCCGAGGTCCTTGATGATCTCCAGCGTGCGGCCGAGCGAGAGAACCTCGGCTTCTGGGATGTCTTCCACGAAGTCGGCGAGCAGCTTGAGATCGCCGTCGTACTCGAACGAGACGCGGAATGCGTATGGCGTCTCCTCCTCGACCTCGTGGATCCGGGCGCCGAGCGAGGCAAGCCGGGACTCGACCTCGACGCGGTGACGGCGGAGCCGGTCCTTGTACTCGAAGTCGCGCGGAGTGTTCGCGTCCGCGAGCTTGTAGCGCATGATGAGGTTTCCGTTCTCGGGGCTGCCGTAGAGCGCGTACCCGGTCGAGTCGGGACCGCGGTGCTTCATCGACTGCAGCATCCGCGTCATCTCGTCCCCGATTGGGTGCTGCGACCCGTCGCGGTAAATGATCCCTGCAATTCCGCACACTCAGATCACCTCCCGCAAGCTCTGCATCCGCAGGAGCGGATGCAGACCGCGGGTGCCGCCTGCGGCGGCAAAATCCCTAAAGCGGCCGCTCCGCGGCCGGGGCCGTGGGTAACCACAGTCACGGAAGCACATCCAGGTATTCCTGCATGTCCCAGTCTGAGACCGTGGCGCAGTAGCGCTCCCATTCGTCCCGCTTGTAGTGCATGAAGACACGGTACATCTCGCCCGCGAGCGCGCTCTTCACCACTTCGTCGGCCTCGAGCGCCTCGAGGGCCTCGCCGAGCGTCATCGGAACGCGCCGCACCTCCTTGCCGGCCTCGATCGCCTCGTAGATGTTCGCCTCCTCGGGCTCGCCCGGATCGAGCTTGCGCTGAATCCCGTCGTCCATGACCTTGATCAGGCCCGCTAGCGCAAGGTACGGATTGACGGCGGAGTCGACGGATCGGTATTCGAAGCGGTCGGGCGACGAGACCCGCAAGGCGGTCGTGCGGTTCTGGTAGCCCCAGTCGGCGAAGACCGGAGCCCAGAAGCCCGTGTCCCAGAAGCGGCGGTAGGAGTTGACCGTCGGAGCCGTGACACAGGTGAGGCCGCGGAGGTGCTCGAGGATGCCGCCGATCGCCTGCAGCCCGGTCTCGCTCGGCATATGAACGTCTTCCGTGTCGGGCAGGAAGGCGTTTTCCTCGCCCTTCCAGAGCGAGATGTTCGTGTGACAGCCGTTTGCCGACACACCCATGAACGGCTTCGGCATGAAGCACGGGAAGACGCCGAGCTCGCGACCGACCTGTTTCGCGATCTGGCGGAACGTCGAGAGGTTGTCCGCCGTCTGCTCTGCGCGGTCGAAGCCGAAGTTGAGCTCGATCTGGCCGGGCGCATCCTCGTGATCGCCCTGGATCATGTCGAGCCCGAGCTTCTGCCCGTACTCGACCATCTTGTGGATGATCGGCTGGAGCTCGGAGAACTGATCGATGTGGTAGCAGTAGGGCTTGGTCACGCCTTCGACCGAGGGCGTGCCGTCCGGACCGAGCTTGAGCCACATCATCTCTGGCTCCATCCCGGCCCGCAGGTGCATGCCCGTCCGTCCTTCGAACTCCTCCTGGATGCGGCGGAGGTTCCCGCGGCAGTCCGAGGTGAGCACCTCGCCCGGCCCCTCGCGGTCCTCGCGGTTACGGAAGCACGTGCACCAGACGCGGGCGACCCGGGAATCCCACGGGAGCACTGCGAACGTCTCGGGCTCGGGAATGCCGACAAGCTCCCATGCCTCGGGGCCGTAGCCGATGTAGTTCCCGTGGCGATCGACGAAGAGGTTGGCCGTCGAGCCGTAGACGAGCTGGAAGCCCTTCTGGGCGATCGTCTCCCAGTGAGGTGCCGGGACGCCCTTGCCCATGATCCGGCCGGTGACGGAGATGAACTGGTAGTAGACGTAAGTGACGCCCTCGGCGTCGATCTGCTTCCGCACCTCCTTCACCCGCTCTGAACGTCCTTCGGCCCCGACGAAACGCTCTAGGTCGGTCGCCACCATGTCCTCCTGTTCGGTCACAGCGCGTTCGATTGCCGGAGACGATAGTCCGCCGTCGCGGTGCGTGAAAGCGCAACCGGACTCAGACACCGGGCCGGCGCGACCGGCGCCGACGACCGGTTGACCTACGCCACTCGGTGTTCCTGCAGCACGTCGCGCGGGTGCGATCGTCTACACAGCACTACCAGCGGAACCAGCGCGCGTCCGGCCGGTCCTTCGAGACCATGAAGCCCACGACCCAGACGGCCGTCAGGACGAGGCCGAGGGCGAACGCCCAGCCCCAATCCTGCCACGCGGCGATCGAGAACAGCGCGCCGACGGCCGCGAGATAGACGATCATGAGCATCAGGTTGGCCCAGTGCTGCTCGGGCCCGAGGGGATCGACCTCTGTGACCGGATCGAGCTCGCTCATCGGTCCTCTCTTCCTCTACTTCGCTCTCGCGACCATGAGCGGGGCCTGGGCTTCCCGCCGGCGATCGCTCCAAGAACGGTAGTAGTAAATGGCCACGCCGGCGACCACGATCAGCCAGCCGAGCCCGACGTACTTCCAGCCCCACGAGGGCGCCCCGACGAAGAGGAGCACGAAGTTGCCGGCGGCGAGGACGACCCCGAGCCGGATCATGATCAGGGGCGCCCGATACGGGCGAGTCGCGTTAGGAGCGTCCTTCCGCAGCAGGTAGCCGGCCATGAGGTTCAGGCTGTTGAAGATCATGTAGCCGATGGTCGAAGCGGCGAGGATGTAGATCGGGTTCCCGAGCAGCATCAGCACCAGGTTGAAGGCGATGTCGAAGCTCATCGCCTTGAGCGGGACGCCGCGCCGAGTCGTCCGCTGAAGGAAGCGGAGCGTCCAGCCGTCCTTGGAGGCCTGGTAGAGCGTCCGCGACGAGCCGAGGATCGCCGTGTTGATGCTGAGCAGGAGCGCGACGAGGAGGAGCCCGATCAGGAACTGGCCGCTCGTCCCGAAGACGCTCTCTGCGAGCGGGACGAGAGCCGTCGCTGGATCCTCCTGGATCTTCTCGACGCCGACGACGCCGAGAAGCACGAACGGACCGAGCGTGTAGAAGAAGATGCAGAGGCCCCCCGAGCTGAAGATCGCGCGCGTCGTGTCGCGCTGGGGGTTGCGAAACTCGGCGGTATAGACGACCGACGTCTCGAAGGCGTACGCGCTCCAGGCGGCGACGAAGAGGCCGGCGGCGACGAGCTCGAACGTGCCCCAGCCGCTCGCGCCCGGGACCTCGAACGGGGTGAAATTGCCGAAGTCGATCTTCCCCTGGAAGATCGGGACGATGATGAGGAGCCCGAGCGGAACGAGTGAGCAGACCCCCAGCACGAGCTGAACGATCGCGCTCTCCTTGATCCCGAAGTGGTTGAGCCAGAGGAGGGCGAGGATGATCGCAGCGCCGACGACGTAAGCGAAGTTGATGTGCAGCCCGAAGTCGGAGGTGGGCGCCCAGTCGAGCGACCACGTCTGACCCGGGAACCACTCCCGCTGGATGTAGCCGCCCATGAGGAGGCCGCCGATCGCGATCACCGGCGTCCAGGCGAACCAGTAGCCCCAGATGTTGAGCGGGGCGATCGGCTTGAAGTAGCGCTTCCACGCCTGCGCCCCGAAGACCGGCGGGCCGCCCGACTTCTCGGGGAACATGCCGGCCATCTCGGCATACACGAAGGCCATTGCCAGACCGACGAAGACGGAGACGACCCAGATGAGGACCGAGACGGGCCCGGTCAGGACGGCGATGTAGCCGACGGAGAAGATCAGCAGAGCCGGGACGCCCGAGGCGATCCAAAAGGCGTCCTGCCAGCGGATCGCGCGGACGAGCTCGGTGTGTCCTTCACCACCAGTGCTTACCTGGTCACCAGTGCTTACCTGGTCACTCATCTTCGCCCCCACGCTTCGGTGTTTGCGAAATCACCGAGAGCAACGCTTCAGACGCTCTCCTCAGAGCCCACAGCCTCCGGTTTTGCTGTGGCAGGCGGAGGATGGCACACTCGGGGCGCCGAAGAGAATAACCAATATTGATTAGAGCGCCGCTCTCACGAGGCGAGCCAGACGAGGCAGGAGACGCCGTCCTGCACGGCCTTGCGGCCTTCCGGTAGGCGTGCGGGCGCATCCGCGTCCGGTCGAGGCCGAAGACGAGGAGGCCCGGCTCGCGCTCGGCGACGACCTCGAGGAGGGCCTGCACCGGTCGCGGACTCTTCGAACGCAGCAGCTCGACTCGGACGCCGGGCGAGCGCACGAGCTCGGCTCGGACGCCGGGCGAGCGCAGCTTCGCGTCCACGTCCGTGCGTACCCCGCACGCGACGCATCGACGCATGTCAT
>JBCKBY010000041.1:0-18008 GCA_038910715.1 Gaiellaceae bacterium
AGAGGCCCGACGCCAGCATTCCGTACGCCTGCGCAATCGCGTAGACGAACCCGGTACAGCCGGCAAGGAGATCGTACGCGGCGGCATTGGGCATACCGAGCGCGTCCGCTAGCAGCGCCGAAGACGTCGGGAACATCATGTCCGGCGTCACGGTTGCGCAGATCAGAAGATCGATTTCGGCGGGGTCGGCGCCCGCATCGGCGAGGGCCGCGATTGCGGCTGGCATCGCGATGTCCGTCAGCGCCTCGTCGTCCGCTGCGATACGTCGCTCACGGATTCCCGTTCGTTCGCGGATCCACTCGTCCGAGGTCTCGACGATCTGCGCGAGCTCGGCGTTCGTCAGCACGCGCTCGGGGACGTGGGTTCCGAGGCCGGTGATACCGATCCGAACGCCAGGGGCTGCTGTTCCGAGCACCTACTAACGCTCCACGGCGAAGGTGAGCGTGCCACGTGCGGCAAGCTCGTCCCCGACGTGCGCCGTAGCCTTCCCCCGTCCGATCGGGCCGCGCACCGTGTCGATCTCGCACATGAGTGTGAGGGTGTCTCCAGGCGAGACGATCCGCTTGAAGCGACAGTCGTCGATCCCGGCGAAAAAGGCGACTTTCCCGCGGTTCTCCTCCTGGATCAGAACTGCGATCGCCCCCGTCTGCGCCATCGCCTCGACGATGAGCACCCCGGGCATCACGGGCCGGTCCGGGAAGTGCCCCGGAAACCACCAGTCGTCCGCGCGCACCTCTCGGCGCGCGACGACCCTACGACCGGGCTCCAGCTCCGTTACCTCGTCGATGAGGAGGAACGGCCCACGGTGGGGCAGGATCGCTTCGATGACGTCACGGCCGAAGGGAACCGGGGGGAACGGCGCCTGCACGGCGCGAGTCTACTGGCCGGATCCCGGGGGACTCGGCGCCGCGATTCGGACGACCGGGCCGCTGACATTGCCTGCGACGTCCCAGGCGACGGCGCGAACGCGACGCGCAGGGCCGTCCCACGGAATGTGAATCAGTCCGGCCCGCTTTGCCTCGTAGCGCAGGGCGCGACCGTCGATGCGGAGCGTGAGCACTGACGGCTCGCTCACTTCGACGCGGAGCCGCTTGCTCGGCAGGATCCGCAGACGCGGGGCCACCGTGTCAGAAACGAAGGGAACGCCGTACGAGATGGCCCCTATCCCATCCTGGGCCTCGATGATCGCTTGGTAGGCGCCGTCTCGAAGTGCCCCCGTAGACCGAACGCCGTCCCAGACGAAGCGCTGTGTGCCTGGGACGAAGTTCCCGATCAGCGGCCTCGCCACCCAGCGTCCGTCACGCTCGATCCGAATCCTGACATCCGCGGCTGCAGCGAGCGAGAAGGTCACGACGAGTCGATCTCTCCTCCCGTCGCCGTTCGGGGAAAAGGCCGCGGGGCTTGCCGTGACGACACCTAGAGTGCGACTCACCGTGAGCGGAACGATGCTCTGCACCGTCGTACCGGTTGCCGTCCGCGCGGTGATGACGATCCCGTAGCGGCCGTCGGGCAGCCCGGCGCCGTCGATTTGCACCGTGTGCTGACCCGCGCTTGTCCAGACCCGGTCGACAGGCGTCGCGATCACGCCCCCGATCGAGTCGATCACTTCGACGGTGACGTTCGCGGACGCGCTCAGGCGATACGTGAGCAGGGTCGTGTCGGCCTGCGCGTCTTCGTTGGGGCTGATCGCCTCGGGCTCAGCCGAGGCCGCTTCGATCGCGAGAGGCTGCGCCGCTCCGCCTGCTCGAAGAACGCCGGTCGCCGGTCGCGCCTCGCCGGCGCTGATCGTCCAGGTAAAGGTGCCGGCCGCGACTCCCGCGGAGTCCCAGGTCCAGTCGATGTCGGTGCCGACCCCTGAACTCCGCGCCACCTCTACGCCCGCAGTGGTCGTCACCGCGGCCGTCCACAGCTGCGGTGACGAGAGCCTTGCGCGAAAGCGAACAACGGTGCCGCTGGCCTCGACTCGCGGCTCGAAGATCTTTGGTAGCCCAACGCCCCGAGCCGAGGCTGCGAGGGAGCCGAGCTTGGAATAGAGCGCATCTCCCGGGCACTCGGTGAAACCCGTGTCGCGATGCCCCGAGATCGCGCTCAGCACCACCGGAATCCCGTTCGCATACCGCTCGCTGCCCCCGGAGATGTACGTCAGGAAGCCCGTCGGGTCGACGTGGGCGAGATCGAGCCGCCAGGCAACCAGGCGGGAGATTGCGTCTAGTGCCGCCTTGGACGGTTGCGTGTCCCCATAGGTCCCAATCAGGGCGATGCCCACCGAGCTGGTGTTGAAGCCAAGCGCGTGCGCGCCGACGACGTTGCGGTCGATCCCGCCGTACCTCCCCTCATAGACGGTGCCGAAGCGATCGACGAGAAAGTTGTAGCCGATGTCGTTCCAACCGTTTCCCTGCACGTGATAGAGCTGGATCCCCTTGACGATGGCCGGTGCCTCTGATCGCGTGTAGTCAGTGCGTCCGGCCGTGTGATGGATGATCGAGAACCGGACATCTGCCGAATACGCCGGTGGGCCGCGCCTGATCGACTCGTCCGCTCCCCACGAAAGGCGCGGCACAATCGCCGGCAAGCCTGCCACGGCAGTTAGTCGATACGGGATCTTTGTCTCTGGGCTCCAGACGAGATGCGCGCGAATCCGGGAGACGCGGCCGACGGTCCGAGCCTCGATCGCGTTCGAGGGACCGACCCACCAAGGATTGCCCGGAGTCCACCCCGAGGCAGTCGCCTCGCGCGAGCCAGCGTCAGGACCGTCCTCGTCCTCAGGCGCTGCGGCGCGCCACGCGGTCCACCGGCCCGTGCTCGTGCGCGTGCGAAGAAACACGCGGCCGGGGCCGCGCCAGTGCACGCCAGCAAGGGTGAATCGAGCGACCTCCGAGTCTGGCGCGAACGTATTCGGACCGGTGGCGCGAAGAGCCACCGTGCTCACTTGCGCGCCGTTCGCGGCCAACGCTTCCGGCGCGAACGTGGCCGCGAAGAAAGCGGCGGCTAGGAGTGCAAGGCGGCGCATACGAGCCAGGGTGGCCTTCCAGCCGTTCGCGGGCAAGGGCGTGGAACCTCCGTTGATAGAATCCTTACACCGGTGCTGAGCCGCTATTTGCGGGGATTTCTTCTTCTCGCGCTCACCCTTGTCGCACTCGCCGCGCCTGTAGGCGCCGGAGGGCAAGACTTGGAGAGGCGGGTTCTCGCCGTTCATCTCGACAACGACATCAACCCGGTGACACAGGAATACATCGAGAACGCCGTCGACCGCGGCGAGGAGGAGGAGGTCGCGGCCGTCGTTCTCGTTCTCGACACTCCAGGCGGTCTCGCCTCCTCGATGCGCGGCATCGTCAAGCGGTTCCTCGCCTCGAAAGTGCCTGTCATCGTCTATGTCGCGCCCCCCGGCTCGAGCGCCGATTCGGCCGGAGCCGTTATCGCGATGTCGGCGGATATCGCAGCAATGGCGCCGCAGACCAACATCGGCTCGTCCACTCCGATCTCACTCGGGGGCGAGGACATCTCGAAGGACCTGAGGCGAAAGATCGTCAATGACGCCGCCGCCTACGTCGGCGAGCTTGCCCGCGAGCACGACCGCAACGTCGAGGCGGCCCGCAAGATGGTCACCGAGGCTGCCAACTACGGCGCTCGTGAAGCGAAGGCGATCGGACTCGTCGAGGTGATCGCACCCACCCTGCCGGCGTTGCTGAACCGAGTTGACGGAATGAAGACGGTTCCGAAGGGACTCGTGCTCGAAACGGCGGGAGCGCAGATCGAGAACGTCGAGATGAGCTTCTGGCAGAAAGCGCGCGACTTCCTCGTCGACCCGAACCTCATCGCGCTCATGCTCTCGATCGGCCTCATCGGGATTGTCGTCGAGCTCTGGAATCCGGGGTTGGTCTTCCCGGGAACGGTGGGAGCGATCTCTTTGATCCTCGGGCTCTACGGCCTACAGGTGCTTCCCGTCTCGCTCGCCGGGCTGCTCTTGATGATCCTCGCCGCGGCTTTCTTCGTGGCCGAGGCCTTCGTCCCGACACACGGGGCGCTGACCGTCGCCGGAGGAGTCATGTTCGTTCTCGGCGCACTCATGCTGTTCGATCCAGCCGGTGACGCGTACCAGGTCTCCCTCCCGGTGGCGATCGGAATCGCCGGGACCCTCGCGTTGCTTCTGGGCATCGCTCTCTCTCGGGTGGTGCGCGTAGCGCGCCGGCCCGTCGCCGTGGGTGTCCAGGAACTGGTGGGGCACAGCGGCGTTGTCAGACGCGCGGGGATGGTGCAGGTCAACGGAGAACTGTGGCGCGCTCGCACCATCGACGACGTCCCGCTCGTCCCGGGCGAGCACGTTCGCGTCGAGCAGGTCGAGGATGACTTGCGCCTCGTCGTAGGATCCATGGTGTCAACCGAATCGGAGGGGCAGAGCTGATGGACGTATCCGTAGGCCTGATCGTTCTCGTCGCAGCGCTCGTCGTCGTCGTCCTGTTCCTCTTCGCGGCGGTCAAGATCGCGCGCGAGTACGAGCGCGGCGTGATCTTCCGTCTGGGCCGGCTGCTCCCGGAGCCGAAGGGACCGGGTCTCTTCCTGCTCATCCCGATCGTCGACCGCATGGTCAAGGTTGACCTGCGAACGGTGACGCTCAACGTCCCGCCGCAAGAGGTGATCACGAAGGACAACGTCCCGGTCCGCGTGAACGCGGTCGCCTACTTCCGCATTGTGGAGCCGAACTCAGCCATCGTCCAGATCGAGAACTACATGGTCGCGACGTCGCAGATCGCCCAGACGACGCTTCGGTCCGTCCTCGGCCAGCACGTCCTCGACGAGCTCCTCTCCGAGCGAGACAAGATCAACGCGATCCTGCAGGCGATCATCGACGAGTCCACATCGCCGTGGGGGATCAAGGTCTCGGTCGTCGAGGTCAAGGACGTCGAGATCCCCGCCAGTATGCAGCGGGCGATGGCGCGACAGGCGGAAGCCGAGCGCGAACGCCGCGCGAAGATCATCTCTGCGGAAGGCGAGTTCCAGGCCTCGGAGCGGCTCAAAGACGCTGCGGCGATCATGTCCCAGGAGCCGATCACGGTGCAGTTGCGCTACCTGCAGACGCTGCTCGAGATCGGAGCATCGAACAACTCGACGATCATCTTCCCGATCCCGATCGACCTTCTCACCGCGCTCAAGAACGTGGCGGACGCCGGCGAGGCGTAGCTCAAGCAGGCGGATCTACGGCGCTGGTTTCGGGCTCTGCCTCGCCCGAGCCTGTGACGGTTTCAGGCAAGTCTGGCTCAACCTCGTCATCCGAGCCGATGACGGGTGCGAGCGTGGCAACCTGCTCTTTCTCGCGCAAGCGCATCACGATCACGCCCTGGGTGGAGCGGCTTGCTCGCCGAATCCCGTCGACCGGAATCTTGATCACGGTGCCGCCGTCGGAGATGAGCATCACCTGGTAGCCGTCACGCACGATCCGCGCGCCGGCGAGTCGACCCTTGCTCTCCACCAGCTGCACCGTCTTCACGCCCATCGTCCCCCGTCCCTTGACGGGATAGTCACCGACTCGCGTGCGCTTTCCGTAGCCGTTCTCGGTGACAACGAGCAGGTCCGCTTCGTCGTCGGCAATGTCGACCTCGATGACCTCGTCTCCGGCGCGGAGCTTCATGCCCGCGACACCGGTCGTGTCGCGACCCATCGCTCGCGCCTGCTTGGCGTGGAAGCGAACCGCCTGGCCGAGACGCGAGACCATGAGCACGTCGTCCGCGTCCCCTGCGAGACGTACGCCTATCAACTCGTCGTTCTCGCGCAGCTTGATGGCGATGATCCCGTCCGCCTTGAGCGTCGTGTTGTACGCGCCGAACTCGGTCTTCTTGACGATTCCCTTCCGCGTCGCGCAGACCAGGTATTTCGCCTCTTCGAAGTTCCGCGTGGCGATGACGGCGCGCACATACTCGTCCTGGCGGAACGGCAGGAGGTTCACGATCGCCCGCCCCTTCGACTGGCGTGAGCCGAGCGGAAGCTCGTGCACCTTGAGTCGATACACCTTGCCGACGGTCGTGAAGAAGAGGATGTAGTCGTGCGTCGAGGCGACGAAGAGATGCTCGATGTAGTCGTCGTCCTTCATGTCCATCCCCATCACGCCGATTCCGCCGCGGCGCTGCTCGCGGTACGTCGTCACCGGTAGTCGCTTGATGTAGCCGGAGTTGGTGATCGCGATCACCATGTCCTCCTCGGCGATCATGTCCTCGAGCTCCAGCTCGGTCTCGCCGGCGACGATCTCCGTACGACGCTCGTCGGACTTCCCGTAGATCTCCTTGATCTCGAGCAACTCCTCGCGGACCACGGCGGCGACACGAGCAGGATCTCCCAGCAGCGCTCGCAACTCCGCGATCCGCTCCTGTAGATCAGCGTGCTCGTCTTCAACACGCTTTTGCTCGAGCCCCGTGAGCGCGCGGAGTCGCAGGTCGAGGATCGCCTGCGCCTGGATCTCGGAGAGCTCGAACCGAACCATGAGCGCTGTGCGGGCGGCATCCGTGTCCTCGGCGGCGCGGATCAAGGCGATGACCTCGTCGAGGTTGTCGAGCGCGATGAGGTAGCCCTCGAGGACGTGAGCGCGGTCGACGGCTTTGCGCAGCTCGTACTTCGATCGCCGAGTGACGACCTCGCGTTGGTAGTCGAGGTAGTACGTGACGAGCTCGAGCAACGAGAGTGTCCGCGGAACGCCGTCGACGAGCGCGACGGCGTTGTAGCCGAACGTGGCCTGGAGTTGGGTGTGCTTGAAGAGCTTGTTCAGGACGACCTGCGGAATCGCCTCGCGCTTGAGGTCGATCTGAATCCGTATCCCTGACCTGTCCGAGTGATCCTTGACGTCGGAAATCTCGCTCAGGACCTTGTCGTGGACGAGGTCGGCGATCTTCTTGATCACGCCGGAGTCGCCGCCCTTCTTCACGCCATACGGCAGCTCGGTGACGATGACGGCGTTCTTGCCACCGCGTAGCTCTTCTACGTGAGCCCTGGCGCGCATGACGATGCGGCCTCGCCCCGTGCGATAGGCATCTCGAATGCCAGACCGCCCGACAACGATCGCTCCCGTCGGAAAGTCGGGGCCCCTGACGTGCTTCATCAGGTCCTCGACGTTGGCCTCGGGCTTGTCTATGAGCTGCACGATCGCGTCGGCGATTTCACCAAGTCGGTGCGGCGGCATATTCGTCGCCATTCCGACGGCGATTCCCGCTGAGCCGTTGACGAGGAGGTTCGGAAACCGCGAAGGGAGGACAGTGGGCTCCTTGCGCGACTCGTCGTAGTTCGGCGTGAAGTCGACCGTGTCCATGTCGATGTCACGGAGCATCTCCGTCGCCAGCCGTGTGAGCCGGCACTCCGTGTAGCGCATCGCGGCTGCTGGATAGTCGTCGATGTTTCCGAAGTTCCCTTGGCCGTCGACAAGTGGGTAGCGCAACGAAAACGGCTGCGCCATGCGCACGAGCGTGTCGTAGATCGACTGGTCCCCGTGCGGGTGGTAGTACCCCATGACGTCGCCGACGACGCGAGCAGACTTGAGTCGCGGACGGTTGGGCTGGAGACCCGCCTCGTGCATCGCGAACAGCACCCTGCGGTGCACGGGTTTTAGGCCGTCACGTGCATCCGGGAGCGCGCGCGAGACGATCACGCTCATCGCGTAGTCGAGGAAGCTCGAGCGCATCTCCTGCTCGAGCTCGCGGCTTTCGATCCGGCCCGAGCCGAGAGGCTCGGTCACGTCAGACATCCAGGAACCTCACATCCCGCGCGTTCTGCTCGATGAAGGCGCGCCGGGGCTCGACCTGGTCGCCCATCAACGTCGAGAAGATCCGATCGGCCGCGGCGGCGTCCTCCACGTCGACGCGGATCAAGATCCGGTTCGTCGGATTCATCGTCGTGTCCGCGAGCTCCTCCGCGTCCATCTCACCCAAGCCCTTGAACCGACTGACCTGGAGGCCCTCCTTCGCAAGCTCGAGTGCCATCTCCCGAAGCTGAGCGAAGGTATCCGCACGCCGAACCTTCTTGCCGAAGGCGAGCTCGAATGGCGGCCGTCCGACGATCTCCGCAAGCCGCGCGTACGTCTTGCGCACGTTGGCGTAGATCGGCGACGTGAGGAGTGCGCTCGGCACCACGATGCTTGCCGCCGCGCCGGTCTCGCGCTCGATTGCCTTTACGTGCGTACTGTCGCCGGACGACTCGAGCACCGCGAGCTCGAACCCGTTCGGCTCGAGACTTGCCAGCGCGCTCTCGACGGAGTCGGCGGCATCCGCTTCGACGAGTCTGTGGTCGACGACGAAGTTCGCGGGGGCAGAGCCGAAGTCCTCGCGCAGTCGTGAGACCCAGCCGTCGAACTCGTGGAGAACGCGCTGGAAGCGCCCGTATCGGGTCTCGGTGAGTGTCTGCTTCTCGCCGCCCCGGTCCGTGACCTCCATGTCCTTGATCCGCTCTCGCGCGAGCAGGTCCTCGAGCTGAGACTCCTTCTCGACGTAGCGCAGCTGGTTGCCCAGCTTGACCCGATAGAGCGGAGGAACGGCGATGAAGACGTTGCCGCCGTCGACGAGTTGCTGCATCTGGCGGTAGAGGAACGTCAGGATCAGAGTTCGGATGTGCGCGCCGTCGACGTCTGCGTCGGTCATCACGATGACTCGGTGATATCGGAGCTTCGATGCGTCGAACTCCTCCCCGATTCCTGTCCCGATGGCCGTGACGATCGCCTGGATCTCCTCGTTCGAGAGAACCTTGTTGATCCGGTTCTTCTCGGCGTTGATGACCTTGCCGCGCAGCGGAAGGATCGCCTGGAAGCTGCGATCGCGTGCGTCGACTGCGGATCCGCCAGCCGAGCTCCCCTCGACGAGAAACAGCTCGGCGACTTCGGGGTCCGAGATCTGACAGTCCGCCAGCTTGCCCGGAAGTGAGTTCGACTCGAGCGCGCTCTTCCGCCGGGTGAGCTCACGCGCCTTCCGTGCGGCCTGACGAGCGCGGGAGGCCGACACCGCCTTGTTGATGATCTGGCGCGCATCGGTCGGGTTCTCCTCGAGGAACTGCGCGAGCTGCTGGTTGACGGTCGTCTTGACGAGCCCTTCGATCGGCGGGTTCCCGAGCTTCGTCTTCGTCTGACCCTCGAACTGCGGGTTCCGGAGCTTCACCGAGATGACTGCGGCTAGGCCCTCGCGGACGTCGTCTCCCTCGAGGCTGTCCTCTTTCTCCTTGAGCAGGCCCTTGTCGCGGGCGTAGCGATTCAGCGTGCCCGTCAGCGCTGCCTTGAAGCCGGAGAGATGCGCGCCACCTTCGGTCGTGTTGATGTTGTTCGCGAACGAGAAGACCGACTCCACGTACGAGCCGTTCCACTGCATCGCGACCTCGACCTGGCCGTCGTCGGTCTGGCCTTCGAAGTAGACGATGTGCTTGTGCACGGTGTCCTTCGACTCGTTCACGTGTGCGACGAAGTCGCGGATGCCGCCTTCGTAGTGGAACTCCTCGGTCTTGCCCCCGGCGCGCTCGTCCCGAAGGACGATCCGCAGGCCACGGGTCAGGAAAGCGGTTTCGCGCAGGCGCTGCGACAGGGTCGGGGCCGAAAACTCGGTTTCGTCGAACACGTCCGGGTCGGGGAGGAACGAGATCGTCGTGCCGGACTCCTCCTTGGCCGCTACTCCGACGGTCTCCATGTCGGTTGTGGGCTCGCCACGCGCGAACTCCTGGCGATAGACCTCCCCGTCCCGACGGACCTCGGCGACCAGCCACTCCGAGAGCGCGTTCACGACGGAGACGCCGACTCCGTGAAGCCCACCCGAGACCTTGTACCCCTCGCCGCCGAACTTCCCGCCGGAATGGAGCTTGGTCAGGACGACGGTGAGCGCGGGCAGTCCTTGCTCCGGAATCACATCGACCGGAATGCCGGCGCCGGCATCGACGACGGTCACCGAGTTGTCCGGGTGGATCTTGATGTCGACAAGGTCGTTGCGTCCCGCCAGCGCCTCGTCGACGGCGTTGTCAACCACCTCATACACGAGGTGATGCAGGCCGCGGGCACCCGTCGACCCGATGTACATCCCGGGGCGTAGACGAACCGGCTCGAGGCCTTCGAGAACGGTGATGTCTTTTGCGGTGTAGGCTGCTTCGGCCATTAAAAAAGCCCTGCAAATCGCCATATTGCGGGGCCGGACAAGTCTATCAGAAATGGCGGCCGGACCGAGCCTTGGCGAGGCTCGCTCGAGCGGCTCGAGCCACGAGCTCTCGGAGCTCGGGATCGTCGATCACAGCGGCCGCGCGCTCTGCTGCTACGACCTCTTCCGGCGTTGGGATCGGCATGCTCGACGATGTCGTCGGAGCGTCCTCTGCTGGCGTCCCTGGCTCCGGGACCGGGCCGACGGCGAACCTCAGCTTCGCAGGGGTCCGATCTGCTCCCAGCCGCGCCTCGAGACGGCCGAGGATCTCCGGCGCGAGTCGATCGAGCTCGAAGGCCCAGGTTGAAGACGAGGTCGCGATGTGGAGCGTTCCATCACGACCGATGCGGAGCGGCCACGCCTGCCGCGCCACGGTCTCGCCCACGGCAGCGGGCCACGCAGACGTGACCGCGGCGAGAGGAAGCGCGTCCCGGCTGCCACCTCGAGCGAGCTCTCGCTCGACCTCACGTCCGATCCGGTCCATTAGCGCACGTCTCCGGGCGTGACTGCGAGTGCCTGAGCCGGCTCGGCCGGTAGCGCCGCGGAAGCCGTGGCTGTGATCACCGTCTGGCCACCTCGCAAGACGATCGCAGCGAGCGACCGGCGGCGGTCGCCGTCGAGTTCGGAGAGGACGTCATCGAGGAGCACCAGTGGTGGCGAACCTGTTCGCAATCGCAGGACATCGGCTTCGGCGAGGACGAGCGCGAGAACGGCGATCCGCTGCTCACCCTGCGACCCGAACGACCGCAGCTCGTGTCCTCGGGCTTCGAGCCGCACGTCGTGGAGATGGGGCCCGGCGCCTGTGAGCCCGCGGTCGAGGTCGCGGTCGAGTCGAGCGTCGAGCTCGGACACAGTCGGAGGGACTCCGTCGTAGCCAAGGATTGCGGAGTCGAGCCCCAGGGCACCCGCCACCTCTGTGAACGGCGCTGCCAGCGTCGCCGCAGCTTCGGTGCGTGCAAGAACCAGAGCAGTCCCCAAAGCAGCGACTTTCTCGGTCCAGGGCTCTAGTGCATCGGCCGATGAGGTTCCGGCGCGGAGCCGACGGAGACACGCGTTTCGTTGACCGACGGCGGCGGCGTACTCGACCGGAAGCGCAGCTCGAGCGGGGTTCAGGCGGCCAAGACTCCTGTCCAGATATGCCCTCCGTGTTGCGGGCGCCCCCTTGACGACGGCCAGCCGGTCCGGGGTGAAGACGAGTGTGCGCAGCTCGTGCCGTAGCCGATCCGCAGACGAGAGTCGCTCGCCGTTGAGATGTGCCCGCCGCGCGTCTCCGGGAGCGAGGACGACATCCGCCTCGAACGCCGTCGCCCCGTGTGTGCCGCGAAGGGTAACTCTGCCTGCCGTAGCGCCGAACCGCACCATCTGCGCATCGCTTCGCGCACGGGGTGAGAAGCCCTGAGTTCCTACATGAAGCGCCTCGAGAAGGTTGGTCTTGCCGGCTCCGTTGGGGCCGTGAAGCAACACGACGCCAGGTTCGAGCCGAAGCTCCAGACCGGGGTACGAGCGGAAGTCCCGGAGCGTGACCTCGCGGACGATCAGCCCGCGAGCCGGATCGGCATGATCAGGTACCAGAAGCTCTCGTCGGGTGAAGTGATGAGCCCGGGCCGTAAGCGGTTGATCAGCTTGAGCTGGATCGTGTCGCTCGCTGTCGCCTCTAACCCATCCCGGAGGAAGTCCGGGTTGAACCCGATTTCGATCTCTTCGCCGGCGAAGTCGATCGGGAGCGACTCCGTTGCCTCGCCCACATCCTGGGTCTGAGCTGAGATCGTGAGCTCGCCCTCTGCGAATCGCAAGCGGAGCGGAGCGTTGCGCTGGGCCATGACCCCTGCGCGGCGGACGACCTCGAGGAGCGCCTCGCGCTGAATCGTGATCTCGGCCTCGAAGGTCTCTGGAAGGAGCTGCTTGTAGTTCGGAAACTGGCCGTCGATGCGCCTGCTCGTCAGCCACGCGTCGCCGGCCGAGAAGATCACGTAGTTCTCGTGAACGCCAAGCTCGACGTGCTCCGCGCCGGCCGCCAGTCGGACGAGCTCCTGCAGCGCGCGAGCCGGAATGATTGCGTCGAGCTCCGGTGCCGCTGTCGTGAGCTCCGTCTCCTTTACGGCCAGCCGGTACGAGTCGGTCGCGGCCATGATCAGCTTCTCGCCTTCGAAGCGCACGAGGACGCCGGTGAGCACAGGCCTCGATTCGTCCCGTGACGCTGCGCGACCGACCTTGTCGATGGTCTCGAGAAGCGCAGGCGCCTCGATCTTCTGCAGCGGTACGTCGAGTGGTGGGAGACGCGGAAAATCCTCGGCGCTGAAGACGTTCAGGCGTGACGAGTGGCTACCGGAGACGACCGCAAGAACCCCGTCACCTTCTTCGTGTGTGAGCGTAACGGACTCGTCCGGCAAGAGTCTGACGAGGTCCGTCAGGAGCCTCCCGGGCACGACGACCGCAGCGTCTCCCGAGATCTCGCCTGCGATTGACGTGCGCATGGAGATCTCCATGTCAGTCGCGGCGAGCGTCAGTCGCCCTTCCTCAGCCTGAAGGAGGATCCCGCTCAAGACCTGCACGGCGCCGCGGCTCGAAAGGGCTCGTGCGACGACAGCAAGTGCCGCAGCGAGATCGCCACGAGAGCACGTTGCGCGAAGCGCGGTTCCGGAGGCTATTTCTGTATTCATTACTTAAAAGAACTCGTAGTAGTAGTAAGAGTGTGAATCACGTGGATGACAGGGTGATTGTGCCGCAAGAGCGGGGAAAACGACTGTGGTGAGATCTGTGGAGGGACAGCACGATTTCCACAGGCCTGGCGAACGTGGTGCTCGGGACCCCCAACATCAGCGTGCCTGCTTGATACGCGCGGTGAGTTCTTGCACAAGGTTGTACACAGAGCGGTCCTCACGGATGAGGCGTGTGATCTTGTCTTTCGCGTGAATCACCGTTGTATGGTCCCGCCCCCCGAACTCCCTGCCGATCTTGGGCAACGATGAATCGGTGAGCTCGCGAGAGAGATACATCGCGACTTGGCGGGGATACGCGACCGCCTGGGAACGCCGCGGACTCACGAGTTCGTCGAGGGTGACACCGAACCGTTGCGACACCGCCTCCTGAATCCGAGAGATCGTGACTTCCGGCGCGGCTTCTCCTTGTGGGTAGACGTCCTTGAGCACGTGTTCGGCGAGATCGACGGTCATTGGACGATCCGTCAAGGAGGAGAACGCGACGACCCGGGTGAGCGCACCCTCGAGCTCGCGGATGTTCGACGACACGCGGCCTGCGATGAACGTCAGCACTTCCGGATCCGTGACACCGATCCGCTCGGTGTTGACCTTCTTGCGAAGGATCGCGATGCGCGTCTCGAGATCCGGCGCTTGGATGTCCGTGAGCAGGCCCCACTCGAAGCGCGACCGTAGTCGCTCCTCGAGCGTCGCGATCTCGCGCGGAGGACGATCGGACGAGATGATGATCTGCGCACCACCCTCGTACAGGGAGTTGAACGTGTGGAAGAACTCCTCCTGAATCCGCTCTTTCCCTTCGAAGAACTGGATGTCGTCAACGAGAAGGACGTCGTAGTTGCGGTAGCGCCTCTTGAAACCCTCGATGCGCTTGTCCCGAAGCGAGTCGATGAAGTCGTTCATGAACGTCTCGCTCGTGACGTAACGCATTGTCAAGCGCCGCGAGTGCTGGCGAACGTAGTGACCGATGGCCTGCAGCAGATGGGTCTTGCCGAGGCCGGTCCCGCCGTAGATGAAGAGGGGGTTGTAGGCCTGGGCCGGCGCCTCGGCTACAGCGAGAGCCGCGGCGTGCGCGAAGCGGTTGGACGAGCCGATCACGAACAGGTCGAAGGTGTACTTCGGGTTGAGCTCGACATCCGGCGTGTCGCGGTACGCCAACTCTGCATCGCGACTGCGAACCTGACTCTCGACGCGAGCCGGTGCGGCTGACGCTGCGGTCAAGCCGTCACTCACGGAGAACGACACGACCACGTTACGCCCGAGAGACTCGCGAGCCGCTCCAGACACGAAATCGAAGAAGTGACCCTGGATCCAGTCCCGGGTGAAGTCGTTGGGCACCTCCACCAGAAGTTTGTCATTGGTCAGCGCAGTAGGGTGCGCGTGACCGAACCACGTCTCATAGGTCGTCTCGGTGAGCGCCTCTCTCAGTCGTGCTGCAATCGACTCCCAGAGGTTCTCGGCTGTTGTCTCGGTTGCGTGCTCCACCCGTCCTCGCGCTGGTTCGGGTCGTAGGGAAGGGGCGAGCATAGCACCACTGAAAGCAAGGCTCCCGCGCCTCACCAGAGCCGCCTGTGGATGAAAACCAGGCCGTTTTGCAGGGAGTTCGTGGGTTCCACACCTCTATCCACACCTGTGGAAGATGCGATATTCGTTCCCGGCTCAGACAACGTCGAGACGTGCGGAGCAGCGATTTCGAGACAGACCCACGTCGCCACGACTGTGGAAAACTTCGGCTCGGACGGGTCGTCTATACTGCCCGCTCGCCCGACCCCGCCATCCTCTCGAGAGCGAAGACACCTTGAAACGTACATACCAACCGAACGTACGTCGCCGGAAGCGGCGACACGGATTCAGAGCGCGAATGGCCTCGCGCGGAGGCCGCGCGATCCTCAAGCGGCGTCGTGCGAGAGGGCGTAAGCGCCTCTCCGCCTGAGACGCCCGCAGGTGCAGCGCCGCAGCCGACTCTCGCGTTCTCGGGACTTCGACACCGTCTATCGTCGCGGCCAGTCGGCGTCGACGCGTTACCTCATCCTGCACTGGTTCCCCCGCGACGAGGACATGGGCGGAGTGCCGCGCCTCGGCTTGGCGGTTCCCCGCTCGGTCGGCTCGGCCGTCGTTCGAAACCGGGTCAAGCGACTTCTGCGAGAAGCCTGGCGCGAGCTCCTCGAGACGGTGCCGCCAGGTCATGACTACGTCTTGGCCGCGCGTGCGGGTTTCGCCGACCCCGCCGAGGCGCGAGGTCGCGAGTGGCTCCTAAGCGAGATCTCCGACGTGCTGGGGCGGGTGCGCTCGTGAAGTACATCGGTATCGCGCTCGTCCACGCATGGCGCTGGACCTTCGGGCTCCTGACTCCGCAAGGAACCTGCAAGTACCACCCGAGTTGCTCGCAGTACGCGATGGATGCGCTTCGGGAGTACGGGATCTTCCGCGGCAGCGTGCTCACGGGCTGGCGCCTCCTTCGCTGCAACCCCTGGAGTCATGGCGGAGTCGACTATGCGCGAGACCAGTCTGTGTTCCCGTTGTTTCGGTCCGGGAAGGCACGCACATGATCGTCGGCGGGCTCCTCTCACCGCTCGAGAACGTCCTCACGGAGGTCCTGACGTGGCTCCACGACTCTGTCGGCCTCACCTGGGCATGGTCGATCGTTGCGCTCACGGTCATCGTCCGCATGCTGCTCGTCCCGGTTGCCGTGCGCCAGATCCACTCGATGCAGAGCCTGCAGATCCACGCTCCCGAGATGAAGGCCATTCAGCAGCGCTACAAGGCCGACCGGCAGAAGCAGTCGGAAGAACTGATGAAGTTCTACAAGGAGAACAAGATCAACCCGTACGCCTCGTGCTTGCCGATCGTCTTCCAGATTCCGATCTTCATCTCACTCTTCTTCGTCCTGCGCGACTTCGAGAAGGAGATCTTCCCGAACTTCCCATCCTCGTCCCTCGAGTGGATCGGTCTCGTCGACATCACGGAGCCGACGAAGGACGGTTGGGGACCTGTCCTCATCGTCGTCTATGTCATCAGCCAGCTCACGTCGACCTACCTCATGTCGACGTCGATGCAGTCCAAAGCGCAGCGCTGGATGATCATGGTGCTCCCGATCGTCTTCCTTCCCTTCATCCTCGGCTTCCCCGCGGGGCTCATGATCTACTGGCTCACGACGAACCTCTGGACGACCGGACAGGGCCTCGTCACCCGTCGCCAGATGCCGAAACCAGTACTTCCACCGAGGCGGTCAAGCAGGACGCCACCCAAAGACGCAAGCGACTCGCCGACGGCATCGTCGGCCGGTGCCCCGCAAGACGGCCGCGGCGCGGCGCGCACCGGCCCGCCACGCAGGGTGAAGCGTAAGCGCGGCGGAGGGGCGCGGAGATGAGCAACGCGGAAGCCGTCACCGTAGAAGCGACCGGCGAGACGGTCGGCGAAGCCAAATGGGCAGCGCTCCGCGAGCTCGAGCTGCTCATACCGGGACTCGACCGAGACAGCGTGGAGTTCCAGGTCGTCTCGGAGGGCGAGCGCGGGCTTCTCGGAGTCGGCTTCACCCCTGCGCATGTGATCGCGAGCGCTTCCGCACAGGGCGAGACCACCGACTCCGACTCGAGCGTGGAGGCCCAGACCGCCCGGGAGTTCGTCCAACGCGTCGCAGCGGCAATCGGGGCAAGCGTCACGGCGACGTCGACCGAACGCGAGGGAGTGGTTACGGTGACGTGCACGGGTGCCGATCTCGGCCTGTTCATCGGCAAGCACGGCCAGACCATCGATGCGATCCAGTACCTAGCCAACGCGATGGCACGAAGCCAGAGTGATCAGCACGCCGTCGTCGTCGACGCTGCGGGATACCGGGCACGGCGAACCGCGGCACTCGAGACGGTCGCGAAGCGCACAGCCCAGCGTGCTTCTGCAACAGGACGGCGGGTCGAGCTCGATCCAATGACGCCGGTCGAGCGAAAGATCGTTCACGAGGCGCTGAAGGACGATCCGGACGTCGAGACTCTGAGCGAGGGCTCCGAGCCGAACCGATACGTCGTCGTCCTTCCCCGGCTCGCTTCGGGTTGAGGTGTCGAGCGTGTTCCTCGAGCGCTGGCTCGAGGAGGTCATCGCGACGCCTGGCACCACCGGAATCACGAACCTCGCCGAGGCTAGACGCGTTCTGTTGGACGACGCGCTACGTGCTGCCCCGATCCTCGATCGCGCCCTCGGCCCCGTGATCGACGTGGGCTCCGGCGGTGGCACACCCGGGATTCCTCTCGCCATGGCATTCCCGGAGCGGGTGTTCACTCTGCTCGAAGCAGAACGCCGCAAGTGTGATTTCCTCGAGCACGCTTCCGCGGAGCTTGACAACGTCCGCGTCGTATGGGGTCGTGCTGAGGACCAGCCTGTCGACCAGTACGGCATTGCGCTTGCGAAGGCGCTGGCCAAGCCCCCGGTCGCAGCGGAGCTGTGCCTTCCACTAATCCGGCCCGGAGGAATCGTGATCCTGTGGGTCGGGGAGTCTGCCGACAGGGATCGGGTTGCCCAGGTCGCGACGCAGCTCGCCGCAGCATTCGAGGCCGATCAGGACGGTCTCGTCGTTCTCCGAAAGACCGGTCCAACACCCGTCGGGTTCCCGCGGCGGGCGGGGATGGCCAAGAAGCGGCCGCTCGCCTAACGATCGGTCCGTGGTGGCGCGTTGTGCAGGCGGATGCCGCTGAACTCGAGGGTCGACCCGGCGACACGATCCCACAGCGGCCATAGATTCGAGACGATCCGGAGCTCGATCGCTGCGGCTGCGTGGAGCCCGATCAATTCGCCGAGCTCGACCAGCTCGAGAGGCCCCACGCTTTCTCGACTCAGCCAGTAGCCCCCCACCTCAAGGTCAGGGGTGAAGGATTCCTCCGGCAAGCGATAAGCGACAACTCGCGCAGAGCGCATGCCCTCGAGCCAGAGACGTTCGACGGCGTGGACGCGCGTCGCACCGGCGAGCAGATCCGCGTCTTCCGAGGTGGTAGTCGGCGCCGCCCAGAACATCCCTCGTGGGCACTCGCGAGGGAACCAGTAGAACGGCAGGTGGCGGGTGTCGACCGCCCCAGACGCGAGGCCCGACGCTCGCCGCTGTTGCACTCACGTGCGGATCGAAACGCTCGATCGCGGCGTTCTCGCTGACGTGCCACAGCGCATGCGG